>NZ_CP034245.1:307986-615972 GCF_003931875.1 Microbacterium sp. 10M-3C3 | reverse complement strand
GCAGATTGAACTGCTGGAAGATCATGCCGGTGTGCTTCTGGGCGGCACGCAGGGCGCGTCCGCGGAGTCGCCCGATGTCCACCCCGTCGACGATCACGCGACCGGTCGTGGGCTGCTCGAGGCCGTTGACGAGCCGGATGAGGGTCGACTTGCCCGCGCCGCTGTAGCCGATGACGCCGAACACCGACCCGGGCGCGATCTCGAGCGACACGTCCTCGAGGGCGGCGGTGCCGCCGCCGCGGCCCGGGAACCGCTTGGAGACGGCGTCGAAGACGATCGCGCCCGTCGCGTCGGCGGTCACTCGAACCAGGCGGGGAGGTTGTAGCCGTCGTACTGCGGGTTCGAGCGGATGTAGTCGACGAACTCCGGCGACTCGTACGCCGCCTTGATCGCCTGCGCCCAGTCCGCGTCGACGTCGGCGCCGCGCACGGTGACCACGTTGGAGAACTGCGTCGGCTGGTCCTCGACGGCCAGCGCGTCGCCGTAGTCGAGTCCTCCCGCGATGATGAAGTTCCCCTGGATGACGGCGTAGTCCACGTCCTGCAGCGCCGGCACCTGCTGCGCGTTCTCGATCGCGGTGATGTTCAGGTTGTGCGGGTTGTCGGTGATGATCGACAGGTCAGCGGTGTTGGGGTCGTCGATGTCGTCGAAGTCCACCCAGCCGACGTCGCGCAGGATCAGCAGCGCGCGGTACAGGTTGGACGGCGAGTTCGGCACCGTCACGGTGGAACCGTCCGCGACGTCGTCGAGGTCGGACTTCTTGCCGCCGAACAGGCCCATGCGCGGCGTCGGGATCTGCACGAGCGGCGCGTTGTCGAGCCCCTCCTGCGCGTTGACGAACTCGAGGTAGACGGGGTGCTGCATGATGTTGGCGTCGATCTCGCCGGAGTCCACCGCGACGTTCACGACGATGCCGTCGGTGAAGTCGACGGTCTTCACCGAGTAGCCCTCCTCCTCGAGGATCGGCTGGATCCCCTCCTGGAACATCTGCAGGTACGGCCCGGGGTTGAAGCCGATCGTGATCTCGGTCTTGTCCGCGGCGTCGGCCGGGGCGGCGGGGGCGGCGCCGGCGCAGCCGGTGAGCAGCAGGGCGAGCGCGGCGGTGGTGGCGAACAGGGCGCGCACGGGCGGGCCGGGGCGTCACAGACGGCAACAATCCGCCGGTGCGCGGTGCGCGCTCAGCGGTCGGCGATGAGCGCGTCGAGCACCCGGCGGGCGAACTCCGCCTGGCCCGGCACCGTGTGCGAGAGCATGATGAGCGCCTTCCACAGCGCCCACCCGCGGCCTCGCGCCCACGTGGCGTCGTCGACGCCGAGCTCGCGCGTGAAGCGGAGGGCCGCGCCGCCCGCCAGGAACGTCCAGCGGGGCACGGCGTCGCACGCGGGATCGCCGACCGCGGCGCATCCGAAGTCCAGCACCGCGGCGAGCCGGCCCTCGCGCACGAGCAGGTTGCCGGCCGCCACGTCGCCGTGCACCCACACCGCGGGGCCGGAGTACGGCGCGGCGACCGCGTCGCGCCACATCCCCGCCGCGGCGTCGAGCTCGCGCCCGGACAGCTGCGGAAGGAGCGCCTGCACCTCGTCGTCCCAGCGCGCCACCGACCCGCCGCGGAACGCCGAGTGCGGGCCGGGCGCGGGTCCGCCGGCGGCCGGAGCCGCCCGCAGGTCGCGCAGGAAGTCGGCGAGCGCGCCGGCGAGGGCGTCGTCGTCGTCGACGGATGCGGCGCTCAGGGGCGTCCCGTCGATCCAGCCGAGCACCGACCACGGGGCTGGGAACAGCGCGCTCGGGCGCCCGCGGCCGTGCAGGACCGGGATCGGCAGCGGCACGTGGGGGGCCAGGCGCGAGAGGGCGTCCTGCTCCTTCGGCACCTGCGGGATGTAGCCGGAGTGACTCGGGAGCCGCGCGGTCAGCGCGTCGCCGACACGGAACATGCGGTGATCGTTGCCCGAGAGCGCGACCGGCCGCACCGGCAGCTCCGCCCACGCCGGGAACTGCTCGGCCACCAGCCGCGCGACGAGGTCGCTCGTCAGCGCGGCGGTGTCGACCGCGCCGTCGGTCACAGCCCCAGGCGCGCGAGGAAATCGTTGCGGAAGACGCCACGCGGGTCCCACCGCTCGCGGAGTGCCGCGAAGTCGCGCCACCGCGGGTAGAGGTCGGGGACGCGCTCGCGCGCCGCGGCCACGTCGAACAGCTTGCCCCAGTGCGGGCGCGCGCCGAACGGCTCGAGCGCCGCTTCCAGCCGCGGCAGGAACGCCTCGACCGCGGGCTGGTCGGGCACCCACGTGAAGTGGATGCCCGTGGTCGCCGCGCCGGCCGCGGGCGAGAGCCACAGGTCGTCGGCGGCGACCGTGCGCAGCTCGCATACCTGCACGAGCGGCGCGAGGTCGGGCGCGAGGGCGCGGACGCGCTCGATCGCGGCGACCGCGTGCGCGCGCGGCAGCAGGTACTCGGACTGCAGCTCGTCGCCGTTGGACGGCGTGAACTCGAGCTTGAAGTGGGGAAGGCGCGCGTACCACGGGCCGCGCGCACCGCCCTGCTCCGTGCAGAACAGCGGATCCACGCCGGGCAGCGGATGCCGCTTCCCAGCCGCCGGTCGCGCCCCGAAGAGGTCGCCGGGCAGCGCGCCCGGCTCGTCGGCGCGCCGCTTGACCCACACCTGGTCGATGACGTCGGGATCCCGCCACGTCGTGAACATCGACACGCTGTAGCCGACGGCGGTGATCTCGTCGTAGTGCTCGAGCGCCGAGGCCAGCGGCAGCCCGTCGAACACCGTCTGCGCGATCTCGTACCGCGGCACGATGTCGATCTCGACCGCCGTCACGACGCCGAGCGCGCCGAGGGACACCACCGTGCCGGCGAAGTCCGCGTCGCCGCGGCGCTGCATCCGCACGTCGCCGTCCGCGGTGACGATCTCCACTCCCGCGACCGACGCCGCGAGCGAGGGCACCGCGTCGCCCGAGCCGTGCGTGCCGGTCGCGATGGCGCCCGCCAGGGAGATGTGCGGGAGCGACGCGAGGTTCGGCAGCGCCCACCCCGCCGCATCCAGCTCCGGGCTGATGTCGCCGTAACGCAGGCCCGCCGGAGCACGCACGACGCGGCGCTCCTCGTCGACCCGGATCTCCCGCGGCAGCTCGGCGACCGACACCGCGACGCCCGCGGTATCCGCGATGTCGTTGAAGCAGTGGCGGCTGCCGAGCGCCTTGACGGCGGGGGCGGCGCGCACGAGGTCGACGACCTCGGCGACCGAGCGCGGGCTCTGCAGCTCGGCGGCGCGGTACGCGATGTTGCCGGACCAGTTCGTGCCGATCATGCGGGGTTCTCCTCTCGGATGGCGGCGTCGACCTGGCCCGCGGGCAGGTCGATTTCGACGGACGCGCGCGGCGTCACGAGGCGGTACCGCCCCGCGAAGCCCTCGACGACGAGCATGCCGTCGGCGTCGGTGACGGCATGCTGCGGCGGCGTCGCCCATTCGCCGCGCACGAGCGTACGCACCGCGTCATACGCGGGCTTCGGCGAGCCGTCGGCGCGCAGCAGGCCGGCGGGGGCGCCGAGCCACGCGCCCGCGTCCGTCATACCCCAGTAAGTGAGGGACTCGGTCGCGGGGTGGGCGAAGACGGTGCGGTAGTGGCGGGCGATCTCGTCAGCCTGGCGCGCCTCCCCCTCGGGGGTTGAGGGCCACTCGTCGACGATGTGGTCGTTGAGGTCGACGATGTCGGGCGGCATGAGGTCACCCGAGACCAGCGTGGTCTCGGTGAGCTGCAGGGGCAGTCCGAACCGGGCGAAGCGGTCGAGGATGCGGGTGATCTGCTCCTCGCCCCGGTACCCCTGGTGCATGTGCGTCTGAAGTCCGATCGCGTCGATCGCGATGCCGGCGTCGAGGCACTCGGCGATGAGCTGCTCGTACGTGGGCGACAGGTCGAAGTCGTTGAGCACGAGCCGAGCGGCCGGATCGGCGGCGCGCGCCTCCTCGAAGGCCATGCGCACCATCTTCACGCGCCCCCTGCTCCGCGCGAGGTGGGTCACGGCGTTGTCCTCCGCCGTGAAGACCGGGAGGATCACGACCTCGTTGATGGCGTCCCACTGGTCCACGACGCCCGCGAAGCCGCCTGCCACCGCGCGGATCCGCGCGCGGATCGCGTCTTCGACGGCGGCATCGCCCGCCGCGTCCTCGAGCGCGCTCAGCCACGGCGGGGTGAGCGTGTGCCACACGAGCGGGTGTCCTTTGACGGTGACGCCGCGTGCGGCGAACCACTCGGCCGTGGCCCGCAGGCGCGCGTCGTCGGCGCGGCCGGGCTCGGGTTCGTACCAGCGCCAGTAGAACGGCAGCGTCACGGCGTTGAAGACGTCGAGGAAGCGCGCGGCGATCGTCTCGGCGGCTGCCGCATCGATCGGCTCCTCGGCGCTTCCGGCGAACGGCGACGGGCCGCCGATCCACGGCACGAGGTCGAATCCGATGTTGCCGAAGGCGAAGGCGTGGCTCACGTGCTCGGCGGTCACCGGCACGCCGGCGAGGGGCCGTCCCGCCGCATCCGTGACCCGGACGCGCGCGCGAGTGCGCCGGTGGGCGAGATCGGCCATGGAGTTCCTCTCGCGACCCGGGGGGGGCGGCCGCCCTGTCAGCGTATCGGGGCCGGAGCGCTGCGGCGTCGGCCCTCGCCCGACGGAAGGGCGAGGCCCTCGGCGCGGGCCAGGATGCGGCGCAGCCACGACGCTCGCGCGGCGCGCGCCGCGCGGCTGACCGCCGCGTCGGGTGCGAGCGCGTCGAAGCCGTGCACGCCGCCCGCCCACACGTGCAGCTCCGCGTCGCCGCCGGCGGCCCACAGGCCCGCGGCGTACCGCTGCACCTCGTCGCGGAACGTCTCGGCCGAGCCGACGTCGAGGAACGCCGGCGGCAGCCCCGAGAGGTCGGTCGCGCGGGCGGCGGACGCCCACGGGCTCACGTCGCGGCGCTCGCGGCCGAGGTACGCCGACCATCCGGTCTCGTTGGCGGTGCGGTCCCACGCGCCGGCGCCGGCCATCTGCGCGGCCGAGGAGGAGTCGTTGTGCTCGTCGAGCATCGGGCACACCAGGAGCTGGCCGAGGACCGCCGGACCGTCTTCGTCGCGCAGGCGCAGCGCCGCCGCCGCCGCGAGACCGCCGCCCGCGCTCACGCCGCCGATGACGACGCGATCGGGGTCGAGCCCGTGCGCCGGCCCGTCCGCCGCGACCCATCGGACGGTGGCCACGACGTCGTCGATCGCGGCGGGGAACGGATGCTCGGGGGCGAGACGGTAGTCCGTCGACACGACGGCCATGCCGAGGTCGCCCGCGAGCTCCGCTGCGGCCGGGAGGTCGTCGAGGAGCGTTCCGGCGACGAGGCCGCCGCCGTGCACGTGGACGAGCACGGGCAGCGCGCCGCGCGCGTCGGCCGGGCGGGCGACGGCGACGTCGATGCCGTGGCCGTCCGCGCCGTCGATCCGCAGACGCTCGAGGGTGCGGCGGCCGTGGGCGGTCACATCGGCCTCCGTCGGCGGCTGCGCGCGGGCGCGGAGCCCCGCGATCTCGCCCGGGTGCAGCGCCGTGACGACGCCGGGCGTGCGGGCGAGGGCCGCCGCGATCTCGGGGTCCAGGGGCGGGCGCGCGGTCACGTCAGCCCTTCAGCGAGCCCTGCAGCAGGGCGGACACGAACTGGCGCTGGAACACGAGGAACACCACGAGGGTGGGGGTGAGGATCAGGAGCGAGCCTGCGCACAGCAGCGGGATGTCGGTGCCCCACTGACCCTGGAACGCGCCCAGGGCGCCCGCCATGGTCCGCTGCGCGGGATCGTCGACGAGCACGACCGCGAGCAGGAACTGGTTCCACGTCCACAGGAAGAGCAGGATCGCCAGCGACGAGAGGGCGGGCAGCGACAGCGGAACGTGGATTCGCCAGAACAGCTGCCACGTCGTGGCGCCGTCCATCCGCGCCGCCTCCGACAGGTCGCTCGGCATGTTGACGAAGTGCGCCCGCATCCACGTCACCGCGAAGGGCATGAACAGCCCGACCAGCGGCAGGATGATGGCCCACCGGGTGTTGAGGAGCCCGATCTCGCGCATCTGGTAGTACAGCGGCACGATGATGCCCTCGAAGGGCAGCGTGAGGCCCAGCAGGAACGCGATGAACACACCCCGGCCGCCCGCGGGGCGGAGGTGGCCGAGGGCGAACCCGGCGAGCGTCGCGATGAGGACCGCCAGCGGCACGACGCCGAGCTCGATGAGCACGCTCGACCACAGCAGCGCGAGCATGTCGGCCGACTGGAACGCGAGGGCGAAGTTCTCCCAGTGCGGCTCGTCCGGCCAGCTCAGGCCGCCGGGGTAGGTGCCCTGCGGATGCAGCGCCGTGACGAACAGGCTGAGGAACGGCAGCACCGTGATGAGCATGAGGAGCACGAGGAGCGCGCGGCCGAGCCACGTCTCGCGGGCGGAGACGATCACGCGTCGCGCCCTCTCAGGATGCGCTGCAGGGGCAGCACGACGATCAGGACGAGGAGCATCAGGACGATGCCGAGCGCCGAGGCGACGCCGATGTGCCGCTCGAAGAAGGCGAGGTAGTAGATCTGCAGGCCGGGCACGAGTGTGCTGCTGGCCGGGCCGCCCTGGGTCGAGATGTAGATGATGTCGAAGCTCGCGAGCGCCGAGATGACCGTGATCGTGACGCACACCGCGATCTCCTGGCGGAGGCTCGGGAGCGTGATGGAGAAGAACTCCCGCACCGGACCGGCGCCATCGATGCGCGCGGCCTCGTACAGGCTCGGATCGATCTTCGTCATGCCGGCCAGGAGCAGCAGCAGGCACAGCCCCAGCTGCACCCACGCGCCGATCACGCCGACCGCGGGGAGGGCAGTGTCGGTGTCGCCGAGCCACGCGCGCGTGACGCCGCCGAGCCCGAGGAGCCCGAGGATCTGGTTCACGAGCCCGTTGGTGGACAGCTGCCACGTCCACATGATGCCCGCCGCCACGAGCGGGATGATCTGCGGCAGGAACAGCACCGTGCGTGCGACGACGGCGAGGCGGCTGGCGGCGATCGAGCGGATCACGTTCGCCGCGAACAGGCCGAGCAGCACGGGGATGAAGCTGAAGTAGATGATCAGCTCGAACGAGTTGAGGATCGCCCCCACGAGCGTCGGGTCGGCGAACACCTCGGCGTAGTTGGCGAGCCCCACCCAGGTCGCCGAGTTGATGCCGTCCCAGTCGTAGAGCGAGTACTGACCGGTGAGGACGATCGGACGCAAGACGAACGCGATGTAGAACGCCGCGGCGGGGAGCACGAGGAGATACGCGCCGAGGCTGCGCCGTGTCGCCCGCCGGCGCGCCGCTGCGCGCCGGCGGGGACGGGCAGGGGTGGCGGCTGCGACGCCGGGCTCGGGCACCGGCGCCGCAGCACGAAGGGAGGAGCTCATCGTCAGCCGGCGAGTTCCTTCTCGTAGTCGGCCTGCACGGCCTTCAGCAGGCCCGCGGCATCCTGGTCGCCCGCGGCCATCTTCTGCACGTTGGGCGTCCAGCTCTGCGCGTAGATGGCGCCCGTGGCGTTGGCGATGAAGTCCATCGCGCCGTTCTTCTCGTTCACCGTCGTGCCCGCCGCGAGCGTGGCCGCCGTCACCGAGTCGGCCGCGACCTCGGGCATGAAGGCGTCCGCCGGCCCCATCGGGTGCGAGCCGCCGACTTCGACCGTGATCGTCCGCGCCGTCTCGTCCGTGGCGACCCAGTTGAGGAAGAAGGCCGCGCAGTCGGGTTGCTCGGCGTACGCCGAGATGCCGTACGTCAGCGGCGCCGACATCGCGCCCTGAGGGCCGCCCTCCTCGAGCGGCGGAGTCAGGAAGAAGCCGACCTTGCCCGGCATCTGGGTGTCGAGGTTGCCCGACTCCCAATCGCCGCTGAAGATGAACAGGCTCTGCCCGTCGATGAACCGGCTCATCATCTGCGAGTAGTCCATCGAGTTGATGTCGGGGGCGAAGTAGCCGGCCTCGATCCACTTCTGCAGGTGCTCGGCGGCCTTGAGATTGTCGGGCGTGTCGATCGTGGCACCGGGCTTGTTGAAGATCCAGTCGTTGATCGGTGCCGTCTCGCCGTACGAGGCCATGAGGCCCTGGAGCGGGAACAGCAGCCCGCCGGTCGCGCCGCCGTTGAACTGCGCGATCGGCACGATGCCGGCGTCCTTGGCCTTCTGCAGGTAGCCGTCGAACTCGTCGAGGGTCTGCGGCGCCTCGGTCATCCCGATCTGCGCCGCGAGGTCCTTGTTGTAGAAGACGCCGGTCATCGAGAAGTTCAGGCCCTGCGCGTACAGCGGGCCGTCTCCGCGGATGCCGTCCTCGCCGACCCGCAGCTGCTGCAGCTGCGAGGCGGGCCAGTCGTTCCAGCCGAACACTTCCGCATAGGGATCGAGGTCCTTCAGCAGGCCACCCTTCGCGAGCTCGGACATCTGCGGCAGGCGCATGAGGTCGGGCGGCGAGTCGCGCAGCACGCGCGGCGCGTTCTGGGTGATCACGGCGAACTGGTCTTCGCGGATGTCGAAGGTCACGTTCGGGTACTGCTTCGTGAATTCGTCGGCGAGCTTCGTCGGCAGGGGGAAGCCGGTCTCGGCGTACATGCTGAGCGTCACGTCCTCGGTGCCGCACGTGGGCTCGCCGCCGCCGTAGACCGGCCCCGACGATCCGGTGGGCGCGGCCTGGCCGCCGCCGCCGGGCGGCGCGCACGCGGTCACCGCGAATGCGGCCACGACGAGCAGGCCGCTCGCGGCCAGGGCACGGACGCGGACATCCTGAATACGAGACACCGGTGTCTCCCTCCATTGGTGAAACAGGACTGGATGCGTAGTCTGGGCTAAATCGAGTTAGTGCGATGCTAAATCGAGTTAGCCCGATCATCATCGCTGGTGGATGCGAGCATGTCAACGGCGGATGCGGCGACGGCGCCGCGCACAGGACAGGAGGCGTCGTGGGGCGCAGGAGAGTCACGCTGGCCGACGTGGCCGCGGCCGCGGGCGTGTCACGGACGACGGCGTCGCTCGTGCTCTCCGAGCGCGGCGACGAGCTGCGCATCTCCCCCGCCAAGCAGGCGCGCGTCCGCGAGGTCGCCGCCGAGCTCGGCTATCGCCCCAACGCCGTGTCGACGGGCCTGCGCAGCGGTTCGAGCCGCACGCTGGCCTTCATCTCCGACACGGTCGCGACCTCGCAGCTGGCCGGCGACATGATCAAGGGCGCGCTCACCCACGCCCACCGCAACGGCTACATGCTGTTCATCGGCGAGACCGAGGGCGACCCGGCCGAGGAGGAGCGCCTCATCGAGGCCATGCTCGACCGCCAGGTCGACGGGTTCGTCATCGCGTCGATGTTCACACGCGAGCGGGCGGTTCCCGCTCTACTCGACGGCGCGGCCACCGTGATGCTGAACGCCCTGCCCGCGACAGGGGCGCCGGTCGTCTCGGTCGTGCCCGACGAGTACGCGGCGGGCGAGAACGCCGCGCGGCTGCTCCTGGACGCCGGGCACGACCGCATCCACCTCATCGGCGCCGGGCCCGAGGCCGACGACCTGCCGAACGAGACGGTCGCCGGCCGCGAGCGCCTCGCCGGAATCCTCGCCACCCTCGCGGACGCGGGCGTGTCCCCCGCATCCGGCCGCATCGCCCACGACTGGCTGCCGCAGGACGGCTGGAGCGCGACGCGTGAGCTGCTCGCATCCGGAGCGCGCGGCGAAGCGATCATCGCCTTCAACGACCGGCTCGCCTTCGGCGCGTACCAAGCGCTGCAGGAAGCGGGTCTGAGCGTGCCGGAGGACATGTCGATCGTTTCCTTCGACGATCATCAGCTGGCGACGTGGCTGCGTCCGGGCCTGACGACGTTCGCGCTGCCGCACTACGAGCTCGGCGAGCGCGCCATCGAGCTCGTGCTCGCCGCCGACGGCGACGGCACCGACGCGGCGGTCCACCGGATCCCGATGCCGTTGCGCCGACGGGCTTCGGTGCGGCCTCGACCCTGATCCGCTCCCGACGCGACTAACGTGGCGCCGGGATCGCGGCGAGCGCGTCGCGCGCGAGGTCGGCGATCGAGACGCCGCGCGCGGTGCGTCCGACGACCCGGGGTCCGGCGTGCGGTCCGGGCACCGTATGACCCCCGCCGTCGATCGTGACGAGGTCGACCGGCGGGCGGGCGCCGTCGCGGTAGCGCGTGCGGACGATCGCGACACCCCGGCGCTCCCGCGGCACTCGTGTCGCCGCCGTCACAGCCGGTGCCGCGCGGATGCCGTTGCGCTCGGCGAAGTACGCGGCGGTCTCGGGCGCCGAGAGGACGGTGCCGTCCACACGGAACAGCGCGCGCGCGAGCGCGTTCATGCGGCCGCCGGCGTAGGGGGCGATCGGATCGGCCGTTCCGTGCACGAGCGTGACCGGCACGGGACGCGCGGACGGCGTCGGGCCGGGGAGACGGAAGCTGCCCGGTACCGGCATCGTCGCGGCGACGATGATCGCCGCCGCAAGGAGGTCCGGCGCCTCGTGGAGCAGGCGCATCACCATCTGGCCCCCGTTGGAGTATCCGATCCCGACCACGCGCCGCGGGTCGGCGCCGCGGGTGCGCACGAGCTCGTCCACGACGGCGCGGGCGAGACCGACGTCGTCGACGCCCTCCCGGCGAGCCGGGAACGCGCTCTCGGCACGCGCGTCGTTCCAATTGCCGCGGAAGCCGTCCAGGTACGCCACGATCGCGCCATCGTCCTCGGCGAGGGCGTCCAGGGCGGCCCCCGTGAAGCGGCGGTGGGCCCTGCCGTCCTGCCGCGAGCCGTGGAAGACCAGGAAGAGCGGGCGCGGCTCGCGCTCGGGTCGGCGGTCCACCACGTGGAAGGTACGGATGCGGTCTCCCACCTCGATCTCCTGGGTGCTGATGTCGTCGCTCACGGGTGCGTCCTCTCGTCGGGGACGACGCTAAGCTCTGACATCATGTCAAGGTCAAGGAGGAGCGAGCGGATGCTCATCGGTGAGCTCAGCGCGCGCAGCGGCGTCAGCCAGCGGTCGCTGCGCCACTACGAGAAGACGGGCCTGCTCACGGCGCGGCGCGAGGACAACGGCTACCGCACGTACGACGAGGGCGCGGTCGCGCGCGCGTCGGCGATCCAGGCGCTCTTCGGCATGGGGTTCGCGCGCGACACCGTTCGCACGGTGCTGTCGTGCGCGGGCGAGGTCGCGCCCGCGGTGCACGCCGATGTCGCCGCGGCGCTCGCGCCGGTGCGCGACGAGCTCTCCGCGCGGATCGCCGAACTCACCGCCACGCGGGACGCGCTCGACGATTTCCTCGCGCGGCATCGCGCCGCGGCCGCGGCCTGACGGCGCGATCCCCGCACACAGACGAACGCCCCGCGCGCGAGCACGGGGCGTTCGAGAAGCGGCCGCTTACTTGAAGGCGTCCTTGACGTTCTCGCCGGCCTGCTTCACGTTGGCCTTCGTCTGGTCGGCCTGACCCTCGCGCTCCACGCGCTCGTTGTCGGTGGCCTTGCCGAAGGCCTCCTTGGCCTTGCCGCCGAGTTCCTCAGCGGCGTTCTTGATCTTGTCGTCGAGTCCCATGATCGCTCCCTCCGTCATGATCCCGGGAAGATCCCGGAGCACACACGGTAGGCCGCGGTCCTGAGTCGGCCGGAAGGGTGGCGCGAACGGCACGACGGTGCTACGCCGCATCCGTGGCCGTCAGATGCGGGCCCGCCACTCCTCCAGCACACGCGCGATGAGCCGCGAGTGCTCCCACGGCATCTCCGGCGCCTCCTGGCGGCCGTCACGCAGCGCGAGGGAGACCGCATCGGCCTCGGCCGCCATGGGCTGGACGGTCGGCAGCTCGCGCAGATCGGCGTCCTGGCCGTCGGCGACCACGACGATCCGGCTCGCGCTCTCGGCGCGCTCGCCCCACGCGTCGGGCAGCTCGATGACGCCGCGCTCGCACACGATGCGCGCGGACGAGGGCAGGTCGCGGACCACGGCCGTGCGCAGCAGAGCGTCCACGGCGCCGAGGCGCACCCGCGCCCACGCGTCGCCGTCCACCCCCGCGACGCGCGTGCCGCCGGCATCCACGACGTCGACGGACAGCGCCCCGCCGGCGGCCGCACCGGCTTGCACCGCGAGGGAGACCGTGTAGCAGCCGACGTCGAGGATCGCGCCGCCCGCGAGCGCGGGGTCGAACAGCCTTCCCTCGCGCGTCGGGGCGTCGAATCCGAACGCGGCCTCGACGTGCAGCGGGCGTCCGAGCGCGTCGTCGGCGAGGAGGTCGCGCAGCGCGTCGGCCCACGGCCCGAACCGGTTCTTGAACGCCTCGACGAAGGGACGCCCCGTGCGCGCCGCGGCATCCAGCATCCGCTCCACCTCCGCGACGCCGACGCCCGCGGGCTTCTCGCACAGCACCGCCTTGCCGGCCTCCAGGGCCTGCACGGCGAGGTCGGCGTGCCCCGTGTGGACGGTGCCGATGTACACCGCGTCGACGTCGTCGCGTGCGAGCACCGCGGCGTAGTCGCCGGATGCCGGCGCACCGGCCGCATCGGCGAACGCCGCCGCCCGGTCGGGGTCGGAGCTGCCCACCGCCTGGAGCACGCCGAAGCGGCTCGCCTGCAGGCCGGCGAGGAAGTCGCGGCTGATCGCCCCGGGTCCGAGGATGGCCCATCGTGTGTGCGTCACCCGCCCGATGCTAGCCGGGCGTCGAGTGTCCGCGGCACGCCGTTGTGCGCGGGCGGATGCGGCGTATCGTGGCACTCGACGGGGTCAGGCGACGGCGAAGCGCGGGCCGACGAGCTGCGCGGTCTCCTCCCACACGCGGCGCACCTCGGCGGTGTCGCGAAGCGGCGCCCACGGTTCGATACGGCGCGCGTGACCAGCGACCGTGCGCGATGGGCCGAAGAACGCGTCGCCCGCGTCGGGCTCCGTCGCCGCGAGGAGCGCCGGCTCGGCGGCCGAGGCGACCGTGCCGACCACGCCCAGGCGCGAGAGCACGCGGATGACGCCGCGCGCCCCGGTCTCCCGCGGGCGCCCGAGCCCCGGCTGCGCGGCGAGCAGGTTCGTCGGGGACACACCCGGATGCGACACGGCGCTGCTGATGCCCCAGCCCTCCGCGCGGCTGCGCTGCTCCAGGGCGCGGCCGAAAAGAGCCACGGCGAGCTTGGACTGCACGTAGGAGGTCATCGCGCCGTAGTCGCGCTCGCCGTCGAGGTCGTCCCACACGATCCTGCCGCCGCGCGCGGCGATGCTCGTCTGATGCACGACGCGGGCGGCGCCCGCGCGCAGCAGCGGCAGGAGTCCGAGCGTGAGCGCCGCGTGCCCGAGGTGGTTGGTGCCCCACTGCAGCTCATGACCGTCCGCCGTCTCCTGGCGATGCGGCGGCGTCATCACGCCCGCGTTGTTCACGAGGAGGTGGAGGGGACGCGCGTCGCCCTGCACCGACGCGACGAATCGCGCCACCGAGTCGAGCGACGCGAGGTCGAGCGGGCGCGTGGACACCGCCGCATCCGGCACCGTGGCGCGGATGCGGGCGACGGCGGCCGCGCCTTTGTCGACCGAGCGCACCGGCAGGATGACCTCGGCGCCGGCGGCGGCGAGGGATGCCGCGATGACGACCCCGATGCCGTCGCTGGCGCCGGTCACGACGGCGAGCCGATCGGTCAGGTCGGGAAGGCGGAGGTCGGGGAGGCGGAGGGTGCTGCTGGAGCGGGTCATGGGTGTCCTTTCGGGAGCGTGCACCGATGCTCGCGCGCATCCGCGACGGCGACCAGTGCCCGCTCAGCCGCTGATCGCCGATCCACCCTTCAGCGCAGCGCGGCGGGGGCGAGCACGGCGAGCAGCCGCAGCTTCTCGGCGCTGTCGGTGCCGGGTGCGGCCGTGTAGACGAGGAGCCGGTGCGACTGCTCGGGGTCGAGCAGCGTCTGGCACGACAGTGCGAGGTCGCCGACGTCGGGGTGGTGGAAGTGCTTGAGCTCGGGCGGCCGCGCGCCCACCTCGTGGCGCTCCCACAGCTGGGCGAACTCGTCGCTGCGCGCCCGCAGGCCCTCCGCGAGCGCCGCGGCGCGCGAGCCGGCGCCGTGCGCGGCGACCAGCTCGCGCAGCCCCGCGGCGTACACGCGCGACATCTCCACGCGCTCGTCGTGGGGGTACGGGGCTCGCGCGTCGGGATCGGTGAACCATCGGTACCCGATGCTGCGGTCCGGGCCGGTGCGCCGTGCTGCGTCGCCCAGGAGAGCGACGGCGAGCCGGGTCTGGCGCAGCGTCTCGCCCAGCTCGGTGACGATCTCGGCGGGCGTGTCGTCCAAACGGTCGAGGATCCGCAGCATCCCCGGGCTCACGTGATCCGTCGCCGTCCCGCGCTCCGGCGGCCGGTGACCGGCCAGCCGGAAGACGTGGTCGCGTTCCGCGAGGCTCAGATGCAGGCCGAGGGCGATCGCGGCCATCATCTGCTCGGAGGGGGTCGGACCGGTGCCGCGCTCGAGCCGCGCGTAGTAGTCCGTCGACATGTGGCTGAGCGCGGCGACCTCCTCTCTCCGGAGCCCTCCGGTGCGGCGGCGAGGGCCGCGGGGCAGCCCGACGTCCTCGGGCTGGAGCGCCTCGCGACGGCGCCGGAGGAAGTCGGCGAGGGCCTCCCGATCGATCACGCTGCGCTCCGCATCCTCTGTTCCTACCGCGCGCGGTGCACGCTCGCCAGGACTCGCCGATCCACCCCTGCCGAGCGCCGCGGGCGCTGGGCCGCGCGGGGGCCGCGGCGGGTCAGCGTCGCGGCGCCTGGATCGCGGGCTCCGCCGACAGCGCCGACATCGCCGACACGAGCGTGGGGAAGCGACCGACGAGGCGCGAGCGCATGTCGCACGCGTCGTACCAGCCGTCCGTGGACCGCTCGATGGAACCGAGGTACGTGCCGTAGCGGCTCCCCACGTGGAAGCCGTCCTCGACCCGCGCCCACACGACACCGGCGCTCGCGCGCCGTCGCTCGTGCTGCTTCATGGCGCTCCTCGGGTGCCGGGCGGCGGATGCCGCGGTCCGCGCACTCTAGGAGTCCCGTGCCCGCGGGCGGCCGGGGCTTGACGCGCGCGCCCGCGAGGCGCTCAGGAAAACCTCGCGCTCGCGGCAGCGGAGACGTACGCTTCCGGCAGACGCATTCACGCGCATCCATCACACTCCTCTCGACGATGAAGGAACCACGATGTCGACCGTCACCGACGCTCCCGCGACCACCGCTCCCCTCCTCGACCCGGCCGTCTTCGCCGGGCGCATCCACATCGACGGGGAGTGGGTGACCGGCTCCGGCGGCGAGATCGCGTCGGTCGAACCGGCCACCGGTGAGACGCTCGCGATGGTCGGGATCGCCGGGTCCGACGACGTCGCACGCGCCGCGGAGGGCGCCGCGCGAGCGCAGCGTGCGTGGGCGGCCACGCCGCATCCGGTGCGCGCAGGCGTTCTGCGTCGGGCGGCCCAGCTGTGGGAGGCGCACGCCGAGGAGATCATGGGCTGGAACGTACGCGAAGTCGGGGCGATCCCGCCGCTCGCGGGCTTCGCGCTGCACGTCACGGCCGCCGAGTGCTACGAGGCCGCCGCGCTTCCCTCGGCACCGCTCGGGTCCATCCTGGCGAGCGAGGAGCCGCGTCTCTCGCTCGCGCAGCAGGTGCCCGTGGGCGTGGTCGGGGTCATCTCCCCGTTCAACGTGCCCCTCATCCTCGGCATCCGCGCCGTGGCGCCGGCGCTCGCCCTCGGCAACGCCGTGCTGCTCAAGCCCGACCCCCGCACGGTCGTCACGGGCGGCGTCAGCATGGTGCGGATCTTCGAGGAGGCGGGGCTTCCCGCGGGGCTCCTCCAGCTCGTGCCGGGCGGGGCGGACGTCGGTGAGGCGATGGTCGCAGACCCGCGCGTGCGCGTCGTCGCGTTCACGGGATCGACGCGCGCCGGGCGCGCGGTCGGCGAGCTCGCCGGGCGGCACCTCACGCGTGCGCACCTCGAGCTCGGCGGCAATTCCGCCTTCGTCGTGCGCCACGACGCCGACGTCGACAAGGCCGTCAACCTCGCCACCTGGGGCGCGTTCCTGCACCAGGGACAGATCTGCATGACGGTCGGCCGGCACATCGTGCACGAGTCGCTCTTCCACGCGTACGTCGACAAGCTCGCCGCCAAAGCCGACTCGATGGCGGTCGGCGACCCCGCAGCCGGTCAGGTGCACCTCGGCCCGCTCATCGACGAGGTGCAGCGCGACCGCGTGCACACGCTCGTGCAGGACGCCGTCGCGCAGGGCGCCAGGCTCGCCGCGGGCGGCACGTACGACGGCCTCTTCTACCGCCCGACGGTGCTGGCGAACCCGCCGCGCGACGCCGCCGCCTACGGCGACGAGGTGTTCGGCCCCGTCGCCTCGGTCGTGTCCTTCGCCACCGATGAGGAGGCGATCGCCCTCGCCGCCGACACCGAGTACGGGCTCTCGCTCGGCATCGTCACGGCCGACGCGCTCGCGGGGTGGGAGATGGCGCAGCGCATCCCGTCGGGCATCGTGCACGTGAACGACCAGACCGTCAACGACGAGGCGAATGCGCCCTTCGGCGGCGTCGGCGCCTCGGGCACGGGGTCGCGTCACGGCGGGGCGCAGGCGAACATCGACGCGTTCACCGAGACCCGCTGGATCACGATGCGCCGCGAGCCCGGGCAGTACCCGCTCTGAGCGCCGGTCGAAAGCTCGTCGGACGGCAGGGCAGGATGGTGCCGTGAGAGCGATCGTCCTGGTCTCCGGCGGTGCTGCCGTCACGCCGTTCACGACGCCGGACGCCGCCGCCCGCACGGGGCTGCCCGCGGGCAACACGATGTCGGCGATCCGGGCGCACCTGCTCAGCCGGGGCCGTGCCGTGTTCACCGCGCCGGCCCGCATCGGGCCCGGCAGGGTCACGGAGGACGCCGGCTGGCAGGGTTTCGCCGACGTCTCCGAGGTGCTGCCCGCGGAGCTCACGATCAACGCCGCGGGCACGATCGAGGACGCCGGCATCGCCCTGGCGTCGTTCCTCCGGCACGTGGCCGCCACGCACGGGATCGAGACCGTCGACGTCGTCGCGCACTCGATGGGCGGACTGTTCTCCCGTGCCGCGCTGGCGCGGGCGGATGCGGCGAGCCCGGCCGTGTCGCGGCTCATCACCCTCGGCACGCCGTGAACCGGGTCGCTCCTGGGCGACATCCGGGCGGGCGAGATCGCGCTGGAAGATGCCCAGGGCGACGAGCCCACCACGGCGATCCTGCAGCAGTCGCTCGACTACGCCGACCGCGTATCCCAAGGGGCGGCCGACGAGGTGAGCCACCGCTTCCTCGCGGGTGCGGACGGCTGGAACGCGCGGCAGCGCGGGCTTCCCGACGACGTCGAGGTGACGCTCGTCGGCGGCGACCACTTCGCCGCCCGGGCAGAGCCCGCACGACTCTGGCCGCACGACGGTCTCGTCGCGCTGCGCAGCGCCCTCGGCGAGGAGGTCGAGATCGCCGTCGCACCGCGCCGGCGCGTACACCGCGTGCCCGACGTGCACAGCATCTTCTTCGCCGACCTGTTCGGGCTCCCGTGTAAGCGCGCGCTCACGTGGGATCCCGACGTCTTCGCGCTCATCGACGACGCTCTGGCGTGACCGCCCCGGTCTTTCTCGAGCGTCACCCTTCGGGGTCGGCCTCGGTCGCGGGGGTCCACGCGTAGGAGACACCGTCCGCCGACACGACCGCCCACGCGCCGCACAGCTGCACGCGCGAGAACGTGTAGACGTCCGGCGCATCCGCCACCACCATGGTCGGGGCGGACCGGCGCTCGACGTCTTCGCACCCCGTGGGTCCGGAGGCGCTCGCGAACACGAGCGACTCGGCGTCGGAGCGCGTCGACGCCACCCTCTGGATGTCGGTCGCGTCCGCGGGCAGCCACGAGAGCTCGCCGCCGCGGACCTGCGCGAGCTCGGTCGGATTCGCCGACGAGCTCTCGGCGCGCCCGTAGGCGACGTCGTTGACGAGCGCGCAGCCCGTGACGGTGAGGAGGATCATGCCGAGGCCCGCGACCGCTGCGCCCGAGGCGCCGACCGTGCGTCGTGTGTTCATGCTCCGACGGTACGAAGACGCGCTGGGGCGCCGCGTCCGTCGGGCGATGCATCCGCACCCGTCGCGAGGATGACGGGCGGGTCAGCCGCGGAGCGCGCAGCAGCCCGCCGGCTCGTGCTCGCGATCGGCGGGGTGACGCTTCGTCTCGCTCCCCTCGCTCAGGTCCGGGTAGCGGGCTCGCAGCCTGAACGAGGAGTGGGTCGACCGAGACGAAGAGCTCCGGACCCTGAGCTTGTCGAAGGGTGGTCCCTGAGCTTGTCGAAGGGTGGTCCCTGAGCCTGTCGAAGGGCGGTCCCTGAGCTTGTCGAAGGGTGGTCCCTGAGCCTGTCGAAGGGTGGTCCCTGAGCCTGTCGAAGGGCGCTCCCGAGCTTGTCGAAGGGTGGTCCCTGAGCCTGTCGAAGGGCGGTCCCTGAGCTTGTCGAAGGGTGGTCCCTGAGCCTGTCGAAGGGTGGTCCCTGAGCTTGTCGAAGGGTGGTCCCTGAGCTTGTCGAAGGGTGGTCCCTGAGCTTGTCGAAGGGTGGTCCCTGAGCTTGTCGAAGGGCCGGCTCAACGGCCGGAGCGATGTCGGAGGTTGGTGCAACAGTAGGCACATGATCGACACTGCGAGCATCGCTCATCCTGACGAGGATGACGCCGCGCTCGCGGGCATCGTGGACCGGCTCGTCGCGGCCGACGAAGCGATCGCCGAGATCGAAGCGGCGAAAATCTGCGACCTCGCCGCCGCTCTGCGGATCGCGAACAAGCGTGCCGCTCACCAGTCGGCCGAGAGGCGGATGCGCGAACTCGAAGAACGATCGATCGCCACTGAGATCGGACTCGCGACCCGGGTCAACGACCGGGCGGTGCAGAACCGGATGCACGCGGCCCTGGAGTTGGTGGACGGCTATCCGGCGACCCTCGATGCCCTCGCGGAAAGCCGAATCTCGGCGCGGCACGCGATGGTCATCGTCGAGACCGGACGGGCGCTGACCGACCCCGATACCCGCGCGCTGTACGAGACGGTCGTGCTGGAGCGGGCGCTGCGGGATACCGCGCCGCGGACGAGGGCGTTCGCCGAACAGGTCGCCCAGGAACTCCACCCCCGGTCGATCACGGAACGGCACCGGGAGGCGGTGAAGGGGCGGACGGTGTGGATGCAGCGCCGGGGCGAGGGCATGTCCGAACTGGGCATGATCGCGCCCACCGTCCTCGCCGAAGGCATCTGGGACCGGCTCACCCAGCAAGCCCACGAGACCAAGACCGCGCAGGTCGCCGCGCCCGAGGGTGACACCGAGGATGACGACGCGGTCTACGACCAGCGGAACCTGGACCAGATCCGCGCGGACATCGCCATCGACCTGCTCCTGACCGGCGGACCGAGCATCGACCCCACCACCGGCGCGATCAGCGGCCCGCACGGCGGGCTCGCCGCCATCCAGGCGCGCGCGTCGATCGTCATCCCCGCGCTGACCGCGGCCGGGCTCGCTGACCGCGGTGCCGCCCTCGACGGCGCGACACCGGTGGATGCGGACACCGCCCGCTGTCTCTTGGCTCAGGCGCCGTCGTGGGAGCGGATCCTCACCCACCCCATCCACGGACACGTGCTCGCCACCGACACCTACCGGCGACCCGCGAACCTCGACCGCTACCTCGCCGCCCGCGACATCCACTGCCGATTCCCCGGATGCCGACGCCCCGCCCGGCACTGCGACCGCGACCACAACCGCGACTGGGCCCTCGGCGGGACGACCGACGCGTGCAACCTCGCGTGCTTGTGCAAGAGGCACCACACCCTCAAGACCGAGAAACCCTGGAAACCGGTGCAGCTCCGCGACGGCAGCATCCGCTGGACCAGCCCCCTCGGCAAAGTCTCCACCGACCCACCCGAGCGATACGTCATCTTCCGAGACGAACCCGACCCCCCACCCGGCGACCCACCCTTCTGAACGCCCGTCGCCCCGGCGTCGGCCGCGCGCCGCCGACCGGACTCGGCGATCAGGCCTGTCGCGTCGGACGGACCGTGATCTCGGACAACGACGCCTCCCGCGGGAGGTCGAGCGCGAGCGCGATGACCCGGGCGACGTCCTCCGGTCGGATGACGGCGCCGCGCCGCTCCATGTCCTCGTACCAGTCGCGGATGAACGCCTGATCGCCGCCGAACTCCGTCGCGACCGCGCCCGGGTGCACGGTCGTGAACCGCACGTCCCGCGCGGCGAACTCCTTCCGCCACGACTCCATCAGCCCGCGCTCTCGGACGCGGCGTTGACTCCGTATCCGGCGGCGTTGACCAGGACGTCGAGCCGCCCGTGGCGCTCGAGCGCTCGTGCAACCATCTCGCCGCCCGCGCCCTCGGCGGTCACGTCCGCGACGAACGGCGAGATCGAGCCGCCGCCGGCCGCGTCAGCACCCCCCGCGCGCACGAGCTCGTCGAGCCGGTCCTGCCGCCGAGCGACCGCCAGCACGTGGTGGCCGTCGCGCGCGAGCGCGAGGGCCACGGCACGGCCGATGCCGCTGGACGCGCCCGTGACGATCGCGACGCGCGGGTCAGGGCTCATCGTCGCATCCCCTCGACCGTCGCATCAGCCGGCAGATCCGGAAAGACGATCTCGAGGAGAGGACTGCCGGCGAGCCAGTCTTCGACACGCTGCGGCTGTCGCACGATCGCCGGATTGTGGGGCTGATTGAAGTCGTCGACGATGTACTCGAAGATCGCTTGCCGCCGCTGCCGGTCGGTCACCGGTCGCGCGACGGCGCGCAGGTCGGCGTGGATGGCGTGCTTCAGGTGGAACTGGACGCACCGAAGCGCGCCGCGATCCGCACCGCGCAGGAGCGGGGCGATATCCGCGCCGACTATTCGCCGGCGGAGGTCCATGACCTCGTCGTCGCGCTCTCTTTGGCGTGGGCGCCGACGAGCGTCACCTCCGCGGCCACTCCCGATGACGCCCGGAGTGCACACGATCGCCGGCGCCGTGCGCTGCGGACGGCGGTTCGGCATGCGTTCCTGCCCGGGCGGGACTGACGCACCGCGTGCGTCGCGATGACGGGCTCACACGCCGCCGCCACCGCCACCGCCACCGCCGCCGCCGGCGGACCCGCCGCCCGTCGAACCGCCCGACCCCGACGACGACGTCGCGCTCACCGACAGCGACCCCACGCTCGACGCGAACGACGCCGCGCTGAACGCCGTCGTCCCGGAGTACCAGCTCGGCGAACCGCCGTCGCCGTACAGCACGGCCAGCCGCTCGGCCCACTGCTTCTCCTGCCCGAACACGACGGCGTACGGCAGCAGCCGCTCGTAGATCCGCAGCACCTGCCGGGGGTCGCCCGTGTCGATCGGCTCGCGCTCCGCGGTCGTGGGCGACTGCAGCATCCGGATGCGGTCCTCCTCCGCCCACGCGATGAACTCCCGGAGGCCCGCGAGGTGGTCGCGCGTCTCGGCGCCGCGATCGCTCAAGGGTGTACGCGCGACGAGACCGACGGTGAGAACACAGACGAGGGCGGCGGCGATGATGACGACGATCGGCACCCACGGGATCACGTTCGCATCGAGCGCGAGCGCCCCGAACACCGCCACCCCAGCGGCGGCGAGCGCCGACAGGACGATCGGGCCGACGCGGGAGCGCGCCGGCACCGTGCGACGCAGGCCCTTGGCGACGAGGTCGGCACCCGCTTCCTTGAGGATCGCCTGCGCCGCCTTCGAGAAGCGCGTGTCCTGCCGGCCGAAGACGAAGACGGCGCCCGGCGCGGCGTCCTCGCCGAACAGGCCGTCGAGCAGCATCCGCCCGTCGCCGTCCGCGCGCGACCGGTCCTGCAGATGGGCCTCGAACGGCGAGCGACCGAACCAGCCGCGCTCCCCTTCGACGATGCGGATGCTCCCGGCCACCGCCTGCTCGAGCACCTCGGCGGGGATCGCCTTCGCCGGCCTGCCGAGGAGCACCGCCGCCTCGAGCGCATCGACGTCGGCCGGCGGCGTGTACTCGGCGATGATCGTCGGGCGACCCCGCCCGTCCCGCAGATGCCGACGCCGCACCGCGATCCCCCACACCAGCGCCACAACGATCCCGGCGCTCGCCACCGCCTGCGCCCAGCCCCACGGCGACGCCGCATAGGACGGATCGAACGTCACGAACGTGCCGGGCGTGAACCCGGTCGCGAAGGTCAGCGTCTGCCCGGGCCCGAGATCGGTCGCCTCCGCCGTCACCGTGACCCCGTCGCCGTCGGGAGTGGTCGCGACGGATGCGCACGGCGTCGTCTCGCCCGCGCCGCCCTGGTAGCACGCGACATCGTCCGTGAGCGTGCCGGCGAGCTCGGCGGGTATGTGCAGCCTCGCCGTGACGCGCCCGAAGGGCTGCGCCCAGTCCACGCCGTTGACGTTCCAGTACAACTCCTGCGTGCCCGACTGGGAGAAGATCGGCGTGACGTTGCGCAGCGTATACGTGAAGACGTAGGTCTGCGAGCCGTGCACGAAGTCGTCGGCGCGCGACGTGATCACGACCTCGCCGTCCTCGTCCTCGACCTCGGCCGCGCGCGGGGCGCCGTCCTCGTCGGTCACCGAGACGAACTGCGGATCGAGCGGCTGACCGAACGCCTCGTCGGGCACGCGCCGGCGCATCCCGTGGTTCTGGTCGACCTCGGGGAACTCCGCGACGAAGGTCTCGACGACGCGCAGCTCGCTCGTGCCGTCGGCGGCGCGCGCGATCGTGTAGTCGGCGGTCAAGCTCGAGAACGAGAAGTCGTCCACGTCGGCGGATGCGGCGGGCACCCCGCCGAGCACCGAGAGCCCCAGCACGAGAATCCCGGTCGCCGCCGTGAGGATCCGTCGCGCGAGCGTCATGCCCTCAGCCTATGAGGGGCTCTAATCTGGATGCCATGACCGATCGCCGCCTCGCCGTGGAGGCGTGGGAGAGCCTCTTCCGCGCCCAGCACGAGGTGTTCGAGCACATCGCCGGCGACTTCAGCGGCACCGATCTCGCCCAGGGCGAGTACGACGTCCTGCTCACCGTCACGCGCGCGCCCGGCATGACCGCGCGCCTGCGGGAGGTCACCGCGAACATGCTCATCAGCCAGCCGAGCGTGTCGCGCCTGGTCGATCGGATGGTCGCTCGCGGCCTCATCGAGAAGTGCCCCGACCCCGACGACGGTCGCGGCGCGCTCGTGCGCGCCACCGAGGCCGGTGCCACCGCGTTCCGCCGCATCGCGGCCGTGCACGCCGCATCCATCGCCGAACGGATGTCGCCGCTCACCCACGACGAGCTCGTCGCACTGCGCGACCTCACCGCGAAGCTGCGCGGCCGCGCCGTCGACGGCGTCTAGCGTCGCCGCGACACGCGCTCAGCACTCGATGACGTTCACGGCGAGTCCGCCCTCGCTCGTCTCCTTGTACTTCGTGGACATGTCGATGCCCGTCTGGCGCATCGTCTCCACCACGGTGTCGAGCGACACGAAATGCGAGCCGTCTCCGCGCAGCGCGAGTCGAGCCGCCGTCACCGCGGTGGACGCGGCGATCGCGTTGCGCTCGATGCACGGGATCTGCACCAGCCCGCCGACCGGGTCGCACGTGAGGCCGAGGTGGTGTTCCATCGCGATCTCGGCGGCGTTCTCGATCTGCCGGTTGGTGCCGCCCATGACCGCCGTCAGTCCGCCCGCCGCCATCGCGCACGCCGATCCGACCTCCGCCTGGCAGCCGCCCTCGGCGCCCGAGATCGACGCGTTCGCCTTGAAGAGCGAGCCGAGCGCCGTCGCCGTCAGGAGGAATCGCCGGATGCCGCGCCGCCGGTTGGCTTCGGCGACCCGCTCGTCGTCCCAGTGCGCCGTCTCGTCGCGCGTGGCCGTCGAGCCGTCGTACCCGAGGAGCGCGCTTCCCACGAGCTCGCCGTACGGCGTCACGGCGTTGCCCGACCCCAGCCCGGAGTCGGCGAGGAAGCGCCACCAGTACATGCCGACGGCCGGCAGGATACCGGCGGCGCCGTTCGTGGGCGCGGTGACGACGCGCCCGCCGGCCGCGTTCTGCTCGTTGACGGCGAGCGCGAAGGCGCCGAGCCACTCCCCCGGCAGCTCGCGGCGGCCATCGGCCTCCGCCTCCTCCAGCTGGGCGCGGATCCGCGACGCGCGCCGCGTGACCCGGAGCATCCCCGGCAGCACGCCGTCGGCGCGGAGGCCCTCTTCGACGCACGCGGCCATCGTGTCCCACAGGCGGTCGAGCCCCGCGGCGATGTCGGCGTCGCTGCGCAGCGCCTCCTCGTTGCGCCGCGCCGCCTCCGCGATCGTGATGCCGTGCTCGTCGCACAGGGCGAGCAGGCCCGCCGCGTCGTCGTAGTCGAACGGGAACCGCTGCGCGGCCACGCGCGACGGCTCGCCCTCGCGGCGGATGAAGCCGCCGCCGACCGAGTAGTACGTCTCCTCGGCGACCACGGCGCCGGCGGCGTCGCGTGCGACGAGCGTGAGGGCGTTCGGATGCCCCGGCAGCCGCGTCCGCGGCGCGAAGACGACGTCGTCCTTCGCGAAGACGACGGCGCGGCGCCCGGCGAGCAGCAGCGGGCGTCCGTCCGGCCACGCGGTCCACGCCCCCCGGACCTCGGCCGGGTCGACCGTCTCGGGCGCGAGGCCCGCGAGCCCTGCGACCACCGCATCCGGGGTGCCGTGGCCGAGGCCCGTGGCGCCGAGCGAGCCGTACAGCGCGCATGAGACATGGGAGACGCGGGTGAGGTCGGCCGCCGCATCCAGTCGCTGCACGAAGTCCCGCGCGGCGCGCATCGGACCGACCGTATGGGAGCTCGAGGGTCCTACACCGATGGAGAACAGCTCGAACGCCGAGACGTAGGCGCTCATCCCCCCAGCCTACGCGGCGGTGTCTCCGAGCCGCGGGAGCGGTGTGCTCAGGGCCGCTGGAAAGAGACCAGACCCACGAGGTTGCCCTCGCTGTCGCGCACGAACGCGTGCCACTCCTCGTGCCCGGCGGGCCCGAGCGTGTCGTCGTCGTGGGAGAAGATCACGTGCGGCGCCGTCACGACATCGACGAGGCCGTCGAGACGCTCGAGGGTCTCGTGCACGTTCTCGACGTGCAGGTACAGCAGCGCCGCGGGCGCCCCGGCCTCCAGCAGCAGTCGGGTGCCGTCCAGGTCGAAGAACACCAGGCCGGCGTCGGGGAAGCGTGCCGTCGGCTCGCTGTCGAGAAGGACGGTGTAGAAGTCCGTCGCCCGGTCGAGATCCTCGGCGCGCTGCGCCACCTGTACGAGCCGCATGGCACCTCCTCGTCGCCCCCCCATTGTGCCCCCGGCCGGCGCCGATTCGCGGGGCGCCGATCCGTGAGGTAGGCTGATCTCCGGTCTTCGCGCCGTTTCGCGCGAAGACCGTGCGCCCGTAGCTCAATGGATAGAGCATCTGACTACGGATCAGAAGGTTAGGGGTTCGAGTCCCTTCGGGCGCACCATGTAAGGCTTACTGCAACTTCCCACCGTTTCCGCACGGTTGGAAAGCAGAGCCGAGATGAAATCATCAAGCAGGCCACCGGCAACGGTGGCCTGCTTTTCTTTGTCTATGCCCGAGTGGCGAGCTGCCTCGCGGACCGCAATCTCCCTCGCGAGTGTCTCGTCGCCGGAGTCCTGGAAGGCGTTCCATCCGCGTTGCGCGGCGAGTAGCTCGTGCATCGGCGTGTGGAGTTCGTCTCCGACGACTTCCTCATTCACGACGTAGATGCGCGTGAAGATCGCCTGATTGAGCAGTCGCCGCGTTGCGTCGCTCGCGTAGCGGTACAACTCGTGAGGTTGCGTGAGCAGTTCGAGGTGCGCATCGATGTAGTCCATGCCAGGGGCGATGTCGTCCGTGATGGCTTCGAGCTCGTCCTCCAGCTCCTTCCTTTGCCGCGTGATGTCACGAAGCTTCGCGCGCACGCGTGAGGTATCGATGCCTCCGTCGGCCGCGAGGTCGATCAGGTTGTCTTCCTGCGTGGCGAGTCGCTTCAGTTGCGCCCTCGTCTGCTCCTGGAGCATCTTCTGCGCGCCGATCTGGTCGTTGACGGCGGCTTCCATCAGTGCGCGGACGGCCTGGATGAACTCCGGTCGGAAGGCGATCGACTTGTAGTGCCGCTCGATCGCTTCCTCGACGCGGTCGATGTTGGAGTACGGGGTGTCGCAGGTGTGGTCCTGGGTGCCGCGGCAGAAGAAGTACGAGTAGGTACTCGTGCCCTTGTTGACGTGCATCAGGATCATGCGGCGGTTCGTCTCTGACTCGAGGAAGCAGCGTCCGCACCAGATGGTGCCCTTGAGGTAGTGGTCGTGCTTTCGGCGTCGCTCGTTGGCGTAGCCGCGAGTATCCAGCAGCTCCTGCACGCGGTCGAAGAGCTTCGTATCGACGATCGCCTCGTGGCGCCCCTCGAAGTATTCGCCCTTGTAGCGAACCTCGCCCAGGTAGTAGCGGTCACGCAGCAGGCTGTGGATCTTTGAGTCGGAGATAGGTCCTGCGGGCCACCGAGCTGTCGCGCGTGTCAGCAGTCCGCGGTCGGTGAGTTCATCCGCGATGTCCTGGAAGCTCATCTGGCCCTTGGCATAGAGCTCGAAGGCGAGCTTCACGAATGGTGCGCGTTCCGGGTCGATGGCGATGGTGTTGACCTTGCGTCCTTCGATGTTGTCGGTGACGTTCAGGTAGCCGATCGGTGCGCGTCCGAGTGTGCCGCCACTCTTCGCCTTCTGGCCCATTTTCATTGCCACCTCGGCGCCGTCCTTTGCGCTCCGGTATTCGTTGAACGCAGCGAGAAGGCCGTGCATCAACTGGCCGACAGGCGTGGCGTCGATCGACTCAGTCGCCGAGATCAGGGTGACGCCACGCTTCTTGAGGTCAGCCATAACGATGGCGTCGTCGATGCGGTTGCGCGCGAAGCGCGAGAGGTCGTGGACGATGACATAGTCGACATCGCGTTGCCGCGAGATGCGTTCCAGCATCCGCTGGAACTCGACGCGCTTGGTCATCTCGGTGCCAGTACGTCCCGGTTCCACGTACTCCCCAACAACGGTGAGCCCCAGCTGCTCCGCTTTGCGGGTGCAGGAGAGGCGCTGGGCAGGCAGAGAGATTCCTTCAGGGTCGTAATCAGTCTCGACCTGCCCCTTACTCGACACCCGGAGATAGAGCACCGCCCGCGTGCCCACCGGCAGGTTGGCCGGTGTCAAAGGGTGGTCGGCCGCGACGCTGGCGGTGGCCTCATCCTCGGTCATCTCGATGCGCGCCGTCCGCAGCGGAGGCGGGGCGGTCAGAAATGCGGAGGGGGTATCGAGTTCGGGCATGCTCATCGCTGCCCTCCTTCCGTGTGGGTGAGGGCCGCGACCGCGATTGCGGCCAGCTTTCGAGAGAGATGTGGTGGAGTGTGCGCCCCCGAGTTTCTCGGGCCGGGGCGCGGGCCTGCTGTCAGCTGTCTGATCATGCGGGTTGTGCTCCGTTTACCCTCTAATTTTACCTTCTTATCGGCACTTTTCCGTTGTGGAATCGGCAACGGTGGCTGTCTGCTGTGGGCGAACTTGCCCTTCCTGCGCGTCGCGCCCGGGGGTTCGCTACTTGATGAATGCATGGAGCACCCCGTTCTTCTCGATCACGTCGTAGACGTCGCGTAGGCGCTCCATGAGTGGTGCGTAGTTCCACTCGAGGGCGTCCGGGTCGAGGCCGTTGTCGATGCACCAGTCGGCGAGGCTGTTCTCCCAGTCCTCGAGCGGGCTGAGCGCGCGCAGGGCCGCTTCCTCGCTGCCGTACGTCCCGGCGAATGCTTCGTGGAAGCTCTCCATGATGTCCGGGGTACCGACGCTGACGTCGGGGAGCATGAGGAACGCTTGGAGCGCTTCGTCAGAGTCGAGTTGCAGGTCAGTGAGGAGTTCGATCAGGGCGTCTTCCTCGCCGCTGTCCCAGCTGGCCGGGACGTTGACAGTGAACCGTTCGCGGTTCACGGGGACGCTCGTTCGGACGAGGAGCTGCTCGAGCTTCGGCGGCTGGTGCTCGTTCATGAAACGCCTTCCTGAGCCCGTGTTCTCCTCCTGGACGAGATAGGTGGCGAACCAGTCCACGAGTTCTTTGGTCACGGCGTCGGCCCGCACGTCGGTGTAGATGGCGAGGTACTCGTCGCGCAGCGACAGGTAGTTGCCTTCACCGCTGCGGGCGTAGCACGCGAGACTGCTGTCGCGCCCGTGGGCGCGTCCCAGCACGTGCGCGATGCACCGGGCCGTGTCGAAGTCGATCTCGGTGTGTTCGGCGAACGCTTGGGCGATGCCGTCGGTGATCATCTGGTTGAAGCGGCGGTAGGCGACCTCGAGGCGCCGGAAGTCGAGATCCTCAGAGGTGCGTGCCTCGCGCGTTTCAGGGGTATGGTGCGGTTCGCGTTCGCTCATGAGCGGCGCCCTCCGTTGATGATGTATCTGCCGAGCGCGTCGACCCAGGCTTCGCGTTCGAGCGGCACTTCGACGGCACCGAGTTCTTCGAGTGCCTGGTCGGCGATGAGCTCGCCCGTCGCAGCGAACTGGTGCAGGGCGGTTTCAGGTCCGCCGTGCATGGTGGCGGCGAGGAGTCGGGCGATGCCTTCGTCGATGTCGGTGGTGTCGCCGTCGGCCCAGTCCTCGAGGATCCGCAGCGCGGTCTCCGCTTGGTCCAGGCTTGCCGGCACGATCTTGTCGATGTCGAGAGCGAGTTGTGTTGATGAAGTCATGGTGTGGTGTCCTCCTTACTGAGGTGAAGTTGTTGTGGTGGACGGCTCGTAGGGAGCCAGGGTGGCGAGCGCCGCGTCGCGGGTGACGACGGTGAACAGGTCCGGGTCGAGGCCCTTGTCGGCGGTGATGCCGGCGTGAAGGGCTGCGGCGCGCTTCTCGTCCGGCACGATCCAGACGACGGCCGGGAACAGCCCGCGAGCGCGTTCCTCGCTGCCGTCGCGGAAGGCGCGCTGGTAGACGTCGCACTTGCGTCGGATGGCGGGGAGGTGCTCGGTTCCGAGGTCGATCTCGCAGAACGAGTGCGTCTCCGTGTCTGCGTCTGCCGTGACCAGCAGGAGGTCGGGCTTGAGCGTCAGCGCAGCGCCGCCGGACTGTAAGGTGCGCCAGCAGGTCGGTTCGGTCTCGAGTTCCAGCACCTCGTAGCCGCCGAGGCGGCTCTGTTCGAGTGCCCCGACGGCGACCTCGGCGATGGCAAGGGTGTGCGAGATGAAGACCGCGCCAGGGTTCCCGAACTTGCGTCGGTCAGGGTCGCCGCGCCGGGCGCGTAGGAATCTCTCGCCAGCGGGTGCCAGCTGCCAGATGGTGGCGCTGGAGCCGTGGTGAGGTCCGCCGATGCGCCGGGACACTCTGGCGATGACGCCGAGCTTCTCGACGCGGGTGAGTACTCGGTTGGTGGCTCGTACTGCGCCGAGCTGCGACGCGTGGGGTCCGAGGGGGTCGACGCCGAAGTGCAGGCGCTGCAGCTGTCCGCTCGTGAGGAGACGGAATCGCTCGAGGTCTTCGAGGATCCGCTCGTCGCGGGTGGTGAGGTGCAGCTCGAGCTCGCGGATGCGGCTGGGCTTCCAGGTGGCAGGGGTGTCCGTCATGGCTGCCTCCGGGCACTAGAAGCCTTCAGAAGACGCCCTGCGAAGCAGGGTGAGTCCCCGCCCGAAAGGGGCCTCAAGGGCCTGAATTGGGCGGGGTGCGAGGCCGCCAGCCGGAGGCGAGTGGACTGCCGAGCGGACGCGCGAACGGACGTTCTCCTCCAGAGGTAGGTGGGAAGCGAAACGAGGATCATGCGCGCCTCGCCTTCTGACCCCTGGGGAGCTTCGACGTCACAGGGGTCGAAGCGATTGGAGTCGCCTGCACTAGCGGGGGTGGTTCGGTGAGTGGACGGGGCGCCACGAGGCCGAACTGGTCGCGGCTGGCTTTCAGAATCTCCGTGCGCGCCCCGGTCGCGGGTGCCGGTGGCAACGTGCGGGCGGAGAACCAGTCGGTGGGGGCGCCGTCCGAGATGAGGCGGCAGTAGATCTCGTACTTGCCGAGCCTCTGGAAGTCTTCGGTCGTGAGGTCTGGTGCGTGCTTGGCGAGATCGGCAGCGTCCTTCGGGCCCAGTGAGAACGCGAACTTCGAGCGGCCGTTGGTGTCCAAGCCCTCGCGCATGGCGGGAGGCAGCTGGGCGCGGAACTGGTGGGCGACGTGCCAGGCGACCCCGTAGGAGCGGCTGGTGGCCATCGCGTCCCCGATGTCGGTAGGGAGGTGGAGGTAGTTCTGCACCTCGTCGACGAAGATCATCCCGGGACGCTTCCACGGCTCCTTCTCGGTCGCGCGCTTGAGCGTCGCGGTCCAGAGTTCGGCGAGCACGAGACTGCCGAGGAAGTTCGCTGCACCCTTCCCGATGAGTGCCTCATTGAGCGGCACCAGAACGGTCTGACCTTCCTCGAAGAGCTTGCGGAGCTTGAAGCGTGGGGAGGGCTGGCCGAGCACCGCGACGAGGTTCTTCCGCATCACGATCTTGCGGAGCTTGTTGAGTGGAGCGGCGATCTGGTTGACGCGCTGGCGCACCGGCATTTCTTCGTACTCGCGCCAGAAGGTGGCGAGCGCCGGATCGTCCTGCACCTCCTTGACGGCTTCTAGACGGAGCGGAGCGTCGGTCAGGAGGTTCGGCAGATCGATGATCGTGTACGGGATCCCTCGCCTGTGTCCCGCGAGGAGCAACGTCACGAGTGCACCCTGGAGCAGGTAGGCCGAGCGGGGGCCCCACCCGTCTTCGAAGAGAGCGGCGAAGGCGGCGAGCAGGTTGTCCGCGACGACATACGGGTCGTCGCCAGGGCCGAGCTCCAGTGGGTTGAACCCAACCGGGAAGGGATCGGCTGCGTCGAGGACGACGATCTTGCCTGCGGCCGTAGCGGGCACGCGGTCGAGGATCGAGTCGATCAGCTGGCGCTTCGGCTCGATCACGGCGCAGGCCCGCCCAGCTGCGATGTCGCTCAGGATGAGGTGCTCCAGGAGCACGCTCTTCCCCGATCCTGTCGGGCCGATGCAGACGCTGTGTTGCAGTCGCCCGGAGGTCTCGAATCCTACGAGGCGTTCGGGGCCGGGGCCGGCACTGGTGGCGAAGATGCTCTCCGTCTCGGAGATCTCCTTCGGCACGGGCAGTCGCTTCGGGTGCAGAGGGTCGATGCCCGGGAGGTCGCGCTCACCGAGCGGCCAGCCCAGAAGGGGCGTCAACTCGGTAGGGGTCAGCTCAAGGCGCAGGTGCGTGGGAGATGCCTTGTGAAGCCGCGTTGCGGGTTCGCGGATCAGCTTCAGCCGCACGCCGACGGCATCCAGCCCTTGCAGGCTGCCGAAGATGCCCCTGGCCAGTGCCTCGCGCCGCTGCGGCGTCGGCGCGTCGACCCCGATCCGCACCGCTACTTGCAGGCGGGGTTCGGCCGCGTGGTCTTGAAGCTTGCGCCGGGTGTCGAGTGCCGCCTTCTTGACGCCGTGCCAGAGCCGAGACCCGATGGGCTGGAGCGGGTCTGGGGCGTCGGGGCGGATCGACATCGGGCCGTGGGCCTTACCCAGGACGACCTGCAGCGCAATCGTCTCGCCGTTACGCCTCGTCACGAGTTCGCTGTAGAGCGCGGCGACGAGATCTTCCGGGGCGACGGTGCTCGGCGGCATCCCGTTTCGCGTGGCCTCGACTCGGGCTGCGCTTACGAGCGGTGCTCGGGTGGCTCTGTCGAAGCTGAGCCCCGGTACGAATCCGCGCAGCAAGTTCTGGAGCTTGCGGACGCTGGTCGGCGTGCAGCCCAGCAGGTACTGGATGCCGGTGTCGTCGATCCGCACCTCCAGCGCGAGCGGCCGAGGGATGTCGGAGCCAGCCAGCCGAGCGATCAGGTTCGAGACCGTCCGCGGTTCAATAGGGCGGCGCAGATAGAGACGGGTGAAGACGAAGGGCTCAGGCATTGCCGTCCTCCTCGTCGTCGCGGGGAGCGAGGCGAGCTTCTTCTTCGGCGCGGCCCTCGGCTTCTCGGCGGGCCTGCTCCAGGCCGGCGCTGGTGATGATCTTCGCGATCTGTTCCGGACGGAGGTCTCGGTTCAGTTCGGAGAAGACCCAGACGCTCCGGCCGTGAGCCTTCTTGTAGCGACGGCGGCCTTCGCGATTGGTGGGGGTGTTCAAGGCGAAACCTCCTCTCTGTTCAGTTGTTGATGTGCTCCCGCCGACGGACTCTCAAAGCGCTTGTGATCGCGGAGGGGACGGCGGATTATGCTCGAACATAGGTTCGAAGTCAATACTCGTTGTTCATTCCACAACGAACGGTCAGGGGTGAACGTGCTCATGCTCACCACCGCCGATCCCGACGCCACCGGACGAACCAGATGACGCCGTAGATCAGGCCCGCGATCGCCGCGAGCAGCAGCAGCCAGCCCCAGATCTGGGCAAGCAGGTGCAGCGCCAGCCAGAGCACGAACACTCCCGCCAGCATCAGCACGCAGGCGCGGAAGAAGCGCGTCATGATCGATACCGGTTCCTTGTCGTCGTCTTTCGTGGGCATGGCTCACTCCTTGGTGGCGGTCGTCGTAGGCAGGTCGCCCGGGGTGAGTGCGGTGGTGAAGTCCGCAGGGACGGGGTAGCCCCACGGCAGAAGCGAGACATCACAGGTCTCCAGCTCGTTTCCCCAGAAGCCGTGGCGGGCATCCGCGAACTTTTCACGTGCGAACATTTCCAGCACGGTCGCGTCCGGGCCGATCATCCGGCGCAGAATCGCCCACTGCTCCAGCGGCTTCTCGGAGTGCAGCCCGGCCGGCGAGCTGAACCAGTCCTGTTGCGACCGGAAGTGGCTGCGGACGTTGCCGCGGGTGCCGACGAGCAGCACTTCGGTGGAGCGGCGGATGCCGATGCGAGGGTCGCCGAAGCCGAACCGGTTGGGCTTGCACCAAATAATGCGGTTCTCGTACCGGTAGCCCCAGGAGCCGAGGATCTGCTTGGCGATCTCCTCGAGCCCGACGGTTGTCCAGAGGAACATCCAGGAGTCCGGCTTCATGAGCGACTGGATGGCCGGAGTCATCGCCTGGATGTCGGCGAGTGACATGGTGTCGTAGTGCTTCTCGCCGCCCTGCTTGGGCCACGGTGGGTCTGCCAGGCAGGCGTCCCATTGCTTTCGGAACGCGGCCTCGCCGTGGGGCTTCACCTCCCCGGGGGAGGTTTTCGTGGTGGTGGTCATGATGTGGTGGTCCTTCCTCCCGTCCGCCAGGCGCTTCGTGGCCCAGGCCGGAGGGACGGATAGTTGTGAAGGATTCAGATGCGGACGTCAACCGTCCGATCGCTCCCGCTATGGAGTGACGAGACGCCCGAGTGGACGGTCCCGACTTGAGCGCGTGCTGCGAGCTGCCTGGCCGTGGATGAGCGTGTTGTGGAATCGACGACACCCATGGCCAGGCCTCCCACCTACGGGCTCGGTGTGACGTGGGACGGATGCGCCGGACAGATGGAGCCGGTCTGGTAGTCCAGCCCCGCCGGCAGCACCTGCGGCGAGAACATGCCCCGCCTCGCGGCCTCCGCGACAAGCGCGGCATCGAGGCCGTATTGCACGGCGTTCAGGATGAACACCTCCTGGTTGAGCACGTATTCGCGGTAGACCGACCAGTGCAGGACGTTCCCGATGGCATCCGCCCGCAGGAGCTGCCACGGAAGCGATCCGCGCGTCAGCCCGTGCTGCTCCGCCTCCCAGAGATGGAAGTGCGCCATATCCAACTCGTGCGGGTTCGAGAAGTTCCGCTCCCGCTCGAGGTGCGTGACGTCGTGCCAGTACCGGTACGCCGCATTGGCCTCCGGCTCGGTGAAGATCACCGACTCGCAGTCCGCATTGGAGATCGGCAGCGGGACTCCCGTCGTCAGTGACTCCGACCACGCCCGACAAAGCGCCGGGTAGGTGTTCGGCGCTTCGGGCGTGAAGCTCCACGCGACCCCGGTGCGCGCCCGCGTCGCCTCTGCCCGCTCCCACACGAACTCCGTCAGGGTCGTGCGCGCCCCGGCGAGCTCCACCTCGGCGAACTCGTTCACGAGAGCACCTCCCGCCCACGCGGCGTGTGAAGCACCGAGTAGCGGGCGCCTCGACGCGTTGCCGTCAGGCTCCTGTGGATGGCGGCGCCGAAGGTGCCCGGTGCATCGCTCGACGTGATCCTCGTCACCGTGATGTGCTCCTGGTGAAGATCGAGCGGAGTGTTCCCTCCGAGTAGGAGCGCGTGCACACGTCCCGGGAAACCGATCAGCTTCGACATCACCGCCTGCGGATCGGCGTCGGTCAGCTCGAAGTCCGACGCCACGCCGAGCACGAGATCGTGGTCGGGATGCGTCTGCGCGAGGTCTTCGACGTGGTCGAGGCTCGGGCCGAGATCACTCGTACCCCTCCCGCCAACGGGCGGCCGGAGCGATGGCGCCAGGCGCTGCTCGAGATCGCGGTCGTTGAGCGGCACTACCCCGCTGTACCCGTGCGGATGGTCGAAGTGAACGACCGCGACCTTCGAGCGATCCGTGAAGCTCCACTGCCCGACCATCCGGATCGCGTGGGCCATCTCCGCGTACCGGTTCCCGAGCGGGTCAGCGCCGCCCGAGGCCTTCACCGAGTACGAGTCATCGCAGACGGCGATCAGCAGGAAGGGCCGGGGCGGGTCGAACCCGACGAAGCCGAGCTCGACCCATGGCTCAGTCTCGAATCGCTCATTCCGCAGATTGATCACGCCGTCAGGCAGCATGCCGCTGGGCTGCATCAAAGGAGTCACTTCGCACCCCCGCTGCGACGCGTGGTCTGCCCGATCACGGTCGGCTCCGCAGCTGGCCCGTGCCCAGCCACGGCCGGGTTGCGACGTTTGATCGCACTCGACAATGCGTCGAGATGGTGGGCGGCGGCAGCGCCACGAAGCGCGTGCTCACGCGCGATCGACTCCGCCTCCGTCTCGTACTTCGCGTGTGCTTCCCATGGGCTCGACGCCGCAAGCGCACGAAGCTCGTCGCGCTCGCGCACGTAGTCCGCCCGAGCGGCGTCGATCTGGTCCGCGATGGCATCTGTGTAGCAGTACTGCTCGAGCCAGCTCGCCGCTGCGATGGCCAGCGCGATCCCGCCGTAGACGATCCCTGACAACGCGCCCTCGATGCTGGTGCGCAGGCCGAAGATCGCGCAGGCGATGACCGCCCCGATCCCGATCGACACGTAGACGAGCGCTTTCACGAAAGGCCAGCCTTTGTCCGGCGCCGCGAAGTGATGCGCGAACGGCACCAGCGTCTCGGGAAGCTCCTCGGTCGGACGAGAACGACGGATCCGATCCCGAACGTCGCGCACCTCACCGCCGGACAACCCAGCCGCGACGGTAGCGGTGGCAGCCGAGATCGCCATCACCACCGCGATGGCTGGGATCTCACCCATCCAGATCGCCGCGGTCGCGATTCCCGCGAGGTCACCGAGAAGGAAGGCGGCCTTCGCCAGGTGATGCCAGAGCTTTGCTTTCGCCGGACGGCGACGGTACGGAGCCAGCGACTCCATGGTGCTCGTGAGGAGCGTGAGCGTGACAGCCAGGAGAGCCGCGTGGCTCTTCACAAGGGATGCGTCGGTGTCGGCAACAAGGGCGCCGCCTGCGGTCGACACGAGCGCTTCGCGGGCTGCGAGCTCGCCTTCGGCGTCCCACAGCGCCTCTTGCTCCTCGCGCTTCTTGACATATTCCGGCTCGTGCCAGAACTGCGCGAGGGTGGTCGGTGCCGAAGTGGCGCTGACGGTGTCGACCACCGGCAGCATGATACTTTCGGCTTCGAGGTCGACGTCACTGGTCGGCGCAGTTGGCGCTTTGTTGGGAGCGCTCATCGGGTCACCGACCATCCGTCACGACGAGGCACTTCGCGGCGCCGGTGTTCGTGCAAAGGCGCGTGTAGAAGGCCTTCAGGCCCGCGATGAAGTCGCTCGGCAGCGGGTCACCGGTCGTCCGGCCGATCCCCATGACGGAGACGCTCGCTCCCGAGAGATCCGGGACGGCCACGGTGTCCGCCAGGGCAGTCGCCTCGGCCTCCGTGAGGGTGTGGTCGATGACGATGCCCTGGTTGGTGAGGCCGTCGGTGTAGATCGTCGCCTGCAGCGCCATGTCCGGCCGAAGTTCCTGCGCCTCATCGAGCAGCCGAAGCAGTCCCGTCACGTCGGTGCCGCCCGAAGGAAGAAGCGCGATGGCCGGCTTGTAGTTCTTCGTGACTTCGGCCATGACCTCGTCGACGATTCCCGGCACCCTTCTGAGCTTCGCGATGTCGGTGCTCCCCGGGGCCTCGAGGTCGCCCTCGAAGATGGGTGCCGTAACGGAGTTGGTGCCGAAGGCGACGATCGAGATATGGCCTCCGCACACGGCGGTCTTCTCGACGTCGGCTTCGATGGCCGCGACGTACTCGCGGGCGATGGTGTCGCTCTGCGTCGTACCGCTGCCGTCGACCGCGTCGTAGACGTTGACCGGGCGATCGGGGCAGCTCGCGAGCTCAGCCTGCAGACGGCCGAGGTCACCTGGCGCCTGGCCTGCGCAGCCCGCCAGGGCGACCGAGGCGGCCACGACGGCGGTGGCGAGTGTGGCGGCGCGACGAGTGTGGCGCGAGACTTGAGGGGTCATTGGATGTCCTGCTTCCTTGAGCTTTCAGAGGTGATGGGGTGGGTACTTCGTGACGGGGGCGATCCAGTTGGCGCTGGATCGCCCAGCTCTAGTGGGCGGCCGGGTGAATCTGGGGGTCGTCCTGCAGGGCACGGTGGATGCGGAGGCCGAGGCGGCTGCCCTCCCGGAGCGCTGAGCCGAGTACTCGGGCACGCAGCTCGGGGTCTGCCTGCAGTTCCGGCACGCGGTCGAGCTGCTGACGGGCACGGGACAGCGCCTCGTGGAGATCGGTCGCCAGCCCGAGGTCGACACTGTCGGCGACTCGGCGTCCGAGCGGGCTCAGCGACGAGCGCACCGTGCTCGCCTCCACCTCCGACGCGGGCGTCGGGGGAGCCGTCACCGTTGCATCGGCCGTGGCGGATCCAGAGCGGCGGATGGCTGACTCGAGAGCGTTCAGGGTCTGACGAATCGCGTCCAGGTACTTGAGGCCGGATGGAGCGATGAGGACGCTGCCCCCGAACTCGAGGTCCGGGTGCTGCACGGCGCGAAGCGCATTGTCGAGTGCGATCGCGCCGAGCTCGAGGCGCGTGATCGCCTGGAGATGCGGACTGGGGATAGTGGCGGCCATACGGGTGTCCTTCTTGATGTGGGTGAGGGTGCGCGTCAGCGCTTCTGCGCGGTGCAGCGGTACATGTGGTCGAGCCAGGCGCGCTTCGTCTCGAAGCGCTTCAGGCAGTCGGGGCACATAAACATGTGGTGTCCTTTCGGGCGTCCTGTCGGTGGTGAAGTCGAGAATGCCGCGCGCCGAAAATCGTGTCTAACCGGGGATAAACCGAACGATGGAATGTGGTTTGAGAAGTGGAAGGAAGGTTGGAATCGGATGGATTCGGGAAGCTCGATACAGTTGGCAAATGACTCTCGAGCCGCAACCTTCGGGCGCTCCGGAGTCGTGGGCAAAGGATGCGGCGGCGCTGATCCTCGACCCCAAGCGCGACTGGACGATGAAGCGTCCTTTCGCCGCCCTCATCCGCGACGTGATGCTCGACGCGGGCGCGAGTGTCACCGCGGACCTGCGTAACCGGGTCCTCCTCGCGGCGCTCGCGCACGGACAGGTGCGGACTCCGGTGGCCCAAGCGAGGGCGGAGCGCGGACTTCGCGAGGGAGTGCGGGGCTACCTGTGGTTACCTGAAGAACCGGATGGTGATCTGGCGCTCGACGGGGAGCCTGACAATCCGGACGACGTGGTTGTGGTCGCCGATGGCTTGTCCAGCGTCGATCGGCATGAGGTGATGCAGCGGCAGCGCTGGGCTGCGCTCAGGATGGGGCGCGTCCTCGGTAAGGAGTACAAGCGAAGTACCCTGCGCAAGTATGGGTTAGCCAATCGACCGAAGTATGCGGACCGTCTCACGGCGGATCTCGCTGCCTTCTTTGCTGACGAGGCAGCGGTCGAGCAGTTTGTGACCGACGTTGTACCGCTCGAACTTCAGCAGGCGCGTTTTCGCGCGGGCTCGTTCGTATCCGAACCCCTGCGCCGTCGCCTTCGGGTCGCGGCCGAGACGCTCGGCCGGGTGCCTCCGTATTACCCGGCACATCTGACGATCCTCGACCTCACAGAAGGTCGTCAACTCGCGCCCTACTCGCCCGAAGGGCATGGCAATGCTGAGGGCGCCTACTACGTCACGGGTATCGGCTACTTCGATGACTACGCTTACAGCAATCGCCGCGTCCGTGAAGCGGTCTGGCCAGTCTTGGAGCGCGAACGCCGACTGGTCATCCTGGGCGACCCAGGCTCCGGGAAGAGCACAATCGCCCGGGCCGCCGTACTCAGGGCGCTGGCGTCCTCGGAGCGGGCTGTCGCCGTACTCGTCTCGGCGCCGGTGCTGGTTCGCGAACTCCTCCGGGGCGGACAGGACTGGCTTGAGGTGCTTGCGCGGGCTGGGCTTTCGACGCCGATGAGCCCGGCGGCCGAGGGCGAAGTCATGGAGCTGGCTGGGCTACTGAGGGGAAGCGCCAGCTCTCTGATCGTGCTCGATGGCATCGACGAGGTCTTCGATCCCCACGCCCGTCGCATGCTCGACGAGGTTATCGACGGGCTGACAGGTCTGCGCGTGCGCGCGCTGATGACCGCTCGGATGGTGGGGTATCGACGCCGACCTGGCTGGACAACGATGCGGACCCTGCCGCTTGATGAAGACTTCGACTCGATGCTGGAGCGGTGGTACGCCGGTCGCGACCAGGAGGCCTTGGAACGCGGGCGCGCGACCATTGAGGCCAACGATGACCTCAAGGAGCTCGCAAAGAGTCCCGTGCTCGCGGGCCTGATCGCGGCGCGAGCGGCGGACCCGCGGGCGTCCGAGATTTCAGATCTGAAGCGTCTGTACGACTGGGCCGTCACGACCCTCTGCGAGCGCGAGTGGAAGAACCCGCATCACCCGCCCCGCGCAGATCGCGAGGTGATGACGCTCCTTGAGGCCTACGAGGAGGCCGCATGGGGGTTATCGGGTGGCGCAGACGTCGAAGGTCCTGTGGTGTGGGACGCGGTCACGAGCTACCGCGAACTCCACGAACTGGGCATTGATGTCGAGGCCCTTCGTGCAGGCGAAGTCCTCATCGAGTACGGCGCGACCGGCACCGAGGCGCGCATTGACGCACCGTGGCTCTGGCTACACCGATCGTTCGCGGACTACTTCGTTTCGATCCGTCTGGCGCGAATGTGGCGGGCGGGCGATCCGCGACTGGAGAACCTGATCCAGCGCGCACTCCAGACCCCGGACGTGTGGCTAGGCGCGCTGCGTCTTTTTGCCAGCCAGCTTGGGGACGCTGAACTCTCGGAGGTGAGGTCTCGCGTCGATTCGTTTATCAGCGAGGGGGACCCCGGTGGCATTGTGGGCTGGAGCGCCGCGGAAGCGTTCGCCGAGTACAACCCTGATGACCTATTCGGCGAGAACAGTGACGATAGTGACTATCCCGAAGTGACGCTAAGTGACGCGCTTCTTCATCCTGTAAACATCCCGAGTGACCTGGAGTTCATTCGAAGCGACGAGGATCGGCTCGCGGCAGTGCGTGCGTATCTCGCCTACGCGCCAGCGGAAACGATCGGATACGAACTTCGAACGATTCGCGACGAGGCAGCGACTGCGTACGCCGTAGCTCTCGCCGAACGACTCGCCGACCGGCCCGAGGGCGGCCTGCGGATCGTGTCCGTGTGGGATCCCGAGGTACCCGCGGACGATCCAGGTCTCGAAGAGTTTTGGCGAGGGTATCTGGAGCAGTCCTTCCCGGACTGCTTGCCGTATGGACTCGCGCTCGGCAACTACCTGCTCGACCAAGAGGAGCAAGATGACGAGACGCGTCTAGCCATCTGGGCGCATTCTCTCTTGAACTCCGGCGTCTTGCGCCCCGCGCCGAAGCGACTACGGGCCGGCAAGAAGCTCCTGCGCGAAGCGCTCAACGGCGAGTGGGGCGAGTGGGCTGCCTTCACGGTCGCACATCTGGAGCCTCATCTCGCGGCACGTCACCTCGACGAGCTCAGTACCCAAGCGCGGCTCGGGTTCCTCTTCACCGCCTTTGGTGAGCCGTGGCTGGACGTTGAGAGCCCGGCGCGCTCGCGACCGCTCACCATGACCGTCGCCGAGGCAACCGCCCAGGTGCGGGGCTTCTCTAGGTCGGACCTCGAGAAGGTTGACGTCGTCGAGCAGCTCGTGGAAGCGATACGCGTGCTTTCCGGCACAGAGGATCCGGCAGCGTTCGAGGCACTAGTACTCCTGCGCGATTGGCTCGGACCCGCGATCGGCTGGGAGTGGGGTGCGCGCTACGCACTTTCCGCGCGCGACCTCGGGGCCTTCGTTCGGGCCGCGGTTGGCGCGGTGGTGGCGGGGATCGAGGACCAGAACGAACTCGCCCAAACCGCCCTTCGACTGCGAGCCGCCGGTCACGTCACGAACTGGTGGGCGATACCGGAGCCCTGGCACGTGAGGCCGGGTGACTCCGAACTTGCCGCTGAAACGCTGGCATGGCTCGCCGAACAGGAGCCGCTTCGACTCGACGACTTCGGTGACCTACTATTTGGGCTCGACTACGACGATGCGGTCGCGATGGTAAACCGCATCGGCAGCTTCCTCCCAAGCGCCCCCGATCTTGAGCGTGCGGTCGCGCGATCACTGAGTGAAGCCGGGGAACTGCCTCTCTGGCGCGACCGACTCATTGCGCTCGCCTCTCGAGCGGAGGCGGGGGAGAAGGACGTCCCGGCCACAGAGCTATTGCCATGAGCGCTATCCATAGCGTGTTGACGGATCGTTCACCCACTATTCTCTATTGACAGATTCGAACAAATATGCGATACTGCATTTCAGTTGAAGCACGCATCTGATACGCGATACTTCAACAGAACGCTCGCCGGACACTCGGCTGATGCGTTTGGGATAGCTCTCCCGCCCGTCTCTCGGGTGCGGGAGCGATGGCATCAGCTGCGCCGCCAGGCGCAATGGGAACTGATGCTGTCGCTCCTGCAACCGCAGGAACTGGGGACCCGAACATCTGGGGGAATAGAGCATGTCGCACACCTGTGTAGCACCAAGCACGCATCAAGCACGTCTTCTCGCCGAGCACGATTCGCTGTCGGAGATGGCGCAGGATCGCTCACTACGAAAACCCGTCTTTGACGAGACATTCGTCGAGGTCGCCGGCGAGAAGTACCGAGAGCATCCGAATGGTGGAGGACTTGTCGCCGTAAGCGCAACGGTCGCACCGAACGTTTACGTCGGGCCGCACGCGATGGTCAGGGACCGTGCGATCGTCGTCGGATCCGTCCGGCTGTTCGACCGCAGCGTTATCGAGGGAGCCGCCGTCGTGGCCGACATGGGTACGCTGCGTGACGATGCCTCGGTCGGTGGCGACGCCATCGTTCGAGGTCAGGTCACACTGGCGCATCACGCCCGCGTTGACGGTGACGCACGTGTCAACGGCGGAGTGCTCCTGCAGCACTTCGCCCACATCAGCCGCGGAGTCCTCTCCGGCGGCATGACGGTCAACTGATCACGACCACTCGAGCCCGCCTCGAGCGAAATCGAAGAGCCCGCCGGGCGACTTCGTCGCTCGGCGGGCTCTTCGATTTTCATGGGTGCTGGTTGCGTCGCGCGTTGACTGAGGCTACCAAGCACGACCGGGGGGACTTAGAACCTCCCCGTCAGTTGGCGTATCGTTCGGCGGTATGCACTACTGGCCAGCGCCCGGTGACCGTCGAGCGTCGGGTGAAGATCGCCTGTATTCATGAGCAGAACATCCTTGTTGCCGTCGTACTTCGCACTGTTGGCACCACCCGTGCCGTACATGTAGTCCTTCAGATCGACGAACAGTCTGCCGGCCGCGAGTGTCGCCGCGCGCACCGACGCAATCTGGTTCTGGTAGCCGCTGAGCGCGGTTGAAAGTACGATGACGCGCGGTATCGACGTGACCGACGCGAGAAGCGAGCTGACGGCAGCGCTTATGTCCGTGTCGGAGTCGTTCTGCGAGCCGTAGATGACCAGCGTGTCAGGATTTCTGGAGAGGATCGCCGGCACCCGAACGGAGTAGTTCGCTGGCTGTCCGCCACTAGTACCGGCGGTCCATCCTGTGCCTCCGATCCCTGCGAGCATCATGGCTGCGTAGGGTCCGCCCAGCAGTCGCGCGTAGCGCCACGCGAAGGTGTCGAGGTCTCCCGCTCCGTTGGGGTAGCCGTAGGCCGATCCCGAACCATTCACCCATGAATCTCCCAGAAACGCGATTGTCTGGGTGGGAGCGGGTGCTTTGGTGATGGTTTGGCCCGTTGGTACTCGCACGCCCGAGAATCCGCCGTCTCCGGGCATCATAACCCGGATGCGTCGAGCCGCGGCTACGGGGAACGTTACGGTCACCATCCACGGGCCGCCGCCTGACCGAACCCGAAAATATACGTCGTCCGTCAGACGCCCGTTCACCTCAAGTTTCATGGCGGCGCCACCACCGAGTGCATATCCGAAGAGTTCAAGCACTGCATTTCCTGTATCGGTGACGAACTCGACTACGAGCGGCCAACGAGCGGCCTGAGCCGCACCGCCTGGCTTTTCACTCCCGTACAACGCGAGGTCGCCTGATCCCCCATTGCCGGTAGAGAAGACGCCAGGCCAGTAGCGGAACTTGGTGTCAGACGATCCGTCCCAGTTCTGCGTGTTGGAGCCGATGTTCACTATTGCGGGCGCGATTGTGGCCGGGGAGCTAAGGCCGGTCGTCATTGTCTGGGCAATCGCAATAGTCGGGTCGTCAGTTCGTCCCGGCCGCATGAAGGCGGATTGTTCCCACCCAAGGGTCCACGACTCGTCTGGCACACGAGAGACAACACCCTCCGCCGACTCAATCGCCGCTTTCACCTCCTCCGAGTCGGCCGCGGCCTGCATCGGGATAGTGGACGGGGGAAGCTTTCCGCTTCCATCAAGGATGGCGGGTCCGTTGGCTGCAGCGGCGTTCTGGAGCTTGGCGACGGAGACTGCACCTGTAGCGAGTGCGGCAGTCGTGACTGCGCCGTCCGCGATCTTCGCGTTGGTAACCGCGTCGTCTGCCAGCTTTGCCGTGGTGATCGAGCCGTCCGCCATGCCAGCGTTCAGCTTGTCCTTGACGACACTTGTCAGGTGGTCCTCATCGATCGCGCCATCCGAGATCTGGGCGTTGCCGACGGCGCCGTCGGCGATCTTCGCGTTCGAGATCGAGCCGTTCGCAATGGCGGCTCCCGTGACGGAGTTCGGTTTCAGTTGCGGTGCGCCAACACTGTCGGTCTTCAGCGTTCCATCGTCGTTGAGGGACTGGCTGAGGTACTCGTTAAGGATCCCTCCCCAGGTGCCCTTGTCATCGCCGACTTTAGGTAGTCGTGCCATTCATTAGTTCTCCTGCTTACGTTTCTTGATGATCATCCAGGCAACTCCGCCCGAGGCGGCGACAACCGCGGCAGTCGAACCCCAGAAGAGCCACGGCTGGGTGGATGCGGCTTGCACCACGAGCTGGAAGCCGGTGTTGGGAGGCAAGACCTGTTCGCCCTGACTGTCGTCTTCGGCGCTGTACGTCTGGGCGCCGTACGAGTCGCCGCCGTAACTGGACTGCGCGCTGACTGGAGGGGGCCCCAGCAGCGTCGCAGCCGCGACGGTCAGGACCGCGATGAACGCGGTGACGGTACCCCGGAGGTTACCCACCGAAGGGTTTACCCCCGTACGCGCCCGGCCCCTGCGTGGGCGCCGTCGGCTTCTTTGGTTGTGCGCCCGCGAGTGCTTTGAGTACTCCGCTAACGCCTATCGCGGCGAGGATACCTACGCCGCAGACCTTGAGGAACTCCATCCGGTCCATCTCGGTGTTCAGAAGTCGGTCGATGCTCTCCCTAAAACTCGTGCTCATGGTGTTTGTTTCCTGTTTACGCGCCTGACTATGAAGCACGAGCGCGATCCTGACAAGTCGTAGGGCGTTGTAGAAAACGCATCACGGGCTGGGGAAAACTTCGGGATGGCCGCTTGCCGGGGGACGCGACGAGCGGCACGGAGCGCTAGGGTTGCACGGCGACGAACCAGATTCCCGCGGCTCCCGCGATGAAGACGCCGAGTGCCACCAGCAGATAGCCAATGATCTCAATGCTGCGCGTGGATCGGGGCCGCGCCTCCGCCGTACCGCCATGGGTGTCGGGCTCTACTTCCGGACCGACAGGCTCACTGAATCCGAGGATCTCAGTCTTCATGGTTGCTTCGAAGCGCGGTTCGGGAGTGGGCTCTGAGGTGTCGCGCGCAGTGCGGGAGGGGCTGGCGGTGTCATCCATATACCCCGCACTATGCGCGCTCCCGCCCGTCCTGACAAGCAGTAGAAATCACAACGCTTTGTCGCCATCGCCAAGCTCGTGAGCGAGATGAAGCGAGGCGTTTGCCACTGCGCCAGCGGAGCGTCCGCGAGGAGTCAGACGACAATCTGCTGGTGCGCAGCGGCGCGGACACTGCCGCAGCTGCCGGGCTGGATAGATTCAGCCCATGGGGTTCCTCAGCAGATTGTTCGGCAAGCCGGACGTCACGACAACCACGGTCGCCACGACACAACCATCAGAGCGAGGCGCGCCCGCTCGCCCAAAGCTGCGCGTCGAGGTGACCTATTCACTCGGCGGCGCGCAGGATCTGGTGAAACTCACCGGCACAACGACCTTTGCGAAGGACGCCATCACCCGTCTCGCCGAGCGCAGCGGAGCTGGAGCGGGTGGCTATATCGAGACGTCCGGCACCTTGCAGCGCGAGCCCGACAATCAAGCGGATCCACACGCGGTTGCCGTGCACGTCGAGGGGGAGAAGATCGGGTACCTCCCCGGCTACCTCGCGATGCTCGTCGACCTCTCGACGAGCGGCGCACGCGCTGTGCAGGTGCAGATCTTCACCGAGGTGCTGCCGAAGGGTCTGCGCGCCGAGGCGTGGGCCTGGCTTGCGGACGGACCGGCGCAGTGGCAGTGGTCCGAGACAAACCGGCCACCGCTGTCTTCGGGCGCAAAGGTTGCCGCGCACCAGCAGAGCATCGACCAGATGGTCGCAGACGCGCTGGCCGGCGGCGGTGCGCGTGCAGACTCGTTCGTGCAGGGCATGGTGAACGGCGTCCACTACCTCCAGCTCGTCGAGCCGATCAAGCAGCTCAAGCGCGAGGGACGCTTGGATGACGCACTGGTGCTCTGCTACGCCGCGATCGAAGGCGCGGAAGCCAACCGCGAGGGGCGTGAACCTGCTCCTTGGTATACCGAGCAGGCCGCGATCATCCACCGCAAGCTCGGGCAACGCGATAAAGAGATCGCCGTGCTCGAGCGCTGGTTCGCCGCCTGTCCGCCAGAGCGCCGCGACGGCAGTCGGATCGGCGAACGTCTCAGCAAGCTCATCGCGTAACGGTCACGGCGACGGCTGCTCAGCCGATCCGCCCTGCTCCTTCTCCGCAGGCCAAAGCTCCCATCGGTTCGCGCGGCCCCGCTTCACCACCGCGTCCGGGTGCTTCTCCTGCAACTCCTTGAGCCGCTCGATGACCTCCCCGATCCCGAGGCTGCCCGGGAGCGTCGCCAGCGGCTCGGGCTTCGGTGGCGTGGACTCCGCGGGCTTCGCGTGCTCGAGGATGCGCCGGACATTCTCCCAAGCCTGTTTCATCCGCGCGGCCCGCATCGGCCAGTTCGGGCACCCTCGCGCCTCACTCCCGCTTCCGAGGTGTTGGGCCAGTGGGGTGTCGCAGTCCGCGCACATGTCGTCGGCAGTGAGCCGTGGTACGGCGAGCAGCGCCTTGAGCTCGCGCTCCATGCCAGCCAGCGATGCCTGCAGCGCTGACTTCTTCGTGCGGTCGTTCTCGGCAGCGAGGCTGTCGCGTGCTTCGGCGACGGACGCCTGCAGCTCTTCGACGCGGAATCGACGGTCGCAGTCGTAGCCGACCAGCTTTAGTGGTCGTCGGTCGCGGGGGAGCCTGCCATGCACGTCAACGACCATCTCCGGGTCGCCCACTGCCTCCGCCAGCTTCGATACCTCCGCTTCATTGCGACCACGCTCCGTCTCGAGCCCAGCGACGCGCTTGGCGCGCACGTCCGCCGGCATGCCCGGGAAGACCGCGCCCGAGCGGAGCCCTTCAAGCTCACCTTCGAGATGGGCGCGGGCCGCTTCCCGCTCGAGCAGTGCGTAGCGAGCATGCTCGCGCTGCTCCGAGTAGTGCGCCCTGTCGCGCTCCCAGCGGGTTTCGTCGGCGGCGCGTCGGGCGTCTCGCTCGCGGTCCATCTCCACCATCCAGGCGGAGACCTCTTCCTCCGTCATCATCCGGTGGCCGGGCTCGGCACGTGTCCACTCATCACGCACCGTACGGGCGCGGTCGGCAGCGGGCTGGAGCTCCTTCTTTCGCCACGGGTTCCACTGCGTCTCGTGGAAGATCTCCATCCACTGGGCGCCTGCGGCGACGAACTCCTCGAAAGTGGAGGTGCCGCCCGGGAGTCGCTTCCAGCGCAGTCCTTCGTGTTCGAAGATCTGCGGGGTGTCGTCGGTCATCTTTGCGCTCATCTCTCCACGGTGCGCGAACACTGCGTATGGGGCCAGTGAACACTCCGTGAGATCTCGGGGCGGGTCGTTCAAACAAGGAGACACTGGACTCATGGAGCCGCGGGAATGACGGACGCACAGGACCGCAGCCGCATCCAGCTCAACCCCGGTCAACAGGTAATCCTGCAGTGGATCGTCGACGGCTGTCCGCCTGGTGTCTACCCGGACGATGAGTTCAGTCACCGCGTCTCGGCCCGCGCCCTGAAGAACCGCGGGCTGGTCGAGATCAGCGGCCACGGGAAGTCGTGGCGTGCCGTCCCGACGGAGCGCGGCCGCGTGTGGCCCGAGGCCACCGACGAAGACCGCCGGGAGCGTGAGCGCCTGGCACGTCCCACGCAGCAGGTGCTCGTCGAGCAAGGCTCCGCGAACGTGGAAGCGGGCGCGCTGGGTCGAGCGCTCAAACGAATGCCGCGTCCGAAGCCGACGCCCAAGAAGTTCCCCGTCAGGCAGGTCAACAAGCAGGAGACGCACATGAGATACAAGGTCGTGGTCACGCGCGTCCAGGTCGCTGAGAAGTGGGTGCGCGCCACCGACGAGGAAGACGCCGCCCGCAAAGTCCAGGAGGAGTTCGCCAAGCCCTACAGCTACTTCGGCAATTGGGAGACGAAGGCATCGGAGGTGGAGATCATCGAGGCGGAACAGACGACGGTGATCCACCCCAGCAAGCTCTCCGAATCCGGCCCGATGCTGCTCAGCTTGAAGGACGCGGCAGCGGCGCTGGGCATTCCCTACTCAGCGCTCTATGAGCTGACCAACCGGGGCGACATCGAGTACACGAAGATGGGCTCGAGGAAGTACATCCAGCGCGAATCTCTGATGAGCTTCATCGCGACGAACACGCACCGCGGCTACTCGCCGAGTTGATTCGAGTCCTGCTTCTCTGCCCCGGAGCGCCATCCGCCCGGCACGCTACGCTTGTAGCGCGTGCCTCTGTAGCTCAGTGGAAGAGCCACTCCGTCCTAAGGAGCGGGTCGGGAGTTCGAATCTCTCCAGGGGCACTTTTCCCTTCTGAACTGATATTCATCCGCGCAGTTCCGGCAGGCACTGATCGCGCGGCGGCGTTCAGTTCCGGTTCAGCCCGTGTCGAACCGAGTCGAGCGCAACCTTGAAGTGCCCCTCCGCCGCGTTGATATCTGCCTTGGGGGTCGAGGGGTCAAAGACTCGAAGTAGCGAGAAGCGGAAGCTGCGGGGATCAACCGTCTTCAGCTCCACGTTGCCGCCGTGCCCGTTGGTCGCGTAGGCGTGCCAGCGCTGCCGGATGCTCTCCTCGCCGTCTGCCTTCCCGACGTAGTGCCGACCGTCTCGGGTATCGGTGATGAGGTAGATCCCGAAGACCGAGGACAGCGCCGTGCGCCATGAGGCGTAGCGGTGCTCGCGCATGACGGCTTGGAGCTGGGGGTAGTTCAGCACGAGTCGGTCGAACCCGGGGAACGGAATCGGTTCGGCGTCCGCGATCCCTACCACCGAGTAGCTCGCCGCAGTCGTGGCGTTCATTTTCCACGTGCGCGGTGACCGCCAGCCCACGACCAGACGCCCGCGCAGGTCGGCCATGTGCTCGCTCTCGACGATGTCAAACGTGCGGATGATGCCGTTGTTGACGACCTCGCCGCGATTCTCTACCACCGCCCACAGGCGGGCTTGGTCGCCACCCTCCCGGATGAACACGACCCATGTGGCTGGGGGCGTGGCGGGAAAGCGGCGGGTGTCTGTGGACTGGCGCGCTGTGTACTCCAGAATCTCCGCGTGCGTTGAGTCGGCGTGCAGACCTATGAGGCCGCTCTCTTGGGATTCCTGTGCGAACGCGTGACGAATCACAAGTGCCTGTGCGGGGTCTATGCCTGCGTCGATCAGGAGCGGGCCGAGCGTCAGTGCCATGTGTTCATCATCGTGGTTTGCCGAGGTTCAGAGATGCTCGCTCCCAGGTGCGGCTATTCATCCTCTGCCGATTCGCGCTCGACTGCCCGCTCCCGCAGGACGCTCAAGATTTCGGGGCGATAGCGCTCCTGGATGCGGTGTTGGACGCCTCGCTGCATCTCCTTGATGAACTTCTCAATGGCCTCGGCGTGGCGGAACTCTCCGCCCGCGGCAAAGTACGCCGCAAGCCAGGTGTCAACGTCAAGCGGATACCCCGCTTCGGTGAAGACGCGCAGGAGCTGCACGACTGATGCCTTGCCGTTGCCTGACCCGAGCCCGTTGTACTGTTCTGAGACCCAGCAGCGCGCCGCTTCGACCTGCGCGGCATCCGGCGCGATGGCCGCCGCGGTGGGGTGCAGGTTGCTCGCGCCAACGCCGTCGAGCCAGGTGCGGATGGTGTCGCGGGGCGACCAGACGATCACGAACATGCGGTCGACGGCGTTCGCTTCGAAGGCCACTCGGACGAGATCGCAGTCCGCGTCCTTGTACGGGTGCAGCACGACGAGCGGCGCCGTGAGGCGGCGGTCCCCATCCGTCAGCGCCCGCAGCTCGCTGAGGTTGACTATGCGCCGATCAGCACTCGCCGGCGTGAGGTACTGCACGAACTCGCGGTCGGCACTGTTGGACGACTGGTACTTCTTCATATCCCACGTGGCGAAGACATACGGAGCATCGCCGAGCCAGCCGCGGATCACAGCGCTCTGGGGGATCATCGTGGTGCCATGCTGCGCCCAGTCTTCGCGCACCATGTAGGCGAGTTCGGTCATGCGCCAAGACTGCCGCAGACTCCGGACATCGGCCCCTTGTAGAAGCGTCGGGCGAGAAGGCAGTCGCAAGAAGCCCCGATGGCGAAGGCGTGGAACCGCTCGGAATCAGCGAAGGCCAGGAGGTGTCCCGTCGTGCACTGATCTCACCACGGCGGCAATCCCGCCGCGTGCTGCTGCGAGCGTCGCGATCGCGAGGAAAATCGAAGCGCCGGCCATGGCCACCCCATTGACGGTGTCGCCATTCGCGAAGCACACGATAGTCAGAGCCGCGGCCGCAAGCGTGACGATTCCAAGTGCGACACTGAGGATCTTCTTCTTCATGTGCTCCGTACTATGAGCGCCTGCCGCCGTTCCGTCAAGACATCATCGTGCTCACCAGAGGTCGCGCGTTGTGGAATGGACAACGGGCATTGACTTTTGAGACCGTTCGTTCATAATCGCTCATCCGCCTCGTCGGGCTGCGACGTCCAAGAGGACCCCATCCGGGGGTCGTCCGTCGCTTCCGATGAGGAGGCTCAGCATGGCTGAGAACGAACTGCCCGAGGTGCCGGCGACGGCTCTCGGGCCACTGCGGACGCTCGCCGTTCGCATCACCGACGGCTTGCGGGCCCAGCTGGACGTGATCGCCCAGCTCAACGACCGCACCGTCACCGAAGAGATCCGTCTTGCCCTGGAGTCCTGGATCGAGGCTTCCAAGTCCGATCCGAAGGTGCTCCAGCGCGCCGAGACGGTGCGAGCCGAGATCGAGCGCGAAGCGAAAACCAAGCAGAGCGCCATCGAGGCCATCTTCGGCGCCGCCGATTCCGGAGCAAAGGCTCCGCCGAGTCGCGGCAAGGCCGCTCCCGCGTAGGACGAGATTCGTCTGCGCTCGGTTGAGCGGCCAGCACTCCCTCCCCGCCACTGGGGGTCGGGAGAGGGGCGGCTGTCCCGGAGGTCGAGCGCAGGCGCGCTCCCTCCGGGCCGGTCGCCCGAAGCATCCCACCTCGTTGCTGCCCCGCGACTTGTCAGGGAACTCATGAGGGTTCTCGGTCGCGACAACAGTAAGGAGGTGGGAGGTGGTGCGAAGCATCGTCATCCCGCATGACATACGGCGACCCTCTCGCGTGTGCGAGCTGCCCGATCTAGGGGCGTTCCAGACCGCCGTTGACGGCAATCTGGAACCGCTCGAGATTCCTAGCCTCGACGTCACCGTCTACATGAATGAGGGCGCCCGTCGGGAGCACCAGCCGCTGAACGTCCGCGCGTCGGCGCTCTGGTGGTACTGCAGCGCAGTGCCCACCGAGTACCCGCTCATCCTCGGCGACGTCGTGCTGTCCGGCAACGGTCAGCACTTCGACGAAGACGGCGGTGACGTCCCGGTGTTCGTGGAACAGTTCCTCGGCGCGACCAGCATCCTCGTGCAGGCCACAAGACGAGGCGACCAGCGAACCTGGCTCGACACCATGGCGCGCTTCGACAACGTGTTCGATGCCGCCGTCTGGTGCTCGCTGTTTCGGGCGACCATGGGCGCGGCATCCCGCTTCCGCATTGTCGGAGAAGCCTCGGGCACCGACCTGCTCGCGAGCCTCAGTGCTTCGGGAGGTGAGCGGCTGTGGTGAGGGCGCTGCGCATCCCCGCCGACCAGGACGAGCCCATCTCTGGGCTCGAGGTCCACCAATTGGAGGACTACCAGGCCGCGGTGGGCGGCTGGATCGAGCCGGTGGACATCCCAGAGCTCGGGATCACGATCTACGTCCACGAGGAAGGCTTGGTGCTTGGGTTGCCGTTCAACCCCCGTACCACCTTCCTCTGGTGGTACTTCGTGCCCGAAACCCGCCAGAAGGCGATGCTGGTCGGCCCGGCGCTGATCGTCGGGCTGCCCGACGGAAACGGCGATAGCACGAGCATTCCGACCGACGTCGCTCCGCTCCTCACCGAACCGGGCAGATGGCGCGTCGAAGCGAAGGTCAAGGGCGAGGCGGACTGGATGCAGATCCCGGCCACCTATACCGACTACTTCGAAGCGCTCGTCTGGGCAATGGTCACGCTTGAACGATGGAGGCACGCAGAAGACGTACGCGTCGTTCCTGTGGGCAGCGGCATCACCATCCAGCCGGTCCGCGCCACCGACCCGGCCGACCTGGAACACCCGCCCGCCCCCTGACGGACTCAGGCGCAACCACCACGCGGCGGCGACTGCCCGGACCTTGAGCACCACGAGTACTCGGTCCGGCGCGGTCGCCGCCTCTTTCACGTCCGGTGCGCCGCCACCACGGCGCACTGTCCCATTGACAAAACAGGCCACAGCCGCGCGAACGCGGTGTCCGTCCGGGCCGCTACAGTGCGGAAGTGACCTCCAACAGGCAGCTCGTTCTCGATCTCACCGCAGCGGCCGACCACCTCGACTCCTTCGATTGTGCGCTGAACTACGACGAGTTCGTCGCCGAGCTTCTCGTCGCGGTGCCCGATCAGTCGAGCGATGTGCACTGGATGGCCGACAACCAGCTCGTCAACATCTTCTTCGCCCAGCGTCAGGCCGCCACCGCAGAACTCACGGGACGCATGCGGCAGTGGATTGCCGACTTCAGCCGCTGGACGATCGATGGACTGCGCGCTGACGGCTTTAAGGGCTTTGTCCGCTTCGCTGACCTGCCAGCAACAGATGTTCCCAAGGCAGGTGGCGTGTACCTCGTCGTGCGTTCCCGAGCTGACGTGCCACCGGAGTTTCAGGAGATCAGTCCCGCTGGGTGGTTCCAGCGCCGCGACCCATCCGTGCCGCTCGAGAAGCTGCAAAGCAAGTGGGTGCGCGGTGCCGAGGTCATCTACATCGGCGTGGCCACGCCTGGCACCAACGGCCGACGTGGGATCGCCAAACGCCTCGACGAGTTTCGTCGCCACGGCGCGGGGGAGCCGATCGGACATTGGGGCGGTCGCTACATCTGGTGCCTCGCGGACAGGGACGAGCTGCTCGTGGCATGGCGCGTCGAAGCGGAGGATCCCGGGGCAGTCGAGGCCGAGCTGACTCGCGAGTTCACCGCGCACTACGGCAGACTCCCATTCGCCAATTTGAAGCAGGAGCGGCGGCGCACGCAACCATGACCAATCGCTTCACGTTTGGCATAAGTAGGCACGGGGCGGCTCCGTGATTGGGCCACCTTTGCACCTTCCAGACCACCATGCGGCTCACTGACGTGCCTGGTGGTCGTGCCGCCGCGCGCCGCAGGTAATCGGCGCGCAGCACCCTGGCATTGAGGGGTCAATCGTCGGTATCGAACTCTCTGCGAGGTCCATACGGACGAGTGTCGCCAAGACGCTCTGGATAAACTCCTTCGCCACATGCCAGTCGGCGTACGGTGATGTCGTGCTCATCCAGTTCCCCGGCGACCCGCTCGAGTTCGCCACCAGGAACTGCCCCAGCTGCCTGTCGCCGCTGGAGGCGCGCTCCTTCGGCTGGTGGTGTCCTTCCTGCAGGGAGGCGACCGCTCCCGAGGTGAGCCCCGCGGTGTCTGACACGGGAGATAGCATCGAACATCTCTACGACGATGGGGATGATGATGCGAGTTCCGGTACGCGAGGACGTCCAACTCTGGTGTGAGGCTGGTGTACCCCGCCGGCTCGTCTGGCGCCAGGAACGCTGGCGTGTGATCGACGCCCCCAGTCTCCAAGCAGACGGGGACCTGTGGGATGCGTGGCGCTTCACGGCAAGGTCAGATCGAGATCATCGCACCGTCGTCGTCGACGTTGAGCGCGAGGGAGAACGCTGGCTGCTCGTTGCTGCCTGGGACTAACGGCCGGTGGGGCAGAACCGGCGCTAAGACCTCGTCGGGCGGGACATCGAGCGCGCGGACCGTGCCCGCGCGGAACGCGGCACCCCGCTTGGGCTCTCGATCGACGAGGTGCGCGCTACCGGCCGACGCCGTGATGCGCGCGAACCCATCCCCGTGACAGCGCGGCTCCAATTCCAAGTCGCAAATGTCGAGCCGAGAGCCATCGAGGTGGCGGCGATTGCCTGGACGGACGCCGCGGTGTTGGTGCGATGGATCGAGGACGACAGACAAGAGCACCACGCGTGGGTGTACGCCGGGGCAGTGCAGCGGCGCTGACGACCGGGACTATTCAGCCTCCAGCGTGGAATTGACCAGCTACGGCGCGAGCGACCAGTCGAATGGAGCTTCACCGCGGCTCATCAGGAACGCGTTGGCGTCGCGGAAGGGACGCGCATACTCGAAGAGCGGGAACTGATTCGCGCGCTTATTGCGCGGCGTGGGGTGCCCCGCTGCCTGTACCGCCGCAGGATCCTTGACGGCAGCGCGAAGGGCAACGGCCCGTCCCCCGAGGAGCACGACCGGAATCGGCTTACCCGTCGCGCTCACGGCCGCGAGCGCTGCGCGAAGCAGGGGCCGCCAAAGGCTGCACCGCATATCCAAGCTCGTGGCGCCGAGCGTGAGCGCCGCGTTGAGCAACAGCGCTCCGCGCTCGGCCCACTCCGTGAGGTCGCCGTGGCTGGGTGCAGCAAAGGCAGGGTCAGAGGACAGGTTGGCGTAAACGGCCTTCAACGCATCTCTAACGGCGCCGCGCGGTCCTGTGGAGAAGGCAACGCCGGTCGCGTCGGCTGCGCTGGGATATGGATCCTGGCCAACGACTACGACCCGGACGCGGTCGAGCGGTGTCAGCTCGAAGGCTCTGAACACAGCCGTCTCTGTGGGCCAGGTTGTGACTGGCGCCACGTATGCGCGGTCGACTATGTCGTCGATCACCTCGACGTCGAGCCCCTGCGCAGCGACGCCAGCGGCCCAGTCTGTTGGCAATGCGGTTCGCGACACGACCACCTCCTTCTCCAGGAACGCGTGCTCGATTTTCAGTGATGACGGAATGGGCCGCATGGCGGGCATGTCGATCGATGTCCGGCGTCGAAGTCAAGCAGTGGAGTCGGTCTCCAAGATGTCATAGATCTTCGCCAGCGTTCGGTCGTCTGCCTTGGCGAGAAGTGCGACGATGTAGCCAAGCTCGACAGCGCGGCTCTCAGAGGGCAGCTCTGCTTCCCGTCGGCGTACGGTCTCGCGCCGCTTCTCGGCCTCGGGGGACAAGTCAATGCCTCGGCGGCGCGCTTCGCGGACTCTGCTCACAAACTCCACGTTCATAGGTTCGTCACCATGTGGTGGCATGAGGATTAGGTCGGGACGGTCGCCCCCCGGCTGAAGGCGCCCCACATCGCCTTGGATCGAGTAGGTGTCAATGAACGCGCGCATCTGGCCCAGGGCTGGACTACGGCGTCCCAGTTCGATAAGACGCAGGTACTCGGCCGAGATGTCTAGCCTTGCCGCTGCCTCGCTCCGAGATAGACCGGCGAGTTCGCGAAACTCCGCGAGCATTCTGCCGAAGCTCTTGTTGTCCTGCTCGCGGTTGGGCCCGACGACCAGATCAACATATTGCGGATCCTCGTGCTCGGGCCGATCGTCGCTCATGGCGCCACTGTCGCTCATGGTGAAATCGTACCAACAACTCGAATAGTTGTCTAATGTTGCAGGTAGGTACTCGACGATCTATGCTTGCCGCGTAGGTTCCAACAAGAGGCAACTTTAGAGAGGAGTTGGAAGATGCAAGATATCGACTTCAACGAGGCGATCGCGACGATGCGTCGCGTCGCGTCATTGATGAATCCGGCCGTAGGTGACACTGCTGTCGTGCGCGGGGCCAAAGTTGGCTTCCGCATATCCGCGCTCATAATGCTGGCGACAGTCACGGTCGTCGCCGTGTCGCAGAGCGCACCCCCAGTCGCGCTGAGCTAGAGCTCTCCGGTCATCGGCAGGTCCTGGTGAGCGGTCGCATCCGTTGCGGCCGCGAAGCCGCTGCGAGGCACACTGCTGATCGCGGCCTCAGCGATACCGATGTACTGCGGCGAGACGTCGATCCCGATGAAACGACGCCCTAGTGCGCGGGCAGCAACGCCTGAGTTGCCGCTCCCGACAAACGGATCGAGCACCACGTCTTCCGTGTCAGTACTGAGGGCTATACACCGACCCGGGAGCGCTGTTGGAAACTGGGCGCCGTGCCCATTCTTACCGCTCGAAGTCGGCAGCACCCACACGTCCGCGAGCTTGTCCGACTCGAACCCGACGTTGCGACCACCGAGTGCGGGAGCGATACGGCGATACGCCTCGCGATCGAACTTTGGCGTGCGGGTCTTAGTCATGTGAATCACGAATTCAGAGCCGCGACTCACACGGGAGTTCTGCGGCTCAGGCATGCTGCTCGTCTTCGCCCAGGTGATAAGACTCTTCACGAAGAGTCCGATTCGGCTTGCCCGCTGCGCGATCTGAACGGGGATCATGCTTAGCTCGCCATCCTTGAGGTAGGAGTGTCCAGCGCTGTAGCGGCGGGCGGCATGGTCTGCCCAGGACTTGGAGTCCTTACCCTGCATCGCGCGGAGCGCCTCGGCCGCATTTCCTCGGATCTGCGTGCGGGTGTTGTACGAGTCCATGATGTTCCACCAGATGGAACCGTCGTCAGCGAGGACGTTGCGCAGCTGGAACAGGATCTGGACGGAGTGCCGAATGAAACCTTCAGGAGTCTGCTCGTGGCCGTAGGCGCATTCCTCTCCGTCGGCCCAGCGCACGAGTTTGGAGTCCTTGTAGATCCGAAGCCCCCAGTACGGCGTGGAGGTCACGACGCAGTTCACCGAGCCGGGCTCGAGTAGGTCCAGCGCCTCAGTGACGTTGCCTTCGATCAGAAGATGCGTGTCTGTGCGTTGGTAGTCGTTGCCCGGCTCTTCGCGCTCGGCCGTGAGGAAGTCGAGCACCTTGCTACGCGGCAGGAAGGTCTCACTGAACGCATCCTGGTCGAGCAGAGTGAGCACATCCTGGACGGTGAGGTGAGCGCGACGACCGAGGACCTTCGCGATGAAGGTGGGGGCCATACCGACGAGCGGTGCGACCTCCGCGATGCTGAACGTCTCCGCGCTGGACAACCACGCCGAACGATCGAGGGCGGCGACCGGGGTCTGGGGCTTGATATCGGGGAGTTGAACCCCCTGCTTCAGCGCTACAACGCGAGGTCGGTCTGGTGCCATGGTGTCCACCTTGCCATTACTTGTTGCCGGGATACGGACCCGGCGCCGTGTGGCGGGAATCAGGGCCGGGCCTATTGAACCTGGGGCCGCCGACACTCGCATCTCAACCCTAGAAGCACGGGCCTCCAGGCCATGTCGAGGGGCGCCGATAGGATCTGGTGTCATGAGTCAGGGGCGAAAGAAGAGGTGGGCGTCGCGATGACACGGGTCTCCGAGGAGGCGCTCGAAACCGCGCTGCACCAGCTCAGTGAGCATGTCCGTCGAACGGCCGACTCGAACTGGACTCAGGCGTTCCTCGCCGGGCGTCGCATCGCCGCCGCTCCCTATGACTCTTCGACGCGAGGTGCCGACCGAGCGGTGGCCGACCTGTTCACGCTCGTTCCGAACGTACGAACGGGCACGCTCAACCCATTCATCAATCTGAACTCAACGCAGCGTTGGCTCAAGAACGAACAGGCGGGTCGCTCGACGGTCTGGAACAAGGCGACGCGTGGCTACACACAGACGCTGCTCTTCAATGACGACGGGGCCGGCGGCGACCGCCACATCGGCAACGGGATCCGCGCTGACGCGATCGATGTGCTGCTCGATCAGTACCAGGCCCTCGGTGTCACTGGGCCGGCGGGACCGGCGCTTGCCGTGCTACTCACACGCGATGTCGAGTGGACAGCCGAGCCGTCGACCGTTGAGCTCCAGACCTCCGCAGCTGAGAAACTCGGACTGTCGCTCGATGAGTACGAGCGCTTCACCACCCCGACACCGCTTGGAGTCCCGATCCTCGGCGCTCCCGAGTGGTCGTCCACGCTCCTCGAGAGGTCCTCCTTTGGACCCCCTGCTGACGTACAGCCGGGCACTGCGGCCGTCCAGGGGCACGGCTACGAGGAAGCTCCGATCGAGCAGATCACATCGTTGATCGACGAGTTCAAGAAGTTCGCAACGGCATACGGGATCACCGCGAGTGACGCTGACATTCATGACCTCCTGGCGTCCACGCTCGGCAGCCAGTTCGTGCTCATGGCCGGCCCAAGCGGGAGTGGCAAGTCGCTGATCGCCTCGGCGCTCGCCGCCTTCTTCGCGAAGAAGGACCGGCGCACACGCCTTGAAGGCAGTCGATTCCTGGCGCGGCAGGAAGAGTTCCTCGGCTACTACTCGCATCTCGCTGGACAGCAGTTCATTGCGCAGTCACCCCTTCTGGATCTGCTTCCGCTCGGGTCAACCGATGAGCGCAAGGATGCGCCCGTCGTGATCATCGAGGAAGCGAACCTGTCTCCCATCGAGGGCTATCTGTCTGCCCTCGTGCATGGCCTGGGTGGCACGGAAGCCGGCACTCTCGATTTCCGACTGCACTCGCGGAGCGACGACGTATCAACGATGGACAACGGCGTCACCGTCCCCTCAAGGCTGACGCTCGCACCGTATCCGCGCTTCTTTGCGACGATCAATGTGGACGCCGACTCGCCGTCGCCCGCACGCAAGGTCGCGAGTCGTGCATGTGTGATCCTCACCGACACACCTTCCATCGAGGAGGCACGTGTGTCAGCAGACATCTTGTCGCAGCCGTCAATCGAAGAAGCGGACGGACCGGCGAGCACGATCCTCGGGAGACCGTCGTCGGCATTCGCTCGCTACAACGAATCGGGCTCCGACGTCTACGAAGAAGCGCTTCTTCGTAGGGGCAGGCAGCTCAGTGAGGTCATCGGAACTGAGGCGGTGAACTTCCGCTCCTATCAAAAGGCGCTCTTCTACATCGCCTGGTACGTGGAACTCGCCGGTGAGGACGAGACGCAGCCCGATAGCGTCGTCGTGGCCACGGCGGTTGACAACGCGATCCTCCACTTCGTGCTTCCGACATTGTCAGCACACCAGTTCGCCGCTGCTATCGAAGGTCTCCCTGACATCGCGCCGACAAGCGTCCTCGCGAGTCGCGTGGATCGTCTGAAGACTGCGCTACAGGGGCAGACTTTCGGCCCGTCTCCTGATTTCTGGGGAGCGCTGAGCTGACTCGTCTCGACTACCTCCGAAATGGGCGCGTGATCGTCAGTGCGCGGGTCGAAGGTCGCCCACTGACACCCGCGCTTCCCTATGGGCTGGCAATTGAGGCATATGGCGACGACCTGCAGATCGTTGAGCCGGCGGATCGATCTTTCGCGGGGCGTTTGGTTCTCCCTTTCCTCGCCGGACGGGAACTGCGAATGTTCGACCTCGATGTGCCGTCGAGCGGCAACTTCACCGTGCTGGATCTCGAGAAGCTGTGGGAGGCGGGCCGCGACCTTGCGAGCTGGCGGTCTCGCCTCGCGCTCACAAGCCTTGAGGACGCGTACGCAGAACCAGAGGCGATCGGGCGCGCCCGGGTCCTCGCCGATTGGCATGCGCTTGAGTTGTGCGCGTTCGAGGCGAAGCGGCTGCTGAATAGTTGGCCGATGAGAATCGGGCGTGAGCTTCGCTGGGTGCCCGTAGGAATCGGTGGCGGTTTCGAAGACCTGGGATACACAGAGCGTGAGGTCGCTCGCGTTGGCTACCTGTCCCAGCACGAGGGGAACACTGCGGTGACGCGCTCCGCCCGCTGGTTTGGTCGGGGTGAGCGCATCACGCTTTCGGCGGTATCTTCGTTGGCCCTTGAGGTTACGAACCTCGTGCAGACCACGCTGGGCGACGCAGATCGGCAGGCACTGAGCCGGATTACGGGACCGATCAATCACGTCGGTCTACTCGCGGCCGCCCCTCCGCATCAGGCGGATCCGGATCCTTCATCCTGGCCCCCTGCGTTCACGCGATTTGCGGCGGCGTGCATGCGGGTGCTCACCGAGCTCCTCGCGCGGCAGCGCGGTGACCAGGCGGTGCCGCTATTGGACACGGACGAATTGTTTGAGGCATGGCTCGCCGTTACCGTGCGGGATCGTGTGAGTGAGCGCCTGGAGTTGGCGACGTCGGTTAGTGAGGGGGCGATCGCGTCATGGGAGACCGACGCAATGACGATCGACCTTCGTGTAAAGCCTGCCGTGGGGCGTTCGACAGACATCGCCCAGGACACGTTCCGAGCGCTGGTCGCCAGCACATTGCTTCCAGATGTTGTCCTCACGGCCACTCGCGGAGACTTCACGGAAGTAGCCGTGCTCGATGCCAAGGCGTGGGCGAAGATGCTCCCAGAAGACGTGCTTTCCGAGAGCGCCAAGTATCTCTACGGGATCCGGCGAGTGGGAAGCGACCGAGTGCCGGCTATCACTTCCGTGCACATCGTGAGCTGCGCGGCACGTCCCCAGCTCCCATCTGCGGCTGACGCCAAGATTAGCTTCGTCCACGCTACGCCCACTGCTGGAGAAGCAGACATGAAGAGCGCAGTAGAGGATGTGCTGGCGGCCCTAGCTTCTGCCATCGAGCGACGAGAACAGGAGGCGTCGCTCCTCACCTGAGCGCGAACAACATGCCTCGCCCCGCTCGCTGGATCGGCACGCTTCGCGCATCGATCGACGAAGCCACGCTGGCGGTGCGTCTTTACAACGACTCCGGTCAGAGCAGAGCGTTCGAGGGATTCGTCGTCCACATGCACCTTGCGTGGCTGTACTTGCTGCAGGCGCGCTTCGCTCGTGACGGCATTGACTATCGCTACAGGCGGCAGGACGACCCGCGTCGATTCGTTGTGATCGATGGTGAGCACAAGCGTTGGGAGCTTGCCAAGTGCGTCGCGGAGCGGTGGACGAACGCCGACGATCCCGTCCGTCGAAATCTCGAGTTCTTCATCGCGCTCCGCAATCGAGTGGAGCATCGACATGCCTCGACGGATCGCGACCTGGGTCTCACTGTCAGCGGTCACGCCCAAGCCTTCTTGCTGAACTTTGAGGACGAGCTTGTCAGCACCTTCGGCGCCAAGTACTCGCTGGCGGAGATTCTGCGATTTCCGGTGTTCGTCGGCACGTTCACTACCGAGGGTGAGCAAGCGTTGCTGAAGCTGCGTAATCGCCTGCCCGCGGATCTGAAGAGATTCATCGCTCAGTACCACTCCGGCCTACCCGAAGCGACGGCAGCGGATTCTCGATTCGAGCTTCGTCTGCGAGTCGTCCTGGAAATGGCTTCTCGCGATGACGATGCCATGTCGATGCAGTTCACCCGCTGGGATGACATGACCGAAGAGGAGCGTTCGGCCGTAGCCGAGATGGGTCGCCGTGGACAAACCATCGTCCGGGAGCAGAGCCGTCCCGTTGTAGGGCACGGGCTGCTTCGTCCTCGTGAGGCGGAACTCAAGGTCGCGGCTGCGATTCCGTACCGCTTTACGAGCCACCACTTCCTCCGTGCCTGGCAGATCAAGGAGATTCGCCCTGTGAACGGCAGCGACAAGCCCGAGCGCACGGATGAGAAGTACTGCATGTACGACGCACTGGGTCGCGGCTACGGGTACACCGAGGCTTGGGTGAAGTACCTCATCAAGCAGTGCGCAACCGCAGAGGGGTTCCAGGCCGTCACTGGTCGGGCCGCAGAAGCCAAGGAGGCGTCCGCGGCGCAGTAGCCACGACTGCTGGTGCGCATCGCCCAGACTGAGCCGACCGGTCGATCCGGCAGTATGGAAGCCATGGATGGCGGACTGTTTGATCTCGATGACGTGGTGCCCACGGAAGAGCAAGCGGCACCGACGCCGATGACCGCGCTTCAACGGCAGACGATCCGCGAGCTGTTCGCGCAGGTCGGCGTCGTTGATGCCCACGCGCAGTTCGACATTGTCGCTGAGCTGACCGGTGTCCGCATCACCTCCGTCGCGCAGCTTGAAGTCGGTCAGGCAAACGTGTTGATCCAGATGCTTCGCGGTCGGGCGGCGCGGTCGGGCCATGTCAACACTGGCAACGCCTGGGCCGACCGCGAAGAAGACACCTGGATCGATCGTCTGTAGGAACCTGTCGGACGCGAGCGTGCTCGATAGGCTCAGGCGGAGAACGGCTGGCGGTCGGGGCGGTTCCACTCGTTGGTCTGTGGGTATGTGAAAGGCAGCGCCGATGCACCTCCTCTACGTTGTCGACTTCGACGTCGAATCAGTACGCGAGGGCGAGTCCGCCTTCGAGCTGCTACTTGAGCATGTCGCGGAATGGCTGAACCGAGGGTCGGATGTTGTCGTCCTCCCGTCTGATCTGCTCGAGTCGGGGAGGGCGACGCTACCCCCGATCGAGTTGAGAGATTTGGTCGTATCGGACCGCGTCGCGGTATGGGAGTCGATCGCCGTCGGTGCAGATCGCGCGCTGAGGGTGTCGGTACAGCAGACGCTCGAGTCCGGAGTCGAACTCACTACCCGCGTCACCGCTAGCGAAGTTTCTGGTGGCGTGAGCTTCCGTGTCGGTATCAGCAGAGAGTATCTCGGTGGAGCGCTGACACCGGTTCGAAGCACGAGCGTCTTCCAGCCGGGCATCGTGGGGTCAGTTGCACGGGACGAGACGCTACGTCTCAGTATCGGTGGGCAGCATGTCGATGAACGCTTCCACATGGTGCGGGATGCGGACGAGGTCGGAGCGCTGGTGGCCGCGCTGAAGTCGCCGTCACGCCTGCCGATCCTGTTGGTGCACAGTAGGTCGACCGAGATCCGAGACGCCGCCTTCGTTGCGGCCAGCAAGCTCATCGGCCTCGCAAGGGTCGTCACGCTCACCTACTCGGCTCGCGAGACACTCCAAGCCGCCATCGCCGGACTTCAGATTCCCTTCGGTGGCGCCCGACTCGTATGGTCCGATCTTGCGGCGCCCGGCATCGACGTGACGGCGGCGCAGGTAGAGGCTGCCGCGGACCGTGAGGTGCTCCGTAACCGTCTGATGCCGAGACTCGCTCCCATCGCGGCGCTCACCCGCGGCGTTGACGAGGGCTGGCGCCGTGCTCGTCAAAAGGTCCAGCGAGCCGCGCGTGCTGATGCGGATGCGCGCGTTCGTCTTGCTCAGGAAGCAGCCGATATTGGCGCTGAGCGAGATGCGTTGCTCGCGCAGGTGGCGGTCTTGGACGCCGATCTCAACGAAGCCCAGGAGCTGGCGGAGTCATACGCTCACGACGTCGAAACCCTAAAAGCGCGAGCCGATATAGCTGAAGACCTGCAGGCGCAGGTGGACTACTGGAAGGGGCAGTACCTCGCGCAGTACGAGCCTGTGGAGGAAGCCGAGACAGACCCCTGGGAAAAGATTCCTCCTTTGGTGGAGTCGTCTGACCCCACCGACACGTTCTTGGGGCTCACCGACGCAAGCGGCTCCTGCATCGTGTTCACCGAGACTGCAGAACGCTCCTGGAAGAAGATCGCGTACCCCGATCCCACCGACATGACTGAGGCGCTGACCACCTTGGCGCGGGCGGCGCAGAAGCTCTATAGCGATGATCCAGGCTCAATCGGACACATCGACGACTGGTTCAAGCAGAACTTCGGCCTCAACGTCTCGACGGCCGACGACACGATCGAGAAGAACAAGTCGCTGCGCTACTTTGACTTTGACGGAAAGCGACGCGACCAGGTGCCCCACGTCAAGGTGCGCGACGCAGTCAAGCCGAACGAGGTCGGGCGAATCCACTTCGCGTTCGATAAGGACGGACGACGGTTGATCGTGAACCACGTAGCGCTCAAGCTCTACGGAATCTAGCGGCGTAGTAGGAAGCTTCCTGAGCCCTCAGCCAGGGATGCTTAGAGCCGCGCGGAACGCGTCCTCGGCGAACGTGGAGGCAATCTGATCGATCCCCACGCCGGCATCCGCCAAGAACGTGGCAAGTTGCAGACCATTCATAGCGACGATCCCGGTCTTGTCGAGCAACAGAAGGGCGCCACTCGAGAAGGTGCCAGTCGTGAAAAGCAGCTGGATCGTCGCGTCGAATGGGCGTAGATGAAGTCCCTGCCATATGTGGATGGCGCCGCCCGTTCGCGCGAGTTCGACGGAACCAACGAGTTCGCGGATGTGAGCCGTCTGGATGGGACGGTCTGGATAGTGCTTGGCTTGGCCGACCAGCCACAGTCCGACCCTGCTGTCGATGCCGCCATACGGCGAGCTATTGTCGAGCCGACCCTTCAGCTCAAGCCGTCCGTAGAAGTCGATGCCGCCATCGTCGCGCCTCGGCGATGTCTGGGGCTCGACACATCCCATGAGCTGAAGTATCGCTGTGCAGGCATGCTCGAATTGCGTTGGGGATAGCACCCGCAGCGCCGAGTGGATTGCGGAGATGTGCAGTCGATTTGATCGGATCCTCCGCTCTTCCGCGGACAAAGTGAGATCTACTGCAGACGAGCCGCGCACATACTCATCTTCGCTGCCGTAGATCTCGAGCGTCCACGCCTCACCCGCGTTGGAAGCGAGCGTCTGCGCGTCGATGATCAGAACGCGGACTTGTTCGACGAGCGTCTCGGCGAGCTCAGCAGCCCCGTCCAGATCAGGAGCATGTCCAGCTTGCAGCAACTCTGTTGCAATTAGGTCATGGAGCAGTCGAGGGGCGTCGTTTGGTGTCGCCGATTGTGTGATGAGCGCAAAGACTCGCTGGGCACTAGGCCTCGTCACTAGCTTCATCGTCCTGTGAGACCGCGTGAGCCTTGATGATCCATGCGGCTCTGCGCCGGAGGCTCTCGAGGACAGCCAAGGAGTCGGAATCCAGGGACTCGATAGTGTCAGAGCCCATTTCGTTCAGCGAGGACAGTGCAGACTTCGCGTTAGGCAGCCACCGAGCGGAACGAGCGTCTGCCCGGACGATCGCGAGCGCATCACTAAAGCTTTGGTCGTCGTCCTTGAGCGCGATGAGAGCGTCTTCGTTCTCCAGGATGAGCTTCAGCTCACGGATCTCGCTGTAGCTGCGGATCTTTGGTCCGTCATCGCCTCTAGTGAGCCAGCCGTAGAACAACTCCCTGGTGTCATCGTTGTTGAACTTTCGGTCTGTCTGTGACCACCCGAGCCACTCGCGGACGAGCGGCTGGCCGACTGTCTCGTGGAAGATCGGATACATCTCCGGCGTAACGAACTCGCCGTGTTCTTCGTCCTCCATCATCTGCGTGAGCGCTGAGAAGGCTCGGTTCCTCCGATTCACCTCATTGACGGTGAGCCCGAGTCGAGAGGCAACCTCCCGCGCTGTCAGATCGGGCTTGCTCATCAATCGATGCACCAGAAGCGCGCTTTGGTACCCGCCCCACTCCTTGGGTCCGCCGACATGTCGAATACCCATGATCGCAAGAAGATCGTCTTCGGAAGCTTCCGTTGCGAGGAGCACAGGCACGCCTTCGAAGACCTCCTTTACACGCTCATCGAGGTCGACGCCGCCTGCGTGGTCGCGCTCGAGAAGCTTCAGTGCGGCAGTACGTCGGTTGCCCTCAACAACGACGTAGCCGCCCTCATCGCCGTCGAGTGCGCGGACGACGATGCGCTCGACCGGGACAAACCCGTTCTCGGCAATCGACAGCTTGAGCTCTGAAACGCCATCCGCTTTGACACGTTCCAGGGCAGCCGCCTGCACCTTCTCTTCGGCGATGCGGGCCTCGGCTACAAGAGCGACGGTCCCGGGCGCGGTGAACCGAAAGTTGTTCGGGTCCAGCAGGAGGCTCTCGAGCGGAACTGTCGTCGCGTCAAAGTTCACCATGTGGTCATCGTATTGGAGGCGATTGGCATGCTCCGCGTCGGCCGCATCCGCTGGCCAGCTACCCGTTCCAGTTCGGGGGCTACTGAGTTTGCAATGGCCGCGGTGTCGCCAAAGTCATCGCTTTCGGAGTTGGACCTGGGCAGCGAGCAACGCCTTCTTGATCGTCTTGTCGTTGAAGCCGAACTTCAGTGAAAGCTTCCGAAGTGATTCACCTGATTCGTACAGCTGTCTGGCCTCATCGACCTCGCACGCGGACATACCTCGCGGCCGCCGCTCGACACCCAGACGTTTTAACCGGTGATGGATCGTCCATTCGGTCGTCCCGATCTCCCGGGCGATGTCGGCCACACGCATCCCACCCTCGTAGAGCTTGACGATCTCCTCGTTCTGGCTCATCGTCAGGCGCGGAACAGCACGGTCTGGCGGCGAGTAGGTTCGCTCGACCCGTTCCCCAGCCGCACGGCTACAGAGGTCGCGCAGCGTTGCTACCTCTGGAGCAAAGTTCAAGTAGCGTCCCAGCAGGCGCGCACTGTGTTGAGACAGTGAAGAGAAGGCTCCGCTTCGGCGGGGCCTTTTCTGTGTCGGCGGGGCCCGTGGCGCAGGGACGTCAGTGGGCCGCATCCGACGGCGTGCGGCGGAAGACGCGCGTCACACCCACGACGACCGCGACGATGAGCAGGCCGTAGACGAGCCCGCCGACGGCCGACATCGCGGTGTCGGCGAGCCACACGACGACCGGGCCCGCCGCCTCGATGGCGTGCGTCACGACGTGCACGACGTCTTCCGGGCCGTGCCAGAACGTCTCGGCGAGGTTCGCGATCACGAGGTGGCCGCCGACCCACAGCATCGCGACGGTGCCGACGACACTGATGACGCGGAAGACCGCCGGCATCGCCGCGACGACGCGCGCCCCGAATCGGCGCACGCCTCGGGACTCGCTCTTCATGAGCCGCAGCCCGACGTCGTCGAGCTTCACCAACAGTGCGACGGCGCCGTACACGAGTCCCGTCATGACGAGACCGATGACGAGGAGCACGGCGAGCGTCATCCAGATCGACAGACCGGGGTCCAGGCTCGAGAGGGCGATGAGCATGATCTCGGTGCTGAGGATCAGGTCGGTGCGCACCGCGCCCCACACCAGCCGCTTCTCGTCGCGCGCCTCCTCCTCGCCGTGCTCGTGGGAGACGCCGAACCACTCGAGCACCTTCTCGGCGCCCTCGTAGCAGAGGAACGAGCCGCCGATGATGAGGAGGTAGGGCAGGACCCACGGCGCGAACGCGGTGAGAAGCAGCGCGATCGGAATGATGATCACGAACTTGTTCACGAGGCTGCCGAGCGCGATCTTCCACACCACGGGCAGCTCGCGCGCCGGGGTGATCCCCTGCACGTACTGCGGGGTCACGGCGGCGTCGTCGATGACGACACCGGCTGTCTTCGCGCTCGCCTTCACCGCGGCGGTCAGGATGTCATCGACGACGGCGAGCAGCCCGACCGACATGTGCGATCCCCCTCGGATGCAGCGGATGCCCGCGCAGCCGCGGGCACGTCCACGCTAGCGGCCCGCGCGTCAGTCGTCGTTCACGGCAGCCTCGCGCCGGCGCTTGGCGTGCGACGCCAGGCGCGCGAGGTCGACCATGCGCAGCGCGTCCATACGGGCTTTGCGCATGCGCTCGTAGTCGGGATCGGCGTCGTAGTTGGCGCCTTCGACCGCCAGTCGGCGCTGCAGGTTCGCCTCCACATCGCCCCACGCGGCGTTGCGCGCCGCATCCACGAGGTCGGCGATGCGGTCGGGATCGTCGGCCCACGCGCGCAGCTCCTTCGCGACCCCCGCGTACTGCTTGCCGCGGCGGCGGAGGTTCCGCGTGTCGCGGTCGCGGTAGTCATGCGTGCCGCTCGAGGTCGAGTACTTGCCGAAGGCGCGGCGCCGCAGCGCCTTCATGCGCGCCGCCGCGCGCTCCTGCTCGTCGGCGAGGTCGAGGATCGTCTCGCGGGCGAATCGGCTGACCGCGGCGCGGTCGAAGTCGGCCCCCTCGGCGATCGTCTCCACCAGGATGCGGTTGCGCACCGCGAGACGCGCCGCCGCGGCGGCGATCGACACGCCCTCCGCGATCGCGTCCGCCGTCCGTCCCACGCCGCACCTCCTCGCCTCCGAGGCTAGCGTTTCGGATGCGGCGGCCGCGCCGCGCCCGGGGACTCAGCCGGCCAGCTTGGCGACGACGGCCGCGATCCGGCGCTCGCGGGTCTCAGGGGTCTTCGCGCCCTCGACGTTCGTGACGTGGGCCTTCGCGGCGCTCGGCGACAGCGCGTCGAACGCGGCGCGAGCGTCGGCGGCGGCGAGCGCCTCCGCGAGGTCGGCGGGCACCTCGACGGTGCGCGGCGCGCTGTCGAGCTCGACGGACACGACGATCTCCTCGCCGCCGCGCAGCCCGGTCGCGGCGCGCTTGTCGGAGCTGAACGGAATGAGCGACAGTCCGTTCATGACCCCGACCGTCGACCGGTAGGTGAAGTCGCCGACCGTGACGACGACGGGCGGGCGCTTGCCGGCGCCGAGGGATTCCAGCACCTCCGCGGGCACCTCGATGCCGGTGTTGTTGCCGAACTGACGCAGGACGGTCGTGTACTCCACGCGCCCAGTGTGGCACGCCTGCGCATACCGCGCTCGCGCGCGAACGCGCAAGCCCGTGCCCCCCCGCGGCTCAGCGAACCTACCGTCGGTCTCACAGCGAATTCCAATCCGAAACGCGCACCGAATCGAACGACCCCCTGACGCGGTACCGCCGCGTCTCGACAGAAAGGTCCTGCCATGGGCTCGTCACCGAACCGCATCGTCGCCGTCATCTTCGGCGCCGTCTACCTCCTCGTCGGCCTCCTCGGCTTCACCGTCACCGGCGGCGTCGCCTTCGCCGGCGAACAGGGCGGCCTCCTCCTGGGCATCTTCCAGGTGAACCCGCTCCACAACATCGCGCACCTCCTGATCGGCGCGGCACTGCTGATCGCCGGCATCGCGGGCGTCCGTGCGGCCAAGAGCGTCAACGTCCTCGTCGGCGCGGTGTACCTGCTGCTCGGCATCGTGGGCTTCTTCCTCGCCGGCCCGGCGAACTTCCTCGCCCTGAACGCCGCCGACCACTTCCTTCACCTCGCCAGCGCGGTCGTGCTTCTGGGGGTCGGCCTCGCCGCCGACAAGAACGTCCGTCGCACCGCGGCGGTCTGAGCACCGCGTGAGCGTCACCGCACCGGCCGCCCCCGCACGCCCCGCGCGTGCGGGGGCGCCCCGCGTGGCCTTCACGGGTTCGTGGCCCGCGCTCACGGCGTGGTCGGCGGGCCTCGTCCTCGCCGCCCTCGGCGCGGGCGGCGTGACGGCGCCCGGCGGCGCGGTCGCCGCGCGCGCGGCCGGCATCCTCGTCTTCTCGCTCGCCCTCGCGATCCTCGCGTGGGGAACGGTCGCGCTCGTGCGCGCCCGCATGCTCCTCCCGCGCGCCGTCCTCGCGGCGGCCGTCGCGGGGGTCGTCCTCCTCGCCGCGCTCCTCGCGGCCGCGCCCGCGCACACGAGCGTCTACGCGGTCGCGATCGCGATCGGCCTGCTCGTCGTTCTCGCGTGCTTCGCCGCATCCGCCGCGCGCCGCCCGGCCAGCCCTCCCCGCGCGGTCAGCGTGTGGGGGCTGATCCTCGCGGCGGCCGTCATGTCGGTCGTCGTGACCCCCGCGCTGGGTGCGACCCAGGACGCGATCCTCATCCGCGACGACGGCACCGTCCCCGTGGTCACCCACGAGGGCCACTGATCCACGTCAGCCGATCGGCGAGATCGTCCACCCCGCGGTGTGCGCGGCGCCCGGCTCGAGCACGAGCAGACCCGTGTCGAACGGGTAGCGGGCGTCGTTGAACGCGTCGGGCGCGCACGTCATCGGCTCGACCGCCAGACCGATCCGGTGCGCGGGGGATGCCGCGCCGTCGGGCCGATCGGCGGTGTGCACCTGCACCCATGCGCACGTCGCGTCCCACGAGATCGCCGCGCCGAGCCCCGCTGCACCCGTCACCGTCACCGTGACGAGCCCGCCGGCGTCGCGGGCGAGGTCGGTGTACGCGTGGTCGATCTCCGCCGAGCCGATCGGGCGCGCGGCGCGGTAGTCGAACCGCGCGGCGTCGACCTCGACCGACGCGAGGCCGGTCGGTGCGAGCCGGTCGGGCGTGACCTCGAGCACGGTCGCCGCCGGCAGGTGGAGAGTCCAGTCGTCGACGTGCCCCGCGCCCGCCCGCAGATAGGGGTGCGGGCCGGTTCCCCACGGAGCGGCGGTCTCGGATTCGTTCCGCGCCGTCACGGTCTGGTGCAGGCCCTCGGCCGTGAGCGCGTACGTCGTCTCGACGGCGACGCGCCACGGGTAGCCGGTCTGCGGCTCGACGACCGCGGAGAGCGTCACGTGGCTCGGGCCCTTGTCGATCGCCGCGTACTCCGTCCACGGCAGCAGCCCGTGGAGGGCGTGTCCGCGCTTCGGCTCGGTCAGCGCGAGGTCGTGCTCGACGCCGTCGAAGACGTAGACGCCGTCGACGACGCGGTTCGGCCACGGCGCGAGGGTGGCGCCCCGGTAGCCCGGGCGCACCTCGTCGGCGTCGAACGGCACGACGAGGTCGCGTCCGCGGTGCGTGTAGGTGCGCAGCGAGGCGCCGACGCCGGCGATGACCGCCTCGGCGTCACCGGCGCGCAGCAGATGCTGCGTGCCCGACAGCGGTGTGCGCGCCATCAGAGCCCCTGCGCGAGCCGGTAGTAGGCCTGGTTCCAGCGCAGCTCCTTCTGGAACCCGCGCACGGTGGTGTCCTCGTCGATGACGACGAGCTCGGTCTTCGCGATCTCCGCGAAGTCGCGGAACACCTCGATGCCCACGGCCGTCGTCATCACCGTGTGGTGTGCGGCGCCGGCGGCCAGCCAGCAGGCGGCCGACGTGGCGAAGTCCGGCTGCGGCTTCCACACCGCACGTCCCACGGGCAGGTTCGGCAGGTCGGGCGCCTCGACGTTCTCGACGACGTTCGCGACGAGACGGAAGCGGTCACGCATGTCGCTCATCGCGACGACGAGCGCCGGCCCCGGGTCGGCCGTGAAGACCAGGCGCACGGGGTCGTCCTTGCCGCCGATGCCGAGGGGGTGCAGCTCCAGGCGCGGCTTCTGCGTCGTGAGCGACGGCGACACCTCGAGCATGTGGGCGCCGAGGATCTTCTCGTCGCCGGCGACGAGGTCGTACGTGTAGTCCTCCATGAGGCTCGCGCCCCCGGGAAGGCCCGCGCCCATGACGTTCGCGACGCGCACGAGGATCGCGGTCTTCCAGTCGCCCTCGGCGCCGAAGCCGTAGCCCTCGGCCATGAGGCGCTGCACCGCGAGACCGGGCAGCTGCTTCAGAGCGCCGAGGTCTTCGAACGACGTCGTGAAGGCGCCGAATCCGCCCTCTTCGAGGAAGGCGCGCAGCCCCAGCTCGATCGCGGCGCCGTCGCGCAGCGACTGGTGACGCTCGGCGCCGGGGAGCAGCTCGGGCACGACGTCGTAGGAGTCGAGGTACACCTGCACGAGCGCGTCGATGTCGGGCTCGGATGCGGCGGCCACCGCGTCGGCGAGCTCGTTCACGCCCCACGTGTTCACCTGCACGCCGAAGCGCAGCTCGGCCTCGGTCTTGTCGCCCTCGGTGACGGCGACGTAGCGCATGTTGTCGCCGAAGCGGGCCAGCTTGAGCGTGCGGGCCGCGGTCCAGCCGGCGGCGGCGCGCTGCCAGTCCTCGATCTGGGCGAGTACGGCCGGGTGGGAGACGTGCCCGACCACGGTCTTGCGCGCGACGCCCAGGCGGGTCTGGATGTAGCCGAACTCGCGGTCGCCGTGCGCCGCCTGGTTGAGGTTCATGAAGTCGAAGTCGATGTCGTTCCACGGCAGCTCGACGTTGGCCTGCGTGTGCAGGTGCAGCAGCGGCTTCTGCAGTGCGTCCAGCCCGGAGATCCACATCTTCGCGGGGCTGAAGGTGTGCATCCACGCGATGACGCCGATGACGTCGTCACGGCCGTTCACCTCGAGGGCGAGGCGGCGGATGCTGTCCGAATCCTTCAGCACGGGCTTCCAGACGACCTTCACCGGGAGGCCCTCGAGGCCGGCCACGACGGCCTGCGACTGCTCGGCGACCTGGCGGAGCGTCTCCTCGCCATAGAGGTTCTGGCTTCCGGTGACGAACCACACCTCGTAGGGCGCGAGGGACGTGGTCAGGGACGTGCGGGTCATGGGGAGGGTCCTTCGTCGGGGTTTCAGAGGGCGTCGGCGGCCGCCGCCTCGGCGGCGAGACCGGCGCGGTAGCGGTCGAGGAATTCGGCGTAGCCGGCGAGGTCGGCCTCATCGGGCGCGACGGTCTCGGCGGGGGCGTCGGCGAAGACGACGTCCGAGAGGTAGGAGGCGAGGTCGGCGCCGCCGCCGCGCACGACGTAGGCGGCGAGCACGGCCATGCCCCACGCGCCGCCCTCCGACGCCGTCTCGGCGACGGTGACGGGGGCGTTCAGCGCGCCGGCGAGGAAGCGCTGCGCGACGCCCGCGGTGCGGAAGACGCCGCCGTGCGCGTACATCCGGTCCAGCGCCACGCCCTCCTCGTCGAGGATGCTCATGCCCAGGCTCAGCGTGCCGAACACGCCGTAGAGCTGCGCGCGCATGACATTGGCGAGGGTCAGGCGGCTGCCGGGGGTGCGCACGATCATCGGGCGTCCCTCGCTGAGGCCCGCGATGGGCTCGCCCGCGAGGTGGTTGTAGGCTACGATCCCGCCGGCGTCGGGGTCGCCCGCGAGCGCTTCGCGCAGCAGCGTCGCGAACACCGCGTCGGCGTCGAGGGGGCTGCCGGCCGCCTCGGCGAAGCGGCCGAAGACGCCCGCCCACGCGCCGAGCTCGCTCGCGCCGTTGTTGCAGTGCACCATCGCGACCGGGGCCCCGGCGGGCGTCGTGACGAGGTCGATCTCCTCGTGGACGCGCGCGAGCGGGCGCTCCAGCACGACCATCGCGAAGATGCTCGTGCCGGCGCTGACGTTGCCCGTGCGCGGCGCGACGGAGTTGGTGGCGACCATGCCCGTGCCGGCGTCGCCCTCGGGCGGTGCGACGGGAATGCCGGCGCGCAGCGTGCCGGTGGGGTCGAGCCACGCCGCCCCCTCGGCGGTCAGCGTGCCCGCGGCAGCGCCGGCGGGCAGGACCTCGGGGAGGAGGCCGGCGAGCGGCACAGACAACGCCGTGCCCTGCACCGCATCGTCGTAGGCCTCGATGAGGTCGGCGTCGTAGTCGCCCGTCGCCGCGTCGATCGGGAACATGCCCGAGGCGTCTCCGACACCGAGCACGTCCCGGCCGGTGAGGCGGCGGTGCACGTAGCCGGCGAGGGTCGTGAACGAGCGGATGCGGGCCACGTGCGGCTCGTCGTCGCGCACGGCCTGGTGCAGGTGGGCGATCGACCACCGCAGCGGGATGTTCACGTCGAACAGGTCGGTGAGCTCCGCCGCCGCGGCGCCGGTGTTGGTGTTGCGCCACGTGCGGAAGGGGACGAGCAGCTCGCCGTCGGCGTCGAATGCGAGGTAGCCGTGCATCATCGCCGACACCCCGAGCGCGCCGAAGGTGTCGGGGGTCACGCCGTATCGGCGCTCGAGGTCGGCGACGAGGTCGGCGTACGCGGCGCGCAGCCCGCTCTCGACGTCGTCGAGCGCGTACGTCCACAGGCGGTCGACGAACGCGTTCTCCCAGTCGGAGGAGCCGGTGCCGAGCACCGCGGCGGTGTCGAGGTCGATCACGCACGCCTTGATGCGCGTCGAGCCGAGCTCGATGCCGAGGGCGGTGCGGCCGGCGCGGAGCGCCGCGGCGCCGTCGGCGGAAGAGGGCTCGCTCGTCGGCGCGGAAGTCGTCACGGGGTCTCCATCGGTCTCGGGATCGTGGGAATGTTACCGGTAACACCGCGACGGCGCGACCCCCGGCCCGAGGGAGTTCAGGAGGAGATCGTCGAGGCGCGCACCACGAGCTCCGGAGCGCCCGGGTCGGGGGCGTCCTCGCCGACGACCGCGGCGACCGCGCGGCGGGCCTCGCCGACGAGATCGAGCCGCACGGTCGTGAGCGCGGGACGGTAGTACGCGGCGTCCGGATTGTCGTCGAAGCCCGTGATGCCGACGTCGCGCGGCACGTCGACGCCCGCGCCCCGCAGGCCCGCGATCAACCCGAGCGCCATCTGGTCGTTGGCCGCGACGATCGCCGTCGGGCCGCCGGCCGTCGCGAGTGCGGCGGCGGCGGTCGTCGCCACGGCGGCCCCGGATGCGGCGCTCCAGTCGCCGTGCCAGCGCGCCGCGGGTGCGAGTCCCGCCTCGGACAGTGCCGCGGCGACGCCGCGCGAGCGCGCGGCGGCCTCGGTCCAGTCGGCGGGCCCCGCGAGCTCCGCGATGCGGACGTGCCCGAGCGCGCGCACGTGCCGGACGGCGAGCGCCGCTCCCTGGGCCTGCCGTTCGGCCCCGACCCCCTCGTGCAGCACGACGACCGGCACCGTCGACGCCGCGGCGGCGACGACGTCGCGCGTGCGGGTGTGGGCGGCGACGAGCACGATGCCGTCGACCCCCTGCGACAGGACGTGCTCCACGGCCGCCTGCACCGAGCCGGTGTCGTCGGCGTCGGCGTAGGCCGTCGCGATCCACCGTCCGCGCTCGCGCGCGGCGGTCTCGAGCGCCGCGATGCCCGCGGAGGGTCCGTACAGGGCGGCGTTCGTCGCGACGACGCCGAGCGTGCGCGTCGTGCGCGTGCCCAGGGCGCGCGCGGCGTTGTTCATGCGGTACCCGAGCGCCGCCACGGCCTCGAGCACGCGGGCGCGTGTGTCGTCGCGGATGCCGGCGTACCCGTTGAGCACCCGCGACACGGTCTGCGGCGAGACCCCGGCGGCGCGCGCGACGTCCCGCACGCCCACGCGCGGGGGCGTCGCCGCTGCATCCGGCGCCATAGCGTCCTCCGATCGCTCACCCTAGGGCACGCACGGCCCCGGCCCGCCGCGACGGTGGCACCCTGGAGGGGTGAGCTCTTCCCCGACGCGACGCGAGCCGCTGCGGGCGCGACTGCTCATCGCGCTCGCGGGCGACCCCGACGGCATGCCGCCGTGGGTGCGCGCCCTCGCCGACGGGGACGACGCCGGGTACTTCGCCGAGGACGGTCCGGCGTGGGTCGTCCATGCCGGAACGGGCACGTTCGTGGCGGGGATCCGCGCGCTCCTCGTGCAGGCGCTGCATCCGGGCGCCCTCGCGGGCGTGCACGACTGGTCGCGCTACCGCGAGGACCCGATCGGCCGCCTGACCGGCACGGTGCGGTGGATCATCTGCACCACGTACGGCTCGAGGGCCCAGGTCGAGCGCGAGACCGCCCGCGTCGCGCGCTTCCATCGGCGGGTCACCGGCGAGTACACGGCGGGCGGCGGCGAGCGCGCGCCGTACGACGCCGCCGACCCCGGTCTGTCGGATTGGGTGCATGCGGCGTTCGCCGACGCATTCCTCACGTGTCATGAGCAGTGGGGCGATCCGATTCCGGGCGGCCCCGACGCGTACGTCGCCGAGTGGGCGACGGCCGGCCGCCTCATGCGTGTGGCCGCTCCCCCGACCACGGCCGCCGAGCTGCGCGCACGGATCCGCGGCTACCTCGACCACGGCGAGCTGCGCGGCGACGCCCGCACGCGCGAGGTCGTCCGGTTCCTGCGCCGCCCGCCGTTCCCCGGCGCCATGGGCGTGGCGTACCGCGTGCTGTTCGCGGCGGCCGTCGCGACCCTCCCGCGGGAGTTCCGCCGGATGCTGGGCCTGCGCCGCAGCCCGCTCCCCGTCGTGACCGCCACGCGGGTGATCCTGCGGATCTCCGCACGTGCGCTCGGCTCGGGTCCGCGCGCGCAGGATATGGCACGGCTACGGCTGCGCCGCCTCGAGCGTGAAGCGGCGGCGGAGGGCACGCGATGAGCGCGGAGGATCCCCGGCAGGCCGCGGCCCGCTACCGTTTGGCGCGCGACGGGGAGGCCACGCCGGATGCTGCGGAGCAGCCGCCGCGCGGATCGACGGCCGCCGAGCGCGCGGCGTACGTCGAGACGGCGATCCAGCAGGCGATCCGTCGGGGCGACTTCGACGACCTGCCCGGCGCCGGCAAGCCGCTCGACCTCGGCGCGGCGCACGATCCGGACTGGTGGATCCGTCGCAAGATCCAGGCCGAGCAGCTCACGGGGCTCGGCCCGCCGGCGCTCACACTGCGCGTCGAGCACGCGGAGATGGCCGAGCGCCTCGCCGCGTTCGCGCGCGAGGACGACGTGCGCGCCGCGGTCGAGGACTTCAACCGCCGCGTCGTGGAGGCCCGGCGCCAGCTCCTCGGCGGACCTCCGGTCGTGACGCCCCTCCACGACGTCGAGGCCGATGTCGCCGCGTGGCGCGAGCGCCGCGCCGAGCGCGAGCGGGCGCCCGCCGCATCCGCCCCGCCGCCGCCGCGCCGACGGTGGCGGCGACGACGCCGCTAGGTTCGGAGCGTGACCGACTCAGCGATGACCCTGCGCGGCCTCGTCAAACGCTTCGGCGAGAAGACCGCCGTCGACGGACTCGATCTCGAGGTGCCCGCGGGTTCCTTCTACGGGCTCGTCGGACCCAACGGCGCGGGCAAGACCACGACCCTGTCGATGGCGACCGGACTCCTGCGCCCGGACGCGGGCACCGCCGAGATCCACGGCGTCGACGTGTGGCGGCAGCCCGTCGAAGCCAAGCGCATGATCGGCAACCTCGCCGACGGCGTGCGGCTGTTCGACCGCCTGACCGGTGAGCAGCTCGTCGTGTACACCGGCATGATGTTCGGCCTCGCGCGCGACGAGGTCGCCGCCCGCACCGCCGACCTGCTGCGTCTCATGGACCTCGCCGAGGCCGCCGCGATGCCGGTCGTGGACTACTCCGCCGGCATGACGAAGAAGATCGCGCTCGCGTGCGCGCTCGTGCACGCGCCGCGCCTGCTGGTGCTCGACGAGCCCTTCGAGTCGGTCGACCCGGTCTCGGCCGCGAACATCGAGGACATCCTGCGCGACTACACCGCCGGCGGGGGCACGGTCATCGTCTCGAGCCATTCCATGGACCTCGTTCAGCGCATGTGCGACCACGTCGCCGTCATCGCGCGAGGACGCCTGCTCGCGGCGGGCACCGTCGACGAGGTGCGCGGCGACCAGACGCTGCAGGACCGCTTCGTCGAGCTCGTCGGCGGCCGTCACCGATCGGAGGGGCCGGAGTGGTTGCGACAGTCCTGAGGATCCGCTTCCGGATCCTCGGAAACACGCTCGCCCGCAACCCATGGCAGCTCGTCGGGTTCATCGTCGGGTCGCTCTCGGCGCTGTGGCTGCTGCTGCTCGCGGGCGTCGGCCTGTTCTTCCTCGGCAACCTCGGACTGGATGCGGCGCGCGCGACGGTGACGGTCGCGGGGGCCGTGCTGACCCTCGGGTGGGTCGTGGGGCCGGTGTTCGCGGCGGGCGTGGACACCACGCTGGACCCGGCCAAGCTCGCCCCGTTCCCGCTCAGCACGACGCGCATGATGGTCGCGATCACCGCGGGCGGGGCGACCGGCATCCCCGGCATCGCGACGACCCTCGGCGCCCTCGCGACGTTCGCCTTGTGGTGGCGGTGGCCGGTCGCCGCCCTCGCCGCGATCGTGTGCGTGCCGGTCGGCGTCGCCGTGTGCGTCGTCGCGTCGCGCGCGGTCGCGTCGTTCGCGGCGGGCCTGGGCGGCCGCCGCCGCACGCGCGAGCTGATCGCCCTCCTCGCGTTCGTCGTGGTGATCTTCGCGAGTCCGTTGATCCTCGGCATCCTGAGTCTCGTGCGCCTCGCCGCCCGCTCGGGCGTGCAGCTGGACGGCATCGTCGAGGCGCTGTCGTGGACGCCGATCGGGGCGGCATGGGCCGTGCCGGGCGACCTCGCCGCCGGCGCCGTCGTGCCCGGCGTCCTGAAGCTCCTCATCGCGGCGGCGACGCTCGCCGTGCTGTGGCTGCTGTGGCACCGCAGCCTCGCGTCGTCGCTCGTGGCGCCGCCCGCGCGCTCGTCCGCCCGCGGCGGGAAGGCGGGGGCGCTCGGGTGGTTCGGCGTCGTCCCCACCGGCCCCGTCGGCGCGACGTGGGGGCGCTCGCTGACGTACTGGCTGAAGGATCTGCGCTACACCCGGCAGCTGCTGATCGTCCCGTTCCTCCCGATCGCGGTGCTGCTGTACACCGGGTTCGACCTCACGACCCCCGTGTTCGCGCTCTCCGGTGTGTTCGTCGGCTTCTTCCTCGGCGTCCTCCCCTACACCGACGTGTCGTTCGACGGCACGGCGTTCGCGACCGTCGTGCAGACCGGGATCAGCGGGCGCGCCGACCGAGCCGGGCGCTCGCTCGCCGCCGCATCCGTGGGGCTTCCGCTGCTCGTGGTCGCGACGCTCGTCACGGTCGCGCTGTCGGGGCGCTGGGCGCTCCTTCCCGCCGCACTCGGCGCGGGCATCGCGCTGCTGCTCGCCGGTTACGGCGTCAGCGCGGTCAGCTCGGCGATGCTCATCGTGCCGACGCCCGCTTCCGGCGACAACCCGTTCAAGCGCGTGCCCGGGGCGACGTTCGGGATGTTCCTGGCGTTCCTGGCGTGCTGGGTCGCGGCCGTGGCGCTGTCCTCTCCGGCCCTCGTCGCGGCGATCGTGTCGGTCGTGACCGGATCGGCGGGTGCCGCGTGGCTCGCCCTCGCCCTCGGCGTCGTGATCGGCCCCGCCGTCGCGGCGCTCGGCATCACCGTCGGCGGCCGCGCGTTCGACACGCGCGCGCCCGCGCTCCTGGCGCGACTGCGCGCGCTCAAGGGCGTCTGACCGGAGTCGGTGGCTCTCGCGCCGACCGGGGTGTTCAGTCCTCGTCGAAGGTGACGTGCATGGGCGGGCTGCCGGTCATCCATTCCTCGAGCGGCTGCACCGGCTGCGAGATGTACGCGCGGTGCAGCGGCTGGTTGAGGTCGTCGATGATCGCCGAGAAGACCTTCCTGCGCTCACCCGGGTCGAGCACCGGTGTCGCGACGGCCGCGAGCGGGCTCCTGCTCGGGCCGGCCGTGGCCGCCGCGAGCTAGAGGCTCGCCAGGGCCTCGGCCCGGGCCACGAGGGCACGAGCACGCGCGAGGGCGGGCGCGTACGACCCGTCGACGTCCCCCGGCGGCGATGCGGCGAGCAGCGCGCGGGCCTCGGTCACCTCGGCGGGCGCGGGCGTGAAGCCGGCATGCGCCCCCGACACCGCCGCGGCGTCGAGCACGAGCGTGCCCGTGAATCCGACGGATGCGGCGTGCGCAGCGGCCGTCCGGGCGTGCGACACCGGTCCGCACGGCCCGTCGATCGGCCCCGCGATGCCCGCGGCCGCGCTGGCCACGGTGAGCTGGGCGCGCGGCCACGCGAGCGCGACCGGGTCGGCCGACATCCCGGTGTCGCGACGGAAGTCGCCGATGCCGAAGGCCAGACGCGACGTGCGCGGGTGCGCCGCGATGGCGGCGGCGGCCAGCAGCGCCGTCGCCGTCTCGATCATCGCGACGACGGGGACCGAGGCGTTCAGGCGCCGGTCGACGAGGTCGAGGTCGGCCGGCGATGCGCACATCGCGAGCACGACGCCGCCGAGGCGGTCGCCGAGGGCGGCGGCCAGGGCCAGGTCGGCGTCGCCGTCGGCGGTGCCGGCGGCGCTGATCCGCAGCCACACCGGCGCGAGCTCCGCCGCGCGCAGCGCGCGCGACCGCCCCTCGTCCTTCCGGCTCGCGGGCAGGCCGTCTTCGAGGTCGAGCACGACGACGTCGGCGCGCGGCGCGTCCGGGGCGATCTCACCCGCCAGCGGAGAGCGCAGGAGCCACGTGCGGGCATGACGTACGCGCGCGGCGGCGGGGGCGGCCGAAGCCGTCCCCGCCGCCGTGGGATGTGCGCTCACGAGCGGCTCCGCGCGGCGGCCTCCGCCTCGGCGCGGGCGCGGAAGCTGTCGAGCGACGCGGTGTCGACCGTGGCGACGGGCTCGCCGGTCTCGTCGCCGCCCACGCGGTCCTGCTCGCGGGCCGCGGCGCCGTGCGGGTCGCCGGTGAGCATCGACTCGTCGAAGGGCAGCCGGCCGGCGAGCACCTCACGGACGCGGGCGCCGTCGTACTGCTTGGTCCACGAGCCGATGAGGAGCGTCGCCACGGCGTTGCCGGTGAAGTTCGTCACCGCGCGGGCCTCCGACATGAACCGGTCGATGCCGACGATCACGCCGACGCCGTCGACGAGGTCGGGGCGGTAGGCCTGCAGGCCGCCGGCGAGGGTCGCCAGGCCCGCACCCGTGACACCGGCGGCGCCCTTCGAGGCGATGATCATGAAGATCATGAGGCCGATCTGCTCGCCGATCGACATCGGGTTGCCCAGCGCCGTGGCGATGAACAGCGAGGCCATCGTGAGGTAGATCGCAGTGCCGTCGAGGTTGAAGGAGTAGCCGGTGGGCACCGTGATGCCGACGACGGGCTTCGAGACGCCGAGGTGCTCCATCTTCGCGATGAGGCGGGGCAGGGCGGCCTCCGAGGAGGAGGTGCCGACGATCAGCAGGTACTCGCGGCCGAGGTACTTCATGAGCGAGAAGATGTTGACCCGGGTGACGGCGTACAGCAGCGTGCCGAGCACGACCGCGATGAACAGGAAGCACGTCAGGTAGAACGCGCCCATGAGGATGCCGAGGCTGATCACGGCCTGGAACCCGGTCTTGCCGACGACCGCCGCGATCGCGCCGAACGCACCGAGCGGGGCGAGCCACAGGATCATGCCGAGGATGCGGAAGACGAGCACCTGGAAGCTGCGCACCGCCTCGACCATGCGCTGGCCGCGCTCGCCCATGCGCTGCAGGGCGAAGCCGACGAGCAGGGCGATGAAGAGCACCTGCAGGATGCTGCCGCCGGTGAACGCGGAGAAGAACGTGGTGGGGATGATGCCCATCACGAACTCGGTGGTCGTGGACGCCTCGCCCTCCACCTGGTAGGTGGCACCCGCGATGTTCAGGCCCTCGCCGGGGTGGATGATGTTGCCCACCACGAGGCCGATCGCCAGCGCGAAGGTCGACATCACGAGGAAGTAGATGAGCGCGAGGCCGCCGATCTTGCCGACCGTCGCGGCCTTGGCGATCGAGCCGATGCCGACCACGATCGTGCAGAAGATCACCGGCGCGATCATCATCTTGATGAGGTTGACGAAGCCCTTGCCGATCGGTTCGAGCGCCTGCCCGACGGTCGGGAAGAGCAGGCCCACGAGGATGCCCAGCCCGACGGCGGCGATCACCGCGATGTAGAGCCAGTGGTTGCGGTCGATGCGCTTGCGCGGCCGTCCGTCCCGGGTGGTGCGAAGGGAGAGTGCCATGTGCGTCATTCCTCTCTGGATAACGACGGGGTCCGGCGTCGGTGCCGGGATGCGACGATGCTGGCCCGCTCGCGGCCGCCCGGCCAGTTGTGGTCGTAGTGTTCACGCCGCCGGCGTCCGCGGCGGTGCAGGATGAACGGGTGAGACTCAGCGTCGGAGCCCGCCTCGCGCTCGTGGCCGTGGCCACGGCGCTCGTGACCGGCGCCGTGCTCTCGATCGTGCTCGCCGTGCAGCTCGCCGACTCCGGCCGTCGCGAGGCCGAGTCGGTCACCCGCTCGGTCGCCGAGACGCTCGCGCACGAGCCGGCGATCGCCCGCCTCGTGGCCCAGGGCGACAGCGGTGAGCTCCAGCCCATCGCGCAGGACGTGATGGCGGACGCCGACGTGTCGTTCGTGACGGTCATGACCCTCGACGGCATCCGCCTCACCCATCGCGACCCCGCCGAGATCGGGCGCCCCTACCTCGGGTCGACCGCCCCCGCCCTCGCCGGCGCGACCTTCACCGAGGTCTACGAGGGCACGCTCGGCCCGTCGGTGCGCACGATCGCACCCATCTACGCCGGCGGCGGCGGGGACGGCGCGATGGTCGGCATGGTGTCGGTCGGCGAGACGCTCGACTCCGTGCAGGAGCAGCTCGCCCCGCGCGTGCCGCTCATCGTGGGGGCGACGGCGGGCATGGTGGGGCTCGGACTCCTCGGCGCGCTGCTCGTCCGACGCTCGGCGCGGCGCGTCGCCGGCGCACTCACGCCCGACGAGTTGAGCCGCATGGTCGCGAACTACGAGACGGTGCTGCACTCGATCCGCGAGGGGCTCGTGGTCACCGACGGATCCGGTCGCATCCGCCTCTACAACGACGAGGCCGCCGATCTGCTGGGGCTTCCGCCCGCCCGCAGCGGCCTCGTCTCGATCGACCCGTCGGAGCTGGAGGTCGGCGAGGCGCTGCGCGACGCCCTGCGCGAGGGGCGCCGCATGGTCGAGGAGACCGTCGTCGCGGGAGACCGCGTGCTGCTGATCAACCAGGAGGAGGCCCGCGACCTCACCGGCCGCCGCTCGCCGCAGCGCGGGCACGTCATGACCCTGCGCGATCGGTCCGAGCTGCAGAGCCTCCTCGGCGAGCTCGAGAGCGTCCGCAGCCTCACCGAGACCCTGCGGTCGCAGACGCACGAGCACGGCAACCGCCTCCACACGGTGCTCGCGCTGCTCGAGCTCGACCGCGTCGACGATGCGCGCGAGCTCCTCGTCGAGACCGCCGAGCACCGCCAGCCGCTCACCGACCGACTTGTCGGCGGCGCGTCGGATGCGGCGGTCGCGGCGCTGCTGCTCGGCAAGCTCGACGACGCGGGCGAGCGCGGCGTCTCGCTCGAGCTCGACGTGCCCGACGACGCACCGGCGCTCCCGATCCCCGCCACCGACGCCGTGACGATCCTCGGCAACCTCGTCGACAACGCCCTCGACGCCGCCGCGGCCGGCCAGGAGCCGCGCTGGGTGCGCGTGCGGGTGCGCGCCGACGGCGACGGCGTCGTGCTCGCCGTCAGCGACAGCGGCCCGGGCTTCGACCGCGACCTCGCCGACCCGTTCGCGTTCGGGGCGACCACGAAGCCCGCCGACGCGGCGGGCGGGCGGGGTGTCGGGCTCGCCCTGGTGCGCGACATCGTCGCCGCGCACCACGGATCAGTGGCGGTCGCGGCGGCCCCCACCACCGTGACGGTGACGCTGCCGTGATCCGCGTCCTCATCGTCGACGACGACCCGCTCGCACTCGAGCTTCACGCCGCGTACGTCGGCCGGGTCGACGGCTTCGAGGTCGCGGGGCTCGCCTCCTCCGCGCGCGCCGCCCTCACGGCCCTCACCGACGCGACGCGCGCGATCGACCTCGTCCTGCTCGATCTCACCCTCCCCGACGGCGGCGGGCTCGACGTCGCGCGGGTCGTGCGCGCGCAGGGGTCGACGGTCGACATCATCGCCGTCACGGCGGTGCGCGACGCCGCGACCGTGCGCGCCGCGGTGTCGCGCGGCATGATGCACTACCTCATCAAGCCGTTCACCTTCGCCGCGTTCCGCGAGCGCCTCGAGTCGTACCGCTCGTACCACGAGGGCATCGCGCGCACGGACGAGGCGACCACCCAGTCGGAGGTGGACGCGCTGCTCGGCGCGCTGCGCGCGGCGCCCCCGCCGCTGCCGAAGGGCCTCGGCGAGGAGACCCTCGCGGCGGTCGCGGCGCGGCTGCGCGCCGCCGACGGCGCGCTGTCGTCCACCGAGGTCGCAGAGGGGGAGGGCATGTCGCGCGTGACCGCGCGACGCTACCTCGAGCACCTCGTGGAGACGGGACGCGCGTCACGGGTCCCGCGCTACGGCGGGCCCGGCCGTCCGGAGATCACGTACGCGTGGTCGCGCTGACGCGCGCGGCGATCGCGGCGACGTCCGCCGGCGTCGTGCCGCAGCATCCGCCGATGAGGCGCGCGCCCGCCGCCGCCCAGCCCGGCGCGAGGTCGGCCACCCCGCTCGCCTCGCCCCGCCACGTGCGCGTCGACGCGTCCCACGTGCGTCCGGCGTTCGGGTAGGCCACGAGCGCAGCCCCGGCGGGCGCCGCCGCCAGCAGCGCCGCGGTGCGGGCCGGTCGGCAGCAGTTGACGCCCACCGCGAGCACGCCGCGCGCTCCGGCCGCGGTCCGCAGCGCCGCGCGCAGCCCCCGCGCGTCGAGCGCGGTGCTGTCGCCCGACATGCTGACGAACGACGGCACGCCCAGAGCGTCGAGCTCCGCGGCCAGCACCTCCGCCTCGAGGGGCGACGCCACCGTCTCGACCGCGAGCACGTCGGCGCCGGCATCGGCGAGCGCCGCGAGGCGGCGGCGGTGCCACGCGCGCAGCTCCGCCGCATCCCGCCCGTAGTCGCCCGTGTACTCGCTGCCGTCGGCGCGCACGGCACCGTAGGGACCGACGGATGCGGCGACCCATCGCGCGCCGCTGTCGCGCGCGACGGCGACCGACAGTCGGATGAGCCGGTCGACCTCGCCGTCGGGGAGGGCGGCGCCGTAGCCGAGCTGATACGAGGCCGAGATGACGACCTCGGCGCCGGCGGCGACGAAGTCGGCGTGCGCGGCGCGCACGAGCTCGGGGTCGTCGCGGAGCACGCGCGCCGACCACAGCTCACCCGAGACGTCGGCGCCGCGCGCCTCGAGGTGGGTGCCGAGGCCGCCGTCCAGCACGACGACGCGCTCGCGCAGCGCGGCGCCGAGGTCATCCGTCATGACACCGACGCTAGTGCGCCGACACGACGGAACGCCCCGCCCGGGGGTGAGTCGGGCGGGGCGTTCGTCTGGGCGGCTCAGTCCTTCGTGAAGGCGTCCTTCACGTCGCCGGCCGCCTTCTTCGCGTCGGCCTTGACCTGATCGGCCTTGCCCTCCGCAACGAGCTTGTCGTTGTCGGTGGCCTTGCCGATGGCCTCCTTCGCCTTGCCGGCGAGGTCCTGCGCGGTGTTCTTGATGTCGTCGCCGAGTCCCATGATCGGCTCCTTTCTCTGTTCGGTGCGCCCGGGTGGGCGCGGGGTTGTGGTGGTGCGGGTCAGCGGGTCGCGCGCTCGCCCGCGAGGGCGGTGCGCAGACCGGTCGTGATGTGGACCACGGCCGGCAGCGGCGTGCCGAGCACGGCGTCCATGCGGTCCATCGCGGCACGGAGGTCGCGCATCAGCGCGGGGAGGTCGGGGTGACGGCGCGTGAGCACGGTCACGGCGAGCACCCGGCGGCGGCGCACCGTGTAGCCGGCGACCTTGACGCCGGCCACATCCGGTGCCGACGAGAGCGCGTCGCGCACGATGTCGGCGAGGGCGGCGGCGTCCACGCGCACGTCGTCGGTCGCGATCGCGAAGCGGGTCCGGCCGCGGCCGCGCGAGGCGACCCAGGCCACCGCGATGACGAGCGCGACGGCGGCGGCGGCGATGATGCCCCACGACACGATCGGGTCGTCGGCGGCCACGACCAGCGGCAGCGGGGCGCCGGTGACCTGGGGCCACGCGATCACGGCGGCGACGGCGAGGAAGCCGAGTCCGACGAGCAGCAGCAGCACGCGGTTGAGGAACCGGTTGGACTGCGTCATGCGATCACGCCCTCTCGTTCGACGGTGACGCGCGGGGTCAGTCCCGGGCGCAGGCCCAGGGCGGTGACGGTCGCGACGGACGCCTGCTGGGCCGCGTCGCGGGCGGGCGGGAAGCCCGTCGTGGGGGTCAGCTGCACGCGGGCGCGCCGGTGTCCGACGGCCGTGCGTACCTGGCTGCGGCCGACGCCGGCCGCGGTCGCGGCGCTGCGCGACAGGCCGCTGGCGAGCACGTCGTCGTCCAGGACGACGGTGAAGCGCTCCTCCGAGACCTCGCGGCGCGCGAGGCGCCCGGGCAGGACCGCGAGCAGCACGAAGACGACGCCGATGACGGCGAGGACGACCGCCGCCACCCACGCGATCGCGGGCTGGGCCTGGGCCGTGTCCCACAGCTGGGCGGGGGTGGCCACGAGCGCCGGGCGACCGGCGAGCGCGAGCCCCGCCTCGACGGCCAGGTAGAGCCCGATGAGCGCCGCCAGCACGAGCGCGGTCGACACGGCCGCGCTCCGCGAGCGGTACCGCAGGCGACGGCTGCTGCGGCGCAGCACGCCGTCGGCGTTCTGCGTGCTCATGATGCCCTCCTGTCGTCGAAGTGGATGCGGGTCACATGGACGGTGACCCGGGTGACCGCCGCTCCCGTGAGGCGCTGCGCGCCTTCGGTCACGTCGGTGCGGACGCGCTCGATGCGTTCGAGCACCGGGGCGCCGTCGCCGGAGACTGCTCCGGTGACGTGGACGATCAGGCGCCCGCCCTCGTCGGCCGCGCGCACGGTGACATCGCGCGGGCGCACCCCCATCGACCGCGCGCTGACGGCGGCCAGCAGCCGCTCGTAGGCGCGGGGGGCGATCGTGACGTGACCGGGGATCACGGGGCGGGCGGGGGCGACGGTCGCGCCCCCGCTGGTGGGGGCGACGACCTCGACGGCGCTCATCCGACCCGGCGCCCGCGGGCGGCGTCCAGCGCCGCCCGCAGGTCCAGCCGGCCGGTCACGGACGCTCCGATGAGGGCCCCGATGCCGCCGAAGAGGGCGACGAGGAGGAAACCCCAGAATCCGAACGCCAGTGCGGCGAACGCCAGCGCGACCCCGGCGAGGGTGCCGTAGAGGATGCCGTTCACTGGACTCGCGACTCCTCGGCGTCGTCGTCATCGCCCGGGATGTACACGTCGACGACGGTCACGTTGATCTCGGCGACCTTCAGGCCGACGAGCTCGGTGATCGCCTCGGCCACGGCCGAGCGCACCTCGGCGGCGACGCGCTGCAGCGGCTCCGGGTAGTCCACCTGGATCTGCAGGTCGACCGCGACCTCCTTCTCGCCCACCTCGACGCGCACGCCCTGGGCGAAGTCCTTCGCGCCCACGGCCTCGCGGATGTTGCCGAGCACGCGGGCGGCGCCGCCGCCGAGCGCGTGGACGCCGGGCACCTCACGCGCGGCGATGCCGGCGATCTTGGCGACGACCGGGTCGACGATCGTGGTCTTGCCCGCCTCGGTCGTGGCGAGGGGGGCGTTCGTGGTGGGCTGTGCCATGTCTGCGTCCTTTCGTCAAGCGGTGCCTTCGGACCGCTGTGAGTGTTTCGCTACGTAGACGCCGCCGGATCGGGAATCGTCACGATGCGGATGCTGAGAGTCACCTGACAGAGAGCCACCCGCATGACCGCTCTGACGGCCGCACCCGACGGCCTCCTGGCCGCCCGTGCCGCCGACGGCGATCAGCTCGCCTTCGGCGTGCTGGTGCGCCGGCACGCGCCGTTCCTCGTGGCGTTCGCGACGCGGCTCACCGGCTCGCGCGCCGACGCCGACGACTGCGTGCAGGAGGCGCTGATCACGGCGTGGCAGCGCCTGCCCGAGCTCGCCGAGCCCGACAAGGTGCGCAGCTGGCTCACGACGATCGTGTCGCGGAAGGCGACCGACCGGCTGCGCCGCCGCAAGCCCACGGAGCAGATCGTGGACGACGCCGTGATCGCGCTCGACGACCCCGAGCGCAGCGCCGTGCGATCCTCGCAGATGGAGGCGCTCTCGCGCGTGCTCGGCGAGCTGCCGGAAGACCAGCGGGTGGTGTGGGTGCTCAAGGAAGTGAGCGGATACAGCTATGACGAGATCGCGGAGCAGGTGGGCGTCTCCGCCGCCACCGTGCGGGGGCGCCTCGCGCGGGCCCGCAAGACCGTGATCGAGCGGATGCAGGAATGGAGGTGACGGGGATGACGGACGACGTGGACGACGCCGACGCGCGCGGCGTGGGCGGGTCGGGCTACACGCTCGAAGACCTGTCGGCCTATCTCGACCGCGGTCGGCGCCCGGCCATCGCGGCGATCGACACGAATGCGGAGTGCCAGTCGGTGCTCGCCTCGATGGAGCGGATGGGGGCGCTCTCGCGCGCCCTCGTCGCGCACGAGAGCACGCGCCCGCTCGACGAGAAGTGGTACGACGGCATCATGCAGGAGGTGATGCGGGAGTTCCGGGCGGGGTCGGACATCCCGCTCCTGCCGCACGACCCTGATGCGGGCCTGTTCGTCACGGAGGGCGCGCTGTACGAGCTCGTCCGCGCGGCAGGCGACGAGGTGCCCGGCATCCTCGTCGGCCGCACGAAGCTGCGCCGTGACGACGAGACGGGCGCGTTCGACGTGACGATCACCGTGAGCGTGCGCTTCGGCGAGCGCGTGGAAGAGGTGGCCACCGCCGCGCGCGCGGCGGTGGCCGCGGCCATCCAGAGCCAGGGGGAGCTGCGTGTGGGGCGCGTCGACGTGACGGTCGACAACGTGCACATGGACGAGGACGAGGGGGAGCGATGAGCGAGCAGACCGTGCCCGCGGCCGGCGGAGGGACCGCCGCCGCACCGACGACCGACAGCATCGGGGTCGACGTCGACACCGCGGCACGAGCGGTGCCCGGCGTGGCCGCCGTGTACGCCGCGCGCCCGATCGTCGCCCGCGCGGTAGACCATCTCGCACGCGGCACGGCGGCCCTGTCGTCGGTGCAGGTGTCGCCGTCGTCCGCCGAGGCGACCGTGAGCATCGGCGTCGAGCTCGGCCGCGACTCGGCCCGCGTCGCCGAGGCGGTCGCCGCGCGCGTGCGGACGGTGCTCGCCGCGCACACCTCGGCCGCACCGGTCGTGCGCGTGCGCGTCAGCCGGCTCGTGCTCACCGCTCCCGGCGACTGAGCCGCGCGGGGTCAGCGCGCGGCGATGCGGGTCGTCAGCTGGTGCGCGTGCGAGAGCAGCACCCGTCCGAGCTCGGCGATGCGCTCGGGGCCGAAGCGGAACTCCACGCCCGTGAGGCTCAGCGCCCACTGCGGATGCCCCTCGCGCGTGAACACCGCGGCTCCCATCCCCCAGCTGCCCTCGACGATCAGCCCGGGGTTCACCGCGTAGCCGCGCTCGTGCGTCTCGCGCAGGCGCGCGCGCAGTCGCTTCTCGCCGTGGGCGGCGCCCCACCGCCGCGCGAGGTCGGGGTGCCGCTCGAAGTACGCGTCCACATCGTGGGACGGGAGGAACGCGAGGATCGCAAGCCCCGCGGACGCGACGCCGAGCGGGAACCGCACGCCTTCGGCGAGCACGAACGAACGGATCGGGAAGCTCCCCTCCTCGCGCACGAGGCAGACGGTCTCATCTCCCCGTCGCACGGAGAGGAACGCGCTCTCCTCGGTGCGCACCGCGAGCGAGCGCACGATGTCGCGCGCGATCGCGGTGATGTCGTAGCGCGCCGCGGCCACGGTGCCCATGAGGTACAGCTCGGGTCCCGGCGCCCAGCGGCCGGTGGCGTCATCGCGGTCGACGAGGCCCTCGCGCTGGAGCGCGGCGAGCAGCCGGTGTGCGGTCGGCCGCGTGAGGTCGGCGCGCTCGGCGAGCGCCGACACCGCGGCACCCTCCGCTCCCGCGGCGGTCACGAGGCGCAGCAGCCGCGCTGCCCGCGCGATCGCCTGCGCGCCGGGCACCGTACGCGTCGCTGCATCCGTGTCCACGATATGGACGCTACGTCGGCGGGTATCCATATGGCAAGCGCGGATGCGGCGACGCGCCCGCCACGCGCGCACGATGGGGAGAGCGCCCGCCGCACCGACGCGGCCTCTCACGACGAAGGAGTACGCGTGATCGACAAGACCTGGCCCTCGGCGGCCGAGGCCGTCGCCGACATCCCGGACGGCGCCTCGCTCGCCGTCGGCGGCTTCGGCCTCTCCGGCAACCCCATCGCCCTCATCGACGCGCTCCTCGCGCAGGGCACGACCGATCTGTCGGCCGTGTCCAACAACTGCGGCGTCGACGACTGGGGGCTCGGCGTGCTGCTGAACGCCCACCGCATCCGCAAGATGACATCGTCGTACGTCGGCGAGAACAAGGAGTTCGAGCGGCAGTTCCTCTCCGGCGAGCTCGAGCTCGAGCTCACGCCGCAGGGCACGCTCGCCGAGAAGCTGCGCGCCGGGGGCGCCGGCATCGCCGCGTTCTTCACGCAGACCGGCGTCGGCACGCAGGTCGCCGAGGGCGGTCTCCCTCGCCGTTACGACGGTTCGGGCGGCGTCGCCGTCGCCTCGCCGAAGAAGGACGTGCGCACGTTCGACCTCGGTGCGGGCGAGCGCGACTACGTGCTCGAGGAGGCGATCGTCACCGACTTCGCGCTCGTCCACGCCCTGCGCGGCGACCGCCACGGCAACCTCGTCTTCAACAAGGCGGCCCGCAACTTCAACCCGCTCGCCGCGATGGCCGGGCGTGTGTGCATCGCCGAGGTGGAGGAGCTGGTCGAGCCCGGCGACCTCGACCCCGACACGGTCCACCTCCCCGGCGTCTACGTGCACCGCATCGTCGAGGTGGGCACCGGCATCGAGAAGCGCATCGAGCGACGCACCGTGCGCGCCGCCGCCGCAGAGGGGAACTGACATGGCGCTCACCCGACAGGAGATGGCCGCGCGCGCGGCCCGCGAGCTCGCCGACGGCGCGTACGTGAACCTGGGGATCGGCCTGCCGACCCTCGTCCCGAACTACGTCCCCGACGACGTGACGGTCGTGCTGCAGTCGGAGAACGGCATCCTCGGCGTCGGTCCGTACCCGACCGAGGACGCCGTCGACCCCGACCTCATCAACGCCGGCAAGGAGACCGTCACGACCCTTCCCGGCGCGGCGTTCTTCGACTCGGCGCTGAGCTTCGGCATGATCCGCGGCGGCAAGATCGACGCCGCGATCCTGGGCGCGATGCAGGTCTCCGCATCCGGCGATCTCGCGAACTGGATGATCCCGGGGAAGATGGTGAAGGGCCCGGGCGGCGCGATGGACCTCGTCCACGGCGCCGCTCGCGTCATCGTGCTCATGGAGCACGTCGCGAAGGACGGCTCCCCCAAGATCGTGCACGCCTGCTCGCTGCCGCTGACCGGCAAGGGCGTCGTCGACCGCATCATCACCGACCTCGCCGTCATCGACGTCACCCCCGACGGACTCGTCCTCGTCGAGACCGCCCCCGGCGTGTCGGTGGAGGATGTCATGGCGGCCACCGAGCCGTCCCTGACCGTCCGCATCCCCGAGGAGCAGAACGCATGAGCACCGACGACGTCGTCATCGTGGCCGCCGCCCGCACGCCGCAGGGCCGGCTGAAGGGGCAGCTGGCCGCCCTCACCGCCACCGAGCTCGGCGGCATCGCGATCCGCGGCGCGCTCGAGCGCGGCGGTATCCCTGCCGACGCGATCGACGCCGTGCTCGTCGGCCAGGTGCTGCAGGCCGGCGCCGGCCAGAACCCCGCGCGCCAGGCCGCGATCGCGGGCGGACTCGGCTGGAACGTGCACGCCTCGGCGGTCAACAAGGTGTGCCTGTCGGGCCTCACGGCCGTCATCGACGGCGCCCGGATGCTGCGCTCCGGCGATGCGACGGTCGTCGTCGCGGCCGGCATGGAGTCGATGACCCGCGCCCCGCACCTGCTCATGAACTCGCGCACCGGCTGGAACTACGGCTCGATCGAGGCGCTCGACCACATGGCGTACGACGGCCTCACCGACGCGTTCGACCGCGAGAGCATGGGCGCATCCACCGAGCGCGCGAACGCGCGCTTCGAGGTGACACGCGAGGCGCAGGACGCCGTCGCGGCCCGCTCGCACCAGCGCGCCGCCGCGGCGCAGCAGGCGGGCGTCTTCGACGCCGAGATCGTGCCGGTCGAGATCCCGCAGCGCAAGGGCGCGCCGATCGTCGTCACCGCCGACGAGGGCATCCGTCCCGACACGACCGTCGAGACCCTCGCGGGCCTGCGCCCGGCGTTCGCCGAGGGCGGGTCGATCACGGCCGGCAACTCGTCGCAGATCTCCGACGGCGCATCCGCGGTCGTGCTCACCACGCGCGCCGTGGCCGAGGAGCGCGGCTGGGACGTGCTCGCGACCCTTGGCGCCGTCGGCCAGGTCGCCGGCCCCGACAACTCGCTGCACGAGCAGCCCGCGCGCGCGATCGCGCAGGCCGTCGAGCGGCAGGGCATCGCCACCGCCGACCTCGACCTCGTGGAGATCAACGAAGCGTTCGGCGCCGTCGTCGCCCGGTCGCAGGCCGAACTCGGGCTGTCGGACGACGTCGTGAACATCCACGGCGGCGGCATCGCGATCGGCCATCCGATCGGCGCGTCCGGCAACCGGCTCGTCGTGCACGCCGTGCACGAGCTCGTGCGCCGCGGCTCGGGCACGGCCGCGGTGGCGCTGTGCGGCGGCGGCGGTCAGGGCGACGCGCTCATCCTGACCCGCTGACCTCAGAGGCGCACGAGGTCGACGTCGCGGAGGGCGCCGTCCTCGACGGTCGCGGTCAGGTACGTCTTGTACGGCTGGCGGCGGCGGTCGGTGGGCGAGCCGGGGTTGAGGAGACGGAGGCCCCGCGGGGTCGTGGTGTCCCACGGGATGTGGCTGTGCCCGAAGACGAGCACATCCGTGTCGGGGAACGCTGCATCCATGCGCGCCTCGCGCCCGGCGGCCGCTCCGGTCTCGTGCACGACCGCGAACCGCACGCCCTCGATGTCGCGGCGGGCGACCTCCGGCAGCCGTGCGTGCAGGTCGGCGCCGTCGTTGTTGCCCCACACCCCCAGCACCTGGCCGTGCCGCTCGAGCTCGTCGAGGACCGCCGCGGTGACCCAGTCGCCCGCGTGCACGATGAGATCCGCCGCATCCGCCGCCCGCAGCACCGCCTCGGGGAGCGCCTTCGCCCGCACCGGCACGTGCGTGTCGGCGACGACGAGCAGCCGTGTGGTCATGCCGCGCGGCCCCGTATCCACCGCGCGGCCGCGTCGGCGAGGTCGGCGACCGGCGCGATCACGTCGAGCGCGGCACCCGCCTCATCGGGCTGCAGCGGCTCGAGGGTCGCGAGCTGCGATGCGAGCAGCGTCGCGGGCATGAAGTGACCGACCCGCGCCGCCGCCCGCTGCGTGAGCAGCGCGTCGGCGCCGGTCAGGTGCACGAACACAGTGCCCGGCGCGGCCGCGCGGAGGCGGTCGCGGTACGCCCGGCGCAGCGCCGAGCACGCGACGATCACGCCGCCGTCCGCCTCCCCCGCGGCGAGCTCGGCGCCGACCGCGTCGAGCCACGGCCACCGGTCGTCGTCGGTGAGCGGGATGCCGGCCGCCATCTTCTCGACGTTGACGGGCGGATGCAGGTCGTCGGCGTCGTGCCACGGCACCCCGAGCAGCAGCGCGAGCGCCGCCGACACGCTCGACTTCCCGGCGGCCGAGACCCCCATCACGACGATCGGCGGCAGCGCTGCGGGCATCCTCCGAGCCTAGCCACCCCACCCCGACACGAATTCAGGCTGGCCACGGTCGCACCGACTGACCGGGCGCGGAATTCCGGCCCGGGCGAGCCCGCCGGCGACGGCGCAGCCTGAATACGTGCGGAGGGGCGGCGGGCGGCGGCCGCCGTCGGGCCAGAAGTGGCTCCGGACCGAGGCGACTCCCCCGGTCGAACACGAATTCAGGCTGGCCACGGTCGCGGCAACCGACCGGGCGCGGAATTCCGGCCCGGCGAAGCCGACCGGCGACGCGCAGCCTGAATTCGTGCGCGAGGGGTGGGGCTCAGCGGTCGGGGGTGACCGCGGTCTTCGGGCCGTCCACGAGCGACAGCGGATCGGCGATGTCCTCGAGCGACTTGCCCGCGGCGCTCACGCCGAAGACGCCCGAGATCACGCCGCCGACGATCATGACGACCGAGCCGAGCACGTACCCCCAGAACAGCGGCTCGCGATCTGTGCCGTCGCCGATCAGGGCGCCGTACAGCGCCGGCGCGACGGCGCCGACGAGCTGACCGATCGAGAAGACGTACGAGATCACCTGGCTGCGCAGCTCGAGCGGGAAGATCTCGCTCACCGTCAGGTACGCCGCCGAGGCGCCGGCCGACGCGAAGAAGAACGACGCGCACCAGAAGGCCGTGTGCGTGGCCGCGTTGAGCACGCCCGCCTGGAAGAGGAACGCGCTCACGAGCAGGATGAGCCCCGCGAGCACGTAGGTGCCGAACAGCATCCGCCGGCGCCCCCACGTGTCGAAGAAGTGCCCGAGCACGAGCGCCCCGGCGAGGTTGCCGATCGCGAAGATGATGAAGTACTGCGACGCCGACGCCGGCGGGGTGTCGTAGAAGTTCTCCAGGACGAGTGCGTACGTGAAGAAGATCGCGTTGTACAGGAACGACTGCGTCACCATCATCGTCACGCCCACGAGCGTGCGCCGCGGGTACTTCTGGAACAGCACCTTCGCGATCACGAGGAACGGCACCCGGCCGTACTCCTTCACGGTGATCGCCTTGGACTCGTCGACGGGCTCGATCGTCTTGCCCTCGCGCCGCAGCCGCTCCTCGATCTCGTCGACGTTGCGCTCGGCGGCGTCCTCCTGCCCGTGGGTCATCTGCCATCGCGGGCTCTCGGGGATGTGCCGGCGCAGCCAGATGATCAGCAGACCCAGGATCGGGCCGAGGAAGAAGCTGAGGCGCCAGCCGAGGTCCTGCGGGAGGATGTCGGTGTTCAGGAAGAACACGTTCGCGACGGCGCCGAGCGCCGCGCCACCCCAGTAGGTCCCGTTGATCGCGATGTCGACGCGCCCGCGGTATTTCGAGGGGATGATCTCGTCGATCGCGGAGTTGATCGCGGCGTACTCGCCGCCGATGCCGGCGCCGGCGATGAAGCGGAAGATGTAGAAGAACCACGGCGCGAACGCGAGACCCGCCACGGCGCTGCCGATGAGGTAGACCGCGAGGGAGATGATGAAGAGCTTCTTGCGTCCGAGCCGATCGGTGAGACGCCCGAACACGAGCGCACCGCACACTTGGCCCAGCAGGTACGCGGTGCCGGCGAGGCCGACCTCGAACGAGCCCATGCCCAGGGTCTTCGCGTAGCCGTTGGCCGCGACGATCTGGACCTCGAGCCCGTCGAGGATCCACGAGAAGCCGAGGCCCACGACGATCATCCAGTGGAACCGGGCCCACGGCAGCCGATCCATCCGCGCCGGCACCAGCGAGCGCACTTCCTTCACCTGCAACCCGGACGACGACATCGAGGCTCCCTCCCGCGCGGGCATACGTCGCTCGCACCGGGAAACGTTCTACTCCTCGCACAGCGCCGGACGGGCCGTCTTGACCGACGGGGAGGTCGAGGAGTACAGCGGTGACGTCGATCGCGTAGTCGCACCTCGCGCCTCCGACGCACCGGCGGCCGACGCCGTGGTGCCGGATGAGACGGTCGTGGACGCCGGCGAGTGGGGAGTCGTGCGCTACACGTCCACCGAGGGCGACGCCACGATCGTGGCCGTGAAGCCGACCGGGGTCGCGGCGGGCGAGCCGGGTGCGCTCGGCGATGTCATGGCGCCCGGAGTCCACGACCTCGACAGGGCCACGCCCTACTACGTCAGCTACGTGTGGGCCCCCCTCAGCGGTGACGCCGACTTCAGCCCGGCGCAGGATCTGGTCGCCGGCTCCCCTGCCGACGCCACGACGCTATCGGTGCCCCGGGAGCTCGCCCTGTGCGATCCGCCCGCCGCTCACGACTACGGGGCGGGACTCGGATACGAGCAGCGCGGCTGCGCGGTCGTCGCCTCGACGGCGGGCCCGCCGTCGTCCCTCGTGTTCCAAGGCCCCGAGGGCAGCAGCGCCGGAGTGACGTTCACCCTGCCCGCGCCGTAGCCGCGTCAGGAGTCGAAGCCGACCCCGAGCCACCCGGCGGCGCGCAGCAGCAGTCCGTCCTTGCCGCCGTTTCGGTCGGATGCGGCGACCGCGCGCCGCATCGCCTGGATGAGCGGGTACGCCACGGGCTCCGGCGGGATCGGGATCGGCAGCCGGCGCGCCATCCGCAGTCGCGTGCGCGCGGTGTCGCGACCCTCCAGGAGGTCGAGCATCGTCTCGGCGCCGAAGCGCGTGGCGGCGACGCCGAGCCCCGTGTAGCCGGCGCTGTAGGCGACGCGCCCGCCGTGCGCGGCGCCGTGGAAAGCGACGAGCTGCGTGGACATGTCGATCATCCCGCCCCAGCGGTGCGTGAAGCGGATGCCGTCGAGCTGCGGGAAGGTCGAGAGGAAGTGGTCGGCGAGGCGCTCGAACGATGCCGCGCGCTCGTCCTGCGACGGACGGATGCGGCGGCCGCGGTGGTAGATCGCGTCGTAGCCGCCGAACAGGATCCGGTCGTCGGCGCTCTTGCGGTAGTAGTGGAACTCGCGCCCGGAGTCGGTGATGCCGTGGCGGCCCGTCCAGCCGATCGCGTGCAGCTGCGCCGCCGACAGCGGCTCGGTCATGAGCACGTAGTCGTAGATCGGCACGGTGAACAGCCGGCGGCTCGGCAGCAGCGACGGGAAGCCGTTCGTGGCCAGCGCCACACGGGCGGCGAGGATGCGGCCGCGGGGCGTGTCGACCTCGACGCGGTCGCCGTCCCGCCGCAGGCGCAGCGCCGGCGTGCCCTCGTGCACGACGACACCGAGCTCCTCGGCAACCCGCGCGAGCCCCCACGCGAGCTTCGCGGGGTGCACGTACGCGGTGCCGTGCTCGGCCATGAGCCCGGCGCGGTACAGCGGCGAGCCGCCCACGGCACGCAGCGCCTCGCCCTCGAGGAAGACGCCCTCGCCGGCGTCGGCGGCCTCGCGCAGCCACGGCACCTGATGCGGCTCTGTCGCCACGGTGAGCTCTCCCGCGCGCTCGAACTCGGCGTCGATGCCGTAGCGCTCGATCGTCGCGGCGAGCGCCTCGAAGTTCTCCTCGGCCAGTCGGTCGAGGATCGGCAGCTCGTCGGCGAAGTGGCGGCGCCCGTTGTCGGCGCCGTGGGTGAGGCTCGCCTCGACGAATCCGCCGTTGCGGCCCGACGCCGCCCAGCCGATGCGGTGGCCGTCCACGAGCACGACCCGGCGGCCGGGGTCGCGCTCCTTCGCGATCAGCGCGGTCCACAGCCCGCAATAGCCACCCCCGACGACGAGCAGATCGGTGTCGAGGTCGTGCGCGAGCGCGGGGCGAGCCTGCGGGCGGTCCGGGCTGTCGAGCCAGAACGACACCGGGCGCGCGTCGGCGAACGACGCGTTCAGCGCCGCGGGGTCGTGCCGCAGATCGTGTCCGTATGCCGTGACGTTCGACATGTCCACCAGTGTGGCCCGTCCGCGCCGCATTGACACCCCCGTGCGGCACCGTCTGGAATGGACGGATGACGAACGCCCCGCTGCCGGCGCCCATCGCGGCCTTCATCGACGCGACCAACGCCGGCGACTCGGAGGGGTTCGTCGCCGCGTTCACCGACGACGCGGTGCTCGAGGACTGGGGCCGCACGTTCCACGGGCGGGGCGGCGCGGCGGCGTGGAACGCGAGCGACAACATCGGCCGGCGCTCGCACTTCGACGTCGTCGACTGGCACCCCGGCCCCGAGCCCGACACGTACGTGGTCACCGTCACGGTGCGCGGCGACGGCTACAACGGCACGAGCCCCATCACGTTCGCGGTGCGCGACGGGCTGATCTCGCGCATGACGATCGCGCCCGAGTGACCCCGGCTCACTCCGCGAGCGCGGCGACCTCCGCCATGACGCGCGGGTGCGCGAGGATGCGGAAGTGCCCGCCGGTGTCGAGCTCGACGTTCTTGGCGCCGGGGAGCATGCTGCCCTCGGGGATGTGCGGGTCGAAGCGCCCGTAGACCGACACGATGCGCGCGTTGACGGCCGTTTCGTGCGAGAGGGCGCGGATCGTCGCATCCGTCGGCGACAGGCTCCGCAGCGTCCGGCCCCACATGAGCCGCGCGTAGCGCGAGCCGCCGAACGGCGCCGCGACCGCCACCATGCCGCGGATGCGCCCGGCGGCGTCGCGCCGCAGCATGGCGGCCTTCCCGACGAGTCCGCCCTTGCTGTGGGCGACGAGGACGACGTCGTGCAGGTCGCGCTCGCGCAGCTCCTCGGCGACGAGGCCCGCGAGCTCGGCGACGGGGGCGCCGTTGCGTCGCGCGAGGGCGACCACGTGCACGGGATGCCCGCGCGCGTGCAGGGCGACGATGAGCGGCTGCAGGAAGCGCCACGTCTCGTAGACGCCCGGCAGGATCACGATCGGCGTGCCCGCGCCGGCCTCGAGCGGCACGGGGTCGGTGCGGTCGACAGCCGCGCGCAGCTGCCAGACGGCGGCGTAGGCGTAGTCGCGCACCCACCACGCCGCGCGCTGCGCGAGGCGGCTCACCCCCGCTCCCCCGCGTCGGGAGCGATCGTCGCGGCCCACGCCGACAGCGCCGCGGCGAGGGTGCGCGGCGCGCTGTGCTGCACGTTGTGCGCGTGCCCGGGCACTTCGACCAGACGCGCGGATGCGGCGGCATCCCGCATCCGCCGGGCCCACCGCGCTCCGGCGATCGGGTCCCGCCCCCCGCGCACGACGAGGATGGGCGCGGCCACCTCGGCGATGGCGCCCGCGGCGTCGTACGCGAGCATGTGCCGGAGCTGGGCGGCGTACCAGCCCGTGCCGCACCGTGCGTAGTCGGTCAGGACGAGGAGGTTCGCCCCCGGGGTTTCGCGCAGCGTGTCGACGAACAGCGCGGCGGCCTGGGCGCGGGCGGTGCGGTGACGCTCGTCGGCGACCGGTCCGATCAGCGCCGCACCGGCGACCAGCTGCGGGTGACGCGCCGCGAGCGCCGTCACCCACTGGGTGCCCATGGACTGCCCGACGACGAGCGCGCGCGGCACGCCGAGCGTCCGCAGGGCCTCGGCCAGTGCGTCCGACATCGCCGGGATGCCGAGGTCGCGCCGCGGGCGCGGCAGCCCGCCGAACCCGGGCAGGTCGACGGCGTGGACGGTCTCGCCGCGCGCGGCGAGCGTGCGGTGCAGCCGCCGGAAGTAGCGGTGCGACATGCCGATGCCGTGCACGAGCACCCACGGGCGACGCCCGTCGCGCCCCGCCGACGAGTGCACACGCACGACGAGATCGCCGACGGGCACGTCGCGCAGCTCGGGTTCCATGGACGCTCACGCTAGCCGCGTCGCGCGACCCGGGCGCCGGGGGTTGCGCCGGCCGCGCGGCATCATCGCCCGTCGGCGACGGTCGGTGTCAAGCATCGCCCGGCATCGGATCGGCGGCGGTATCGTCGGGCACACCGGGTCGGACGAGGACGGGAGGACCGCGGTGGAGGAGCCGGTCGAGCACGAGGTGGTGGAACGCGGCGTGGCCGAGGAGACCGCGGGCGAGGCGGTCGAGGAGAGCGCCGCTCCCGAGATCAGCTACGACGAGCAGCGCTACCCCGCGCGTCCGCGCCGCCTGCGCCCCCGCGATCAGCTGCGCAGCGGGGCGCTCCGCCGCTTCGCGACCGATCCGCGCACCGCGAACGGATCGAACCCCGCGTACGTCGAATGGCTCGTGCGCCAGTCGATGCTCAAGGACGCCGACGTGCTCGGCCGCCAGCTCTCCGGCCAGCCCTCGATGTGGCGGAACCCCTACGCCCGACCCGACGCCCGGCGCGCGATCGAGACGAGCGACGTGTGGTTCACGGCCTATCCGATCTCGCTCATCACGCGGCCCGGCGTCCCCTTCCTCGACGCGCTCGGCGACGAGGCGCTATGGGAGGCGTTCGAGGCGATCGGCATCACCGGCATCCACACCGGGCCCGTCAAACGCGCCGGCGGCATCACCGGATGGCAGCAGACCCCGAGCGTCGACGGCCACTTCGACCGCATCAGCACGCAGATCGACCCCGAGTTCGGCGACGAGGCCGCCTTCCGGCGCCTCGCGGACGTGGCCGATGCGCACGGCGGCAGCGTCATCGACGACATCGTGCCCGGCCACACCGGCAAGGGCGCCGACTTCCGCCTGGCCGAGATGGCCTACAAGGACTACCCCGGCATCTACCACATGATCGAGATCCCGCCCGAGGACTGGGGGCTGCTCCCCGAGGTGCCCGAGGGCCGGGACTCCGTCAACCTCGACGCCGAGCGCGAGCGCGAGCTGAGCGAGCGCGGCTACATCATCGGGGAGCTGCAGCGCGTCATCTTCTACACGCCGGGCGTGAAGGAGACGAACTGGAGCGCGACGGCGCCCGTGACGGGCACCGATGGCGTGGAGCGGCGCTGGGTGTACCTGCACTACTTCAAGGAGGGTCAGCCCTCGATCAACTGGCTCGACCCGACCTTCTCGGGCATGAGGCTCGTGATCGGCGACGCCCTGCATTCGCTCGGCGACCTCGGATCGAGCGCGCTGCGGCTCGACGCGAACGGCTTCCTCGGCGTCGAGAAGAGCGCGGAGGGCCTGCCGGCATGGTCGGAGGGGCACCCGCTCTCGCAGGCGGCGAACCACATCATCGCGGGAATGGTGCGCAAGGTCGGCGGCTTCACGTTCCAGGAGCTGAACCTCACGATGGAGGACATCCGCGACACCGGCGCCGTAGGCGCCGACCTGTCGTACGACTTCGTGACGCGCCCGGCCTACCACCACGCCCTCGCCACCGGCGACACCGAGTTCCTGCGGCTGACGCTCAACACGTCCCTCGAGCTCGGCGTGGAGCCCGCGCAGCTCGTCCACGGGCTGCAGAACCACGACGAGCTGACGTACGAGCTCGTGCACTGGGCCACCACGCACCGCGACGACGTCTTCCCGTTCCGGCACGGCGAGATCACCGGCGGCGACCTCGCGCGTCTCATCCGCGCCGAGCTCACGCAGGTGCTCACCGTCGACGCGGACTACAACCTGCCGTTCACGCAGAACGGCATCGCGTGCACGACGACGTCGCTCATCGCGGCCGCGCAGGGCCGCCCGACGCTCGAGGACATCGTCGACGCGGATGTGGCCGGCATCCGCGAGGCGCACCTGCTGCTGGCGAAGTACAACGCGTGGCAGCCGGGCGTGTTCGCGCTGTCGGGGTGGGACCTCACCGGCACGCTGACCCTGCCCGCCGACGACGTGCGCTCGCTCATCGCGTCGGGCGACACGCGGTGGATCGAACGCGGTGCGCACGATCTGCTCGACGTCGCCCCGGATGCGACGCGCTCCGTCGCGGGCATGCCCCGGGCGCGTTCGCTGTACGGCTCGCTGCCCGCGCAGCTCGACGACCCCGGCTCGTTCGCGCGCCGACTGCGCGGGCTCCTGGACGTGCGGCGCGAGCACGGCATCGCGGTCGCGTCGCAGGTCGACGTGCCACCCGTGGCGCATCCGAGCATGCTCGTGCTCGTCCACCGCCTCGACGGCGGCGACCGCCGGCAGGAGGACGCGCCCATCCAGATCACGGTGCTGAACTTCTCGCCCGAGGAGATCGACGGCACCGTGCGGTCGGAGTGCCTCGAGCCGCGCAGCGAGGTCGTCGACGGCGAGACGGGCGAGGCCGTCGGCCGCGTCGACGACCTGCAGAGCTTCCCGCTGCACCTCGCGCCCTACGAGGGCCGGTTCCTCCTGCTCACGCCGCCCGACCCCGAGTCGGACGCGCATCCGGTGACCCGGACGATCCCGATCATCCGCCCCGAGGACTGAGCGCAGCCCCGCATCTGGCGTGAATCGGCGGCTACCCGGGCAGGGGTAGCCGCCGATTCACGCAACTGGGTCAGGCGAGCGACGCGGCGAGGGCGCGCGCGCCGCGGACGGCGATCGCCACGCTCATGAGCGTCGGGTTCACGGTCGTGGCGGTGGGGATCGTGCCGTTGCCGCCCACCCACAGGTTCTCCACGCCCCACACGCGCGAGTACGCGTCGGCGACCGACGTGCCGTCGTCGGCCTGCCCGATGCGCGTCGTGCCCTGGTAGTGCAGGCTCGAGCCCGCCGGGAGCAGGCGCGGGCCCGCGACGAACGCGCCCAGGGCCGCACCGGCCCGGCGCAGCCGCTCGGTCGCCTCGTCGATCTCGGCCTGCTCGGCGTCGGTGAGCGCGTACTCGATCGTCATGTTCGGGAAGCCGCGGTAGTCCCGCTCGTCGTCGTCGAACGTGACGCCGTCCTCCACGCGCGGCCGCTTGCGCATGCCGTAGCCCATGTTGACGTAGCCCCACTTGTTGCCCGCGTGCGGGTTCGACGGGTCGAGCTCGAACGGCGGGCGCTCGGCGTACATCACCTGCAGCGAGTACGGGTGGCCGGGCTCGGAGAAGGGGATGCGGTTGACCGCCGCCACCGGGTCGGCGGCGTTCTGCGCGCGCCGCTCCAGCTCCTCGGCCAGCTGCTCCTCGGTCGCGTGGCGCGACATGCGGTCGGCGTCGAGGGCGACGGTGCCGATGACGACCGGGTGCTCGGTGAGGTAGCGGCCGAGGGCGGCGGGGCGGATGCCCGAGGCCCACAGCAGCTGCGGCGTGCGGAAGGCGTCGGCGGCCACGACGACCGCGTCGGCCGCCACGGTGCGCGTCTCGCGCGTGCGCAGGTCCTCCACGACGACGCCCGTCACGCGGTCGCCGTCGCGCACGACCTCGCGCACGAGCGAGAGGTCGTGCAGCTGGAACCGACGCGACAGCGGCGAGTCGGCGTCCAGCAGCGGGCCGAACACGGCGTCGGCGCCGGCCCACACCATCGAGCCGTCGGGCTGCGGGTCTCCGGCGACCGGAAGCGTGCCGACGCCGCGGCCCTCGGGGAGCTCGGCGCCGAACTCCTCGTCGAGCAGCGCACGGATCGCGCCGCCGATCGGGGAGTCTGCGAACGCGGCCGACTGCGCGTGCAGCAGGGTCTCCGCCCGCCCGATGAGCGTCTCCCACTCGTCGTCCGGGATGAACGAGATCTTCTCGGACTGGTGCGGGCGCGGGATCGCGCACGTCCAGTGCGCGCCCATGCCGCCGACGTTGGTGGATGCGGCAGCGGCGGGGAAGCTCGGAGCGTGGCCGCTGCCCTCCCCGCCGAAGTCGATCAGGTGCGTGCCGCCGCGGGCGGTGAACATGCCCTCCACGACGACGCCGGCCGGCAGGCCCAGCGATTCGCGATGCGCGCCGGCCTGCGGGCCCTGCGACATCTCGCGGGCGCGCTCCTTCTCCTCCGGGTCGGCGATGTTGCGCACGCTCTGGCCGGGGACGGGCGTGAGCTGCGGCCCCGCCTCGAACATGACGACGCGCGCCGTCGGATGGTTCTCCAGCACCTCGCGCGCGTAGGCGGCGCCGATCGGGCCGCTTCCGACGACGACGACGGTCGGGGTGTCGGTCATGGGTTTCTCCTCGATACGGGGGCCGCGTCAGCGGTCTGGGGTTCGGTGGGGGTCTGGGGTTCGGTGGCGGTCTGCGGGTCGGCAGGAGCTGCGGCGGGCATCTCGTCGGAGAGCCGGCCGCCAGGGAGCAGCACGGCCGCGACGATCCCCAGCGCGTACACGACCGCGAGGGCCAGGAAGATCGGTGCGAACACGTCGTGGTAGACGCCGGCCACCGCGTCCTGCACGGCGCCGGAGGCGGTGTGGACGCTCTGCGGCGTCAGGGTCGCCGCATCCAGGCCCGCCGGCAGCGCCAGCGCCACGCCGAAGCCGACGACGCCCCCGATGACGGCGGTGCCGAGCGTCGAGCCGACCTGGCGCACGAGGTTCGCGGTCGCGGTGACGATGCCGAGGTCTTCGCGGGGAGCCGACGACTGCACCAGCGCGAAGATGAGGTTCATGAAGGCGCCCGTGCCGATGCCGACGACGGCCATGACGGCGGCCGGCACCCACAGCGGCAGCCCGACCGGAAGCACCGCCATGACGAGGAGACCGCCGGCGGCCAGCGCGGTGCCGGCGATGGGGTACGGCCGGTAGCGACCGGTGCGCGAGACGAGCGACCCCGTCACGAGGTTGCTCACGAGCATGCCGAGCACCGTCGCAATCGGCACGATGCCCGAGACCGTGGCGCTCGTGCGGTAGGCCATCTGGAAGTAGGTGGGCAGGAAGCTCGTGATCGCGAACAGCCCGGTGCCGATGATCGTCGACAGTGCGAGGCATGCCGCGATCGTGCGGTTGCCCAGGAGCGGCAGCGGGATGATCGGCGCGGTCGTACGGCGCTCGACGAAGGCGAAGGCCACGAGGCACGCCGCGGCTGCGGCGAAGCACAGCAGCGACGCGACGAGGAGCCCCTCGCCGACGGCGGTGACCCCCAGCACGAGGGCGAGGAGGGCGCCGCTGAACAGCACGGCGCCGGCGACGTCGAAGCGCGGATGCGCGCCGCCGGGCAGATGCGGCACGGCGACGAGGGCCAGGGCGAGGGCGGCGACGCCGACCGGCAGGTTGATCCAGAACACCCACGGCCAGCCCCAGAAGTCCGTGATGAGACCGCCCAGCACGGGTCCGAGCACGATCGCGATGGGGAACGCCGCGCCGATGATCGCCATGTAGCGCGGGCGCTGCCGCGGGCTCGTCACGCGCGCGATGATCGTCTGCGACATCAGCTGCAGCCCGGCGGAGCTGAGGCCCTGCACGACGCGGGCGGCGATGAGCCACCCGAGCGAGGGCGCGAGCCCGCACACGAGGGAGGCGGCCAGGAACAGCGCGAGCGACGCGAGGAAGACGCGCCGGGGCCCCAGCACGTCGCCGAGCTTGCCGAGGACGGGCAGCATCACGGTGGCCGACAGCGTGTAGCCGACCATGATCCAGCTCATGTGCTCGAGGGCGCCGAGTTCGCCCGCGATCGTGGCGAGTGACGTCGAGACGACGGTGTGGTCGAGGGCGCCGAGGAACGACACCGTGAGGAGGGAGACGACGAGAAGGCGCAAGCGCACCGGTGACAGAGTCATGCGAAGGGTGCCCGATCGATCGGGCCGTCGACGCGACGGAGTGTGCCGCCGCGGCCCCTGCGCCCCGGCGATCGGACCCTGAGCGGGCCCCGACGTCAGTGTCATCGTATCACTTCTGTCGGAATCAGTCGGAAGAATCCCGCAGGCGATCCGACAGCACCTTCGCTCCGGCCGACGAGGCCTGACCACCGTCGACGGTGAGCTCGGCGCCGCTGACGAAGCGCGCGGCATCCGAGAGCAGGAACTCCACCGCCGCCGCGACGTCGTCCGGCTCGCCCGTCCGCTCGAGCGGTGTGATGAGCCGCTGCGCCGTGCGCATCGCGTCGGGCGCCGACGCCGTCATGTCCGTCTCGATGAAGCCGGGGTGCACGATGGACACCCGGATGCCACGGGGTCCGAGCTCGCCCGCGGCGGCGTGGGTGAGCCCGCGCAGACCCCATTTCGACGCCGTGTACGCCACGGGGTAGTGGCCGCTCAGCGCCGCGACCGATCCGATGTTGACGATCGACGACCCCGCCGCCATGAGCGGCGCGAGCGCCTGGATCGCCAGCAGCGGCCCGGTGAGGTTCACCGCGAGCACCCGCTCCCACGCCGCCCGCTCCACCTCGCCGACGCGCGCCCGATGCGTGATGCCCGCGTTGTTCACGAGGCCCCGCACCGGGCCGTGCCCGTCGGCGCGCAGCTCGTCGGCGAGCGCGCGCCACGCGGCCTCGTCGGCGACGTCGAGCGCGCGGTACCGCACTCCGGGCACGCCGAGCTCCGGCGCGTCGTCGAGGTCGACGGCGACCACGCGCGCTCCCGCCGCGGTCAGGCGCTGCACCACGGCGAGACCCTGGCCGCGCGCGCCCCCGGTGACCACCACCGTGCGGTCGCGCAGGCCCTCGCTCATGCTCCGGCGTCGTCGCGGTGTCGCCGGCGCGGGCGGGGCCGGGCCGCGTGCACCGGGGGCGCGGGCGCCGGCTCGCCGACCGTGCCGGAGAGCTCGCCGAGCCCTTCGACCGTGAACGAGACGACGTCACCCGGCTGCAGCGGCGGGGGTGTGAGGGCGCCGCGGCGTCCCCACAGTTCGCCGAGGCACCCGCCGTTTCCGACGGTGCCCGAGCCGAGCACGTCGCCGGGTACGACGCGCGCGTTGCGCGACGCGTACGCGACGAGCTCGGGGAAGGGCCAGCCCATGTTCGACACGAGGTCGTCGCCGACGAGCTCGCCGTTGATCCGCGCCTCGGCGCGCACTTCGAGGAAGCCCTCGGCGTCGAGGTACTCCGCCATCTCGTCGGCCGTGACGATCCACGGGCCCAGCGCGGTGCCGAAGTCCTTGCCCTTCGCGGGTCCGAGGCGCACCTTCATCTCCCGCGCCTGCAGATCCCGCGCCGACCAGTCGTTCATGATCGTGTAGCCGAAGATGTGGCCGGCGGCCTCCTCGGGCGCGAGGTTCACGCCGTCCGATCCCTCGACCGCGCCGAGGACGACCGCCACCTCGAGCTCGAAGTCGAGCCGCTCCGTCTCGGGAGGGGTCACGCTCTGCCCGGGGCCGAGGACCGTGTGGGGGTTCGTGAAGTAGAACGTCGGCGCCTGGTACCACTCCGGCACGACTTCGCCGCGCCCGTCGACGGAGGCGCTGATGCCCTCGACATGCTCCTCGAACGCGACGAAGTCGCGGATGGCCGCGGGGACGACCGGCGCGAGCAGCTCGACGTCCGCGAGGGCGGTGCCCGGCTCGCCCTCGACGCGCGCGGCGAGTCCCGCGACGGCCGGCAGGCCCTGCGACAGGACGTGCGCGACGGTCAGCCCGTCGGGGAACGGCACGACGCGGTTGCCGATGACGAAGCCCTCGCCGATGTCGGCGCCGTCGCGCCAGCGCGCGATCCTCATGCGTGCACCTTCGCCTCGAGCAGCGCGTCGGCGTTGCCACCGAGGATCGCCGCGACCACGTCGGCGTCGAGGCCCGCATCGCGCACGAAGGCCGCCGGGTCGTCCAGTCCCATGTCGAAGGGGAAGTCGCTGCCGAGCACGACCTGCGACGCACCCGCGATCTCCACGAGGGCGCGCAGCGCACCGGCGTCGTGCACGACGGTGTCGAACCACAGCCGCCGCAGGTACGTCGACGGCGCGTGCGCGCACCCGTGCGCCTCGGGGCGCACGTGCCATGCGCGGTCGCTGCGCCCGATCGCGGTGGGGAGGTAGCCGCCGCCGTGGGCCGCGACGAGGCGCAGCTCGGGGTGCCGGTCGAGGACGCCGGCGAAGATCAGGTGCGACAGCGCGACGGCGTTCTCGACCGGCTGCCCGACCGTGTTGGACAGGTAGAAGCGATCGAGCCGCTCGTCGAGGCTGCATCCGAAGGGGTGCAGGAACACGACCGCCTTCAGCTCCGCGGCGCGCGCCCAGAACGGCTCGAGCCGCGGGTCGGACAACTCGACGTCGCCCGCGAAGGAGGAGATCTCCACCCCCGCGAGGCCGCGGCCGAGCACGGCGTCGTCGAGGTACTCCACGATCCGGTCGGGGTGCTGCAGCGGCACGACGCCGAGGCCGGTGAGCCGGTCGGGCGCCTGCGCGACGTGCTCGGCGACGAGCCGGTTCGTCTCGCTCGCCACCCACACCGCGAGCCCCTCCGGCGCCCACGGGTAGAAGTGGTTGGGCGACACGCTCACCCACTGGCGGTCGACGCCCCGCGCGTCCATCGCCGCCAGACGCACCGAGACGTCGGTGAGCTGCGGGATCCGGGCGCCGACCATCGCGCCCGAGGCCTGGAGACTCGCGACGCCGTTGCGGCGACGCTCCAGATCGGCGGCCTCGGCGACGAGCTCGGGGGCGCGCCGCTCCACCTCGGCGTGCATGCCGGGAAGCAGCACGTGGGCGTGCACGTCGGTGACGCTCATGCCGGCACCGCCATCTGCTGTGCGATGCCGAAGATGAGTCCGCCCGCGTCCGCGTCGCGGTCGCCGTCGATCTGCCACTGCCCGAGCTGCACGGACGCCTGCACGACCGCGGTGGCGCGCGGGATCCGCCGCGCGTGGAAGGTGTCCCACAGCTCCTGGTCGAGCGCGTCCCGCTCGACCAGGAGCTCGCTCAGCACCGCGGCGTCTTCGAGCCCCTGCGGAGCGCCCTGCGCGATCGTGGGAGGGCACGAGTGCGCCGCGTCGCCGATCACGACCACCCGGCCACGGTTCCACGGCGCATCCACGATGTGCTTCGTGAACCACGTGTAGTTCGCTGCGGCGCCGCCTTCGAGGTCGGCCCGGATGCTGTTCCAGGGCCCGTCGTACGCGCGCGACTCCTCCACCATGATGCGCGTCGCCTCGTCGGCGTCGACCGCGGTGCGATCCTGCGCCTTCTCGACGAGGAAGGCGTACATGCTGTTCGCGCCGGTCGGGGTGTAGCCCGCGATGTAGACCGGGCCGCCGTAGTAGAGCTCGCTGCGCTCGACCTCGGCGGGCCGGGACACGAAGGTGCGCCAGATGCCCATGCCGGTCGGCTCGGGCTTGGTCGTGATGCCGATGAGCTCGCGCACCGTGCTGTTGATGCCGTCGGCGCCCACGACGAGGTCGAACGTGCCGGCCGGTGTTCCGTCGACGACGAGCTCGACGGCCTCGTCGGTCTGCGTGATCGCGGTGACGCGGCTTCCGAAGTGGAAGCGCACGCCGGCGCGCTGCGCGTGCTCGAAGAGGATGCGGGCGAGCTCGGCGCGCGGCATCCCCATCGCGGAGGGGTAGTCGGGGCCGCCGGTCTTGACGTCGGGCAGTGACGCGACGATCGGCGCGCCGGGGCCGGGAGCGCGCAGGTTCAGCCCCTCGAAGGCGTAGCCGGCCGCGCGGATGTCGTCCCACGCGCCGAGCTGGTCGAACACGCGCAGGGCGTTGCCCTGCAGGGAGATGCCCGAGCCACCCGTGCCCAGTTCGGGCTTGGCCTCGAAGAGGTCGACCTGGACGCCGGCCTTGGCCAGCTGGATGCCGGTCGCGAGTCCCGCGACTCCGCTTCCGACGATCGCGACGGTGTTCACTGCGGTCATGGACGAAACCTCACTGTTCCGGTTCGGGGAGGGTGGATGGGAAGGTCAGAGGAGGGCGATCGGGTTGATGGGCGAGCCCACGGCCCCCGTGATCGGCAGCGGCGCCGCCGAGAGCAGGAACTCCCAGCGTCCCGCGGCGGCGCACGTCTCGGCGAGCTCGTCGAGGTTCCACATCTCGCCGATCATCAGGCCCATGTTCGGGATGACGACCTGATGCAGCGGCTGGAACGCCGGCACGTCGAACTCGTTCGGCCGCACTTCGAAGCCCCACGTGTCGGTCGCGATCGCGGCGATCTCGGTGCGGTGCAGCCATCCGGCCGTCGTGAGCGACAGGCCGGGGGCCGGGCCGCCGGCGTACTCGCCCCAGCCCTCGCGCCGCGTGCGCGTGTACTGGCCGGTGCGCACGAGCACGACGTCGCCGCGGCCGACCTGGCTGGTCGCGCCCTGCGCGGCGATCGTCGCCTCGAGGTCGGCGACGGTGATCGCGTGCCCGTCCTCGAGCTCCCCGGTGTCGGGGCGGAGCGCCCGCCCGACGTCCAGCAGCACGCCGCGCCCGACGATCGCCGCGGCGGCGTGCTCGATGCCGGTCACCAGATCGCCGTCGCTCGTGACGACGTCGCCGGCCCGCCGGCCGTTCCACGCGTTGCCGTGATCGAAGATGTGGCCGAGGCCGTCCCACTGGGTGGAGCACTGCAGCGGCATCGCGATGACGTCGTCCGCCCCGCCGATGCCGTGCGGGAAGCCCTGGTTGCCGCGCTCGGCGTCGGTTCCGGTGTCGGTCATCGTGTGCACGGGGTTCGTGCGCCGGCGCCAGCCGCGCTGCGGCCCGTCGGTGTCGAACGCCTGCGCGAGGGAGATCGCGCGGCCGTCGCGCACGAGCGCTGCGGCCGCGGCCCGCATGGCGGGCTCGATGAAGTTGAGGGTGCCCAGGACGTCGTCCTCGCCCCAGCGCCCCCAGTTGCGGTAGGCGTCGGCGCGCGCACCGATCTCGCCCTCGGGGTTGGTGCGGTCGAGGGCGCCCGGGTCTTCGGCGAGCCCGCTCATGCGGCGCCGTTCGCGCCGGGCTCGGCGACGCAGCGGACGACCTGCGTGCCCAGGCCCGCGATCGTGCCGGTCATGACGTCGCCGTCGCGCAGGAACCGCCGCCAATGCTGGCCGTTGCCGGCCGGACTGCCGGTGAGCAGCAGGTCGCCGGGCAGCAGCGGCATGGTCTGCGACGCGCCCGACACGAGCGACGGCACGTCGAAGAGGAGGTCGGACGTCGATGCATCCTGCATCACGTCGCCGTTGAGCTCGAGCCGCACCGCGGTGTCGGCGGGATCGACCGCGGCCGCGGGCACGAGGAACGGGCCGGTGGGCAGGAACCCCGGCGCGTTCTTGCTCCGGTACCAGTCGGTGCCGATCTCCTTCATGTCCTTGCGGAACACGAGGTCGCGCGTCGTGATGTCGTTGACGATCGTGTAACCGGCGACATGGTCGAGCGCGTCCTCGCGGGAGACGCGGAACGCCTCGCGGCCGATGACGACGGCGAGCTCGAGCTCCCAGTCGTGCACCTCGCTGTACGCGGGCAGCACGAGCGGCACGTCGTCGCCGACGACGCACGCGGGAAGGCCGATGAAGAAGTACGGCTCACCGTCGCGGGCGCGCTTGTCCATGAGGTCGGCGGCGAAGGCGCGCGCCTCCTCCGGTGTTCGTTCGGAGTTCTGCGTGAGGCCCGCGGCGACGAGCTCGATGACGTGCTGGCGGTAGTTGGCGCCCGTCTGCAGCACCTGGCGCGGCTCGACGGGCGCGGTCAGGACGACGTCGCTCAGGGCGAGGGAGTCCGCGCCGTCGACGGGGAGGGCGGCCAGGCGGTCCCAGTCGGGCGCCGCGAGGAAGTCGTTCAGCGAGGCGGCGCCGAGCGACGTCGCATCGAGCGGGCGGATGCGCTCGCCTCGGACGAGGCCCAGGCGCACCCCGTCTCCGTCGCGGTAGCGGGCCAGCGCGAAGTCGCCGGTGAAGCGGTCGATGGTCATGTCGTCGGGGTCTCCGTGGCTCGTCGTCGAGTCGGTGTCAGGGGTCGGGCGGTGCGGGCGGCCCTCGCGGGCCGCCCGCACGGCGTCAGCCCCGGCCCTGCTTGGCGTAGGGGTTGAACAGTGCTTCCTTGATCTCGTCCGGGACGCCCTCTTCCGTGGCGCTCGGGCCGTCGGCGGGCGGGAACGACTCGGTCATGGACATCGGCATCGCGCCGTTGCGGTACATGTTGTTCGAGCCCAGCGACGGCTTCCACGTGTTCGCCTCCCAGTCGGGGACGTAGTTGCGGTAGCCACCGGTGTTGAGCTCGATGCGCAGGCTCGAGGGCTCACGGTAGTACAGGAACGTCTGCTCGCCGATGCCGTGGATGTTCGGGCCGTACTCGATCGGGACGCCGTTCTCCATCAGGGTGTCGGCGGCGATGAGGAGCTCTTCGCGCGTGTCGACCCAGAACGCGTAGTGGTTGATGCGGCCGGCACGCGTGGAGCCGTCGAGCACGACCCCGAGGTCGTGCGACTTCTCGTTGGTCGTGAGCACCGAGAACACCGAGATCGGAGCCTCGTCGAGTACCGTGCGGGCCATGAAGCGGAAGCCGAGCACGTCGACATACCACTTCACGAACGCGTCGACGTCGCTCGCGGCGATCGTGACGTGGTCGAGCTGGCGGGGAGCGCCGGCGACGGAGCTGCGCTTCTCGGGACGGTCGGGGAAGATCGACGCGGTGTGCGGCTCGGCGCGGTGGCGCTCGACGTCCCAGTGCAGCGTCATGGGGTGCCCCTGAGGGCCGACGAAGCGGTACGCGCGGCCGATGCCGCGGCCCTCGAACCACTCGCCCTGGATGCCGGCGGCCTCGATGCGGCCGGCCGCCTCCTCGAGGGCCTCGGCCGACGACGTGCGCCACGCCATGGTCTCCAGCGCGGGCTCCGGGCCCTCCGCAACGACCAGCGAGTAGCTGTAGTAGTCGCCCCAGCAGCGGAGGTAGACGCGGTCGTCCTCGCGCGCGACCACCGTCAGACCCACGCGGTTGACGTAGAAGTCCACCGACGCTTCGACGTCGGGAGTCGTGATCGCGACGAACGAGAGATGAGAGAGAAGCTTGATCATCTTCGATCCTTTCCGTGAGACGGCTCGTTCCGACTCTTCTTCCACTATCCGACGGAAGTGCCGAGGCGAGGAAGCCGGATGTGTCGATGCCGAGCATCGACGTCGGTTATGAACCGGCGATGCGCAGCATGTCCTCGACCGTGCGGGCGTCGTCGCGCAGGTCGCGGAGGTCGTCCGGCGCCGATCCGGCCACCACGGCCCCGAGCGCGCGCCGCAGCGCGAGGCGCTCGGCGCCCTCGCGGGACGGCACGGCGGTGTGCCGACCGTCGACGTCGATGCGGGCGACGTCGACGCTGCCGGCCGCCTCGTCCCACGAGACCTCGGTGCGCTCCGCGCCGATGCCGACGAGCGCGCACGCCGCTGCGGCGCCGACGTCCCGCGTCGTGACGGTGATCGACACCGGCACCCCCGCGGGCGTGGACCCGGCGGCCAGGAGGGCACCGGCCGAGCGCGCCGCGCGGTCGATGCGCGCCGGGCCGCCGGCGAGGACGCGGCACCATCCGACGACGTCGCGCAGCCACGTCGCGAGGCCGTGGGCGGGCCCGTCGGCATCGGCGACGATCAGTCGCGGCGCCCGGTCGGGCCCGGCATCCGCGCCCACATCGGCGCGCAGCAGCCGCCGCGCGATCACGAGCGGGATCCGCACATCCTCGAGGGCGTCGGCGGGCGGCGCGAGGCGCGGCTGGGCCACGACGACGCCGACCGCGCCGGCGGATGCGGCTTCCGCGGCGTCCAGCCACCAGCGCCGCGTGCCATCGACCACGACCACGGCGCCTCGCCGCTCGCGGACGAGGCGTACCCGGGGGGCGAGCTCGGCGACCGCCGCCGCGTAGCGGGGAAGGCCCGTGACGACGGGGACGGCGCTCGGGGACGTCACGACGTCATCCCCGCGCGCACGGCCTCGGCCGCCGCATCCGCGATCGCGATCGCCTCCTCGGCATCGGCGAGCAGCTCGGCGTACTCCATCGTGGTGTCGCCGCGCGCAAGGGCGGCGAGCGCGCGCCACTCGGCCTCGTACCCGTCGATGTCTTCGACCGGGAAGGTCGTGATCCGGCCGGAGCCGTCGCGCACCGTCGCGCGCGCACTGCCGGCGTGGACGAACGGGGGCGGGAAGTCGAGGTCGACGCGGTCGCGCCCCATCCCCACGGAGACCCGCCACAGCGTGTCGGCGCCGTCGGGCAGCATGACGGCGCTCAGTCGCACGAGCCCGCCGCCGGTGCGCAGCCCGATGTCGAGACCGATCGGCGGGATCGCGCGCGCGTGGACGATCTCCTCGAACCCGGGCAGGAGGTCGCGGACGAGCGGCAGATCGTGGACGGCGAGGCCGACGACGAGCTGGCGGACCACGCGCGCGCACAGCTGGGGGTCGGAGAAGTCCAGCGGCGGGCGCGCGGCCGTGGTCGGCGTGGACTCCTCGCCCGTGACGAGAGCGTGGTAGCGGGCGTTCGGGGCGAGGGCCATGGTCACGGACACGGTCCGCACGCGCTCCTCGGCCGCGTCGATGTGACGCTTGACCCGCGCCCACAGCGGGTCGAAGAGGTGGTTCGTGCCCACCACGACGAGCGCGCCCGCGTCGGCGCATTCGCGCAGCACGTCCCAGGCCTCGTCGGCGGTGGTGGCGATCGGCTTCTCGCACAGGATGATGCGACGACCGGCGCGCAGGGCTGCCCGGATGTGGGCGGCGTGCAGTTCGGGCGGACTGCAGATGCCGACGACGTCGACGTCCTCGTCGTCGAGCAGCGTCTGGACGTCGCTCGACGCGCGGGCGCCGTGCGCGGCGGCGATGGCGGCCGCGCGCCCGCTGCCGCTGTCGGCGACGTGGACGAGCCGGAAGTCATCGGCGACCCGTGCAAGCGTGGGGGCGTGCAGAGCGGCGACTCCGGGTCCCGCGCCGATGAGGCCGACTCCCCAGGCCATGCCGCCTCCTCGCGGTTGCTCATCCACTTCAGCACGAAAACGGCTGAAGTTTCGTAGAAATCAACCATAGATCGCGCCGTTTCGCCACTTGGGCACGGATGTCATGTCAAAATCGACCATGGCTAGCGGATCCACCCTGCGCTTCGGTGCGCAAACCGACGAGGTCACGAGCCTGCTGCGCATCGTGAACCTGGTGCGCCTCGGAGAGGCGACCACGCGCCCGGAGATCGGCAGGGTCACGGGCCTCGGCCGCGGCGTCGTGTCGCAGCGCGTCGATCTCGCCGTCGAGATGGGCTTCCTCGAAGACGCCGAACTCGGTCCGTCCTCGGGCGGACGCGCGCCGCGGACGCTGCGCTTCCGCTCGGAGCGCGGCCGCATCGTCGTGTGCGCGCTGGGCGCGCTGCACATCCACGCCGGCGTCACCGACCTCGACGGGACGATCCTGGCGGCCGAGCACGTGGGGTGGGACATCGCGCGCGGTCCGCAGGAGACGCTCGCCACGGCGGCCGAGCTCGTCGACGGCCTTCTCGCCGGGCTCGACGACGCCCCGGTGTGGGCCGTCGTGATCGGCCTCCCCGGCCCGGTCGACTTCGAGACCGGGCGCCCCGTCGCCCCGCCGATCATGCCCGGCTGGAACGGCTACGACGTGCGCGGCGCCTTCGAGGAGCGATACGGCGCCCCGGTCTGGGTCGACAACGACGTGAACCTCCTCGCGTGCAGTGAGCGGGCGCGCCGTGGCGCGGAGCATCCGGATCTCATCTACTGCAAGGTCGGCACCGGCATCGGCGCGGGCCTCCTCTCGCGCGGACGCCTGCACCGCGGCGCGAACGGCGCCGCGGGCGACATCGGCCACGTGCGCGTGCCGGGCTCCGAGGCGGCCTGTCGCTGCGGCAAGATCGGCTGCCTCGAGGCGGTGGCGGGCGGGTGGGCGCTCGTCCGCGACGCCGAGGCCGCGCTGGACGAAGGCGCGACCGGCGCGCTCGCGGCCATGCGCGAGCGCGGCACGACGATCGACCCGGAGGCGATCGCGAAGGCCGCCGAGAACGGCGATCCGCTGTCGATCTCGCTGATGCAGCGCGCCGCACGCGTGGTCGGGGAGTCGGTCGCGGCGCTGGTGAACATGTTCAACCCGGGCGTCATCGTCGTCGGCGGCGCGGTCGCGTCGGCGGGCGAGCTCTTCCTCGCCGAGGTCCGTCAGCGCGTGTACGAGCTCTCGCTCCCGCTCGCGACGCGCGACCTCGCGATCGTCCAGTCGGTGAACGACCAGCGCGAGCCCCTGCGCGGCGGCGCGGACCTCGCGCGCGAGCAGCTCTTCGACATCACCTTCCCGCGCTGGTTCGCCGACGGTCGCCCGCGCGCGCTGTCCGTTCCCGCGGTCGATCTGGTTGCCTGACGCACTTTTGCTTTTTTTCGACCTTTCTCGTTAGATTGTCCGCAGAAGCGGCGCGGGCCGCTCCGCCACGAGGAAGTGTGCCGCCATGACCCTGACCGCACTGCGCGAGGATGCGCTGCGCACGACACCCGAGGGATTCGCGCTGCGGCTGTCGCTGCCGTGGATCCGCTCCCTCCCGCTGGCGAGCCTCGTCGATCTCGCCGTCGCGATCGACGGGGCTGCGCCGTCCTCCCTCCTCGTCGCCGTCGGCGACCGCACGCTGACGCCGTCTGCGCTGGCGTTCGAGCGGGGCTGGTGGTTCCTCCAGGACCGTCTCGTCATACGCGGTCGCACGCCGCTCGGACGCGGCGCGCACCGGATCTCGGTGTCGTTCTCCCTGCTCATCCCCTACCTCGACGCCGGGGGCGCCGGGCCGCTGCGCCTGCCGTTCTCCGCCGACGCCGACCTCGTCCCCGATGCCGCGGTGCCCTCGGTCTCGCGCGACGTCGCCTGACCCCGGGAGATCCCGATGACCGCGACCCTTCCCGCCGGCTGGACGCTCGCCGCGAGCGCGTTCAACGTCACGCCGGAGGTGATCCGGGCCGCGCGAGCGGCCCCCGAGCTGGCCCTCTCCCTCATCGACCGCGGCGTGAGCGACACGATCGAGATCGAGCCGGGCCAGATGTGGCGCGGCTTCCCCGCGCCGTCGCCCTCGGAGACGGGCGACTTCCGCGCCGCGCTCGAGAAGCGGGCAGGGCGCGTCAGCATCGTCGGCGGCAGCATCGACGAATGGACGTCGGGCCCGCGCCGTCGCACCGAGGAGGAGCGCTACGCGTTCCTCCTCCCCCAGCTGCACGCGGCCGCGGCGGTCGGCGCCGCAGGCATCCGCGTGCCGATCGGCCAGCCCGGCGCCGAGCTCGTCGATCGGCTGCTTCCCGTCCTCGACGAACTCGACCTGATCCTCTTCGAGGAGGTTCAGGGTCGGCAGACGCCGGCGGATGCGGCGCACGCGGCGGCGTACGACGACATCATCCGTCGCGATCACCCGCGGCTCCGCCTGCTGCTGGATATCAGCATGCTCATGCCGGCGCTTCCCGAGACCTATCTCGCCGAACTCGAGCGCGGCGGCGTCTCGGCGGACCTCGTCGGTCGACTGCGCACCGACTGGGCCGACCCGGCCACGCAGGGTGCCGTGTTCGCCGAGCTCGGCGCGGGGCGCGTGCCGCCGGCGGTGCACACGCTCTTCATGGATCTCGTGGTGCGCTTCGGGCGCTCCCGTGTCGCGGAGATCGCCGACGTCCTGCCGTGGGTGGGCGCGGTGCATCTGAAGTTCTGGGACCTCGACGACGCGGACGACCGCGTCTCGGCCCCGATCCGCGAGCTCGCTCCCGCGCTGCGGGCCTCCGGGTTCGCCGGCACGCTGTGCAGCGAGTGGGGCGGGCACGAGTGGCTCGAGGAAGACCCGTGGGATATGACGCGCCGTCACCTGGCGCTCGCGGTCGACGCCCTCGCAGACGGCCTCAGCACACATCCCCATCCCGACGAAGCGAGAGCACGATGACCACGGACGTCGCACGACCCCCCATCAAGTGGAGCTACATGGACCACTGGCGCGCACAGGGACCGGCCGGCCCCTACGACCAGTGGCAGTCGCGCGTGGCCATGAAGCGCTTCCTCCAGCAGGTGGCCGCGGTCGGCTTCGACGCGATCGACACGTTCGACTTCCGCATCTGGCAGATTTTCGAGCAGTACGGCTCGGTCGCGAACTACCAGGAGTTCGTGCAGGAGCAGGGCCTCGAGCGCATCGTGAACACGTTCCACGGCGTGTACTACACCCCCGACCGCTACGCCCCCGAGGTGCCGGCGACGCACGCGACGATCCTCGAGGACTTCCAGCGCACGATGGACATGTGGTCGGGCATCCAGCTTGACAACATCATCGTCATGCCGGGGTCGCGGTACTTCGACGAGGCGGGGGTGCCCGACGACGGCCTGAAGCACGCCGCCGACATCTGGGGGAAGGTGGGCGAGCTGACCCAGCAGTACGGCGTCAACCTCACGTGCCATCACGAGTTCTACGCCGGCATCCGCACGCGCGATCAGATCGATCGGTTCTACTCCTACGCCGATCCGCGCTACGTGAAGTTCTTCGTCGACACCGCGCAGCACTGCATCGCCGACGTCGACCCCGTCGGCGTGTACGAGGCGCACCACGAGCGGGTCACCGGGTTCCACTTCAAGGACACGCGGTATAAGGACACGAACGAGGACTACCGGATGTTCCCCGACGCCGAAGTGTCGGCCAAGACCACGGAGAAGTGGTTCTACGAGATGGGCACCGACGAGGGCCTCGTCGACTTCGAGGCGATGGTGCGCTCCGTGCGCGACCACGGCTACACGGGCTGGATCAGCGTCGAGCACGACAAGGCCGACAAGCTCGGCGGCGATTATGCGGAGAGCACCGCGATCGCCCGCTGGTACGCGAAGAACGTTCTCGACGGCATCTACAACGAAGGGGCGGCTCGATGAGCGACGTGCGCTGGGCCTACGCCATCAATCAGTGGGACACCAACATCGACTCGTTCGTGCGCAAGCGTGAGCACGAGAGGGCGTTCAAGACGGCGTCGATCAGCGGGTTCGCGGGGATCGAACTCACCGCCGTGAGCTTCGGCGCATGGGAGCCGCTCGGCTCCCCCAAGGAGCTCGCCGACCTCTACGGCTCGGTGGAGGAGTTCAGGGACGTGCTCGCCGCGTGCGCCATCGAGGCCGTCAGCAGCTATGTCTACGATCCCGCCGTCGGGTTCGAGGTCGAGATGGGGCGCGGCCCCGACCCGCTCGATGCGGCATCGGTGGACCAGATCGTCCGCACGGCCCGCTGGTTCGCCGACGCCGTCCACCGTCTCGGCGGTGACGTGCTGGTCGTGCGGGCCGCACCCTCGGCGTGGCAGACGGGTGTGCTGTCGGACGAGCAGATCGGCGTGCTCGCGACCCTGTGGAACGCCGTCGGCGCGGCGATCGCCGCCGACGGCGTGAAGCTCGGCCTGCATGTCGACTTCCTCTCGGCGCTGCGTCTCGGTGACGGCATCGAGCGTCTCCTCGCCGCGACGGATGCCGCGACGGTGGGCCTCGCGATCGACACCGCCGAGTACGCGATCGCGGGCATCGACCCCGTGGCGTTCTACCGTGCCCACGCGGACCGGGTCGTGCACGTACAGCTGAAGGACGCGCGCGAAACGGTCGACGACGCGGAGGCCAGTACCCCGCACGCCGAGCAGTTCATCAAGACCGAGGGCGGGGCCCGCCGCATCCTCCGCTGGTTCTACGAGCCGAGCGACGAGCGTGCGCTCGTGGACTTCGAGGGTTTCGTGGGCGCGCTCGCCGAGCACGGCTACCGCGGCTGGATCGTCGTCGAGTCCGACCAGAGCCCCCATCCTGCCGAGAGCACGATGGTCAGCGGATGGTACGTGCAGAAGGTGCTGCGGCCGATCCTCGAGGGTGCCGCCGTCCCCGCCTGACCGGCGGTCAGCGGGGCTGCAGGCCGGCCGCGCGGTAGATGTCGTCGACGACGCGCATCGTGCCGACGCCCCGGTCGGCGTCGAGGATGCTGGGGACGCCCTCCCGCAGGGCGTCGCGCAGGTGCTCCAGCTGGCGGATGTAGCTGTTCTCGGTCGGATCCACGGCCTCCGAGAGGAGCTCGTCCGCGCCCGAGGCGACACGGAGGGTCGCTCCCCACTGCGGCACGATGACGCTCGTCGCCTCGAGCTCGGCCGCCGATCCCGAGACGTGCAGGCGCATCGCACCCGTGTCGTCGCCGAGGAACGACGACCGCACGCGCGCGGTCGCACCGTCGGGCAGACGCAGGACGGCGTCGGTCTGCAGGTCGATGCGGGGGTCGGCGTCGTACGTCACCGCGGACGCCGACTCGACGACCGGCTCGCCGAAGGCGGCGCGCAGCAGGTCGACCGCGTAGCATCCGACATCCATCACGGCGCCGCCGGCGAGGTCGCCGTCCAAGCGGATGTTCCCCGGCTTCACGACGAAGTGCGGGATGCTGAAGTCGATCTCGGCCGCCTGGATCTCTCCGAGCACGCCCGAATCGATCACCTCGAGCAGCCGCTGCGTGAACGGATGCAGCCGGTAGTGGAAGCCGACGAAGGCGCGCCGGCCGGTCTCGGCGGCGACGGCGGCGATGCGCGCGGCCGTCGCGCCGTTCGCGGACAGCGGCTTCTCGCACAGGACGTGCTTGCCCGCGCGCAGCGCCGCCTCCGCCCACCGCGCGTGGACGATCGGCGGCAGTGCGAGGTAGACGAGGTCGACATCCGGATCGGACAGCACGGTGTCGTAGTCGCCGGACACGGGGACGGACAGACGCGCCGCGAGCGCCGCCGCACGCTCGGGATCGCGCGCGCCGATCGCGCGCACCTCGACGCCGTCGACCGCGTGGGCCGGCTCCACCATGGCGCGCTCGGCGATGCCGCCCGCGCCGAGGATGCCGACGCGCACCGCCGTACTCACCCCTCGCCGTTGTAGTACGGCCACGGGTTGAAGCGCCGCTCGCCGCGCCGGTCGGGTCCGGTGAGCGACACCTCGCCGGTCGCGGCCCACTCGACCCCCCGCGGGAACATCCGGATGAACTCGATGCGCCGGAAGGTGTCGATGTCGTGCCCGATCGTGATGGTGAACGACCGGCCCGCGCCGTACTCGTTGATCCACGCGATCGGCTGGTCGGTGTTCATGCCGTTCAGCTCGGCGATCCCGCCCTCGGGGATGACGACCGGGTAGTGCGACATGGGCCACACGGGCGCCTTCTCGTACGACTCGAGGTCGTCGAAGGTCGTCAGGAGCACCTGCGCGCCGTCGTACAGATCGACACCCGTGAGGATGTCGTCGCCGGTGACCGTCCAGGTCTCGCTGATCCCCTCGGTGATCGGATGCCGCGGCTCGGTGGTGCGCAGCAGCGCCTCTCCCCACGGCCGGGGCCGCAGTCCCGTCTCATAGGCGCTGAGCTTCGCGCCGCGCATGACGTTGTACTCCTCCGGGTAGCCCCAGCGGTCCTCCTGGGCGGCCGACCCGTGGAACCACACGATTCCCTTGCCGTCGTCGTGGACGAACTTCAGGATCGCGGCGTCGGTCTCGGCGCCGAAGCCGACGGCCTTCTCGAAGAAGCCGTCACGCCCCTCGAAGACGACGATGAGCACGTCGTACTTGTCGATGACCGCCGCGGGGAGGCCGCGCGGGTCTTCGACCACGCGGACCTTGAAGCGCCCGGTGTCTTCGAGCAGCGTGGTGATCCACTCGTTGTGCTTTCGGAAGCTGCGGAAGGCGTTGTCATGCTCGATGGTCATGTGACCGGAGAGGATGAGGACGTTCAGGACATCGGCCACGTCGGTGGGACCTTTCTGAGCGCGTGCGCGCGTCACTTGGAGCTGAAGGCGGCGTCGAAGAGTTGGTGGGGTGGGGTGATCTGGGCGAGTGTGCGGACGAAGGCGAGGGCTTCGGGGCCGCCGACAAGGCGGTCCATGCCGGCGTCCTCCCATTCGACGGAGGTGGGGCCGTCGTATCCGATCGCGTTGAGGGCGCGGAAGATCGGCTCCCACGGCACCGCGCCGTGCCCGGTGGACACGAACGTCCACCCCCGCCGCGGGTTGTCCCAGGACAGGTGCGAGCCGAGGACACCGTTGCGGCCGTCGAGGTTGGTGACGGACTCCTTGCAGTGCACGTGGAAGATGTGCTCCGCGAAATCCAGCACGAACGCCACCGAGTCCAGCTGCTGCCACACGAAGTGCGACGGGTCGAAGTTGAACCCGAAACTGCCCCGGTGCCCGATCGCTTCCAGGGTGCGCTTGGCGGTCCAGTAGTCGTACGCGATCTCCGAGGGGTGCACCTCGAGCGCGAACCGCACCCCGACCTGTTCGAACACGTCCAGGATCGGATTCCACCGCTCCGCGAAGTCCGCGTACCCGGCGTCGATCATCTCCTGCGAAGCGGGCGGGAACATCGCCACGTACTTCCAGATGCTCGACCCGCTGAACCCGGTCACCGTGGACACGCCCAAGGCTGCGGCCATCCGGGCGGTGTCCTTCAGATCCTCCGCCGCCCGCGCCCGCACCCCCTCCGGGTCGCCGTCGCCCCACACCCGGTCCGAGAGGATGTCGCGGTGACGCTGATCGATCGGGTCATCGCACACCGCCTGCCCCGTCAGATGGTTCGCGATCGCGAACACTCCCAACCCGTTGCGCTCCAGGACGTCCTTGCGGGACTGCACATACGCCGCGTCATCCCACCGCGACACATCCAGATGATCCCCCCAGCACGCGATCTCCAACCCGTCATACCCCCACTCACCAGCAAGACGAGCCACCTCCTCGAACGGCAGATCAGCCCACTGACCGGTGAACAACGTGATCGGACGAGACATGGTTCTCCTTCGAGACGAGGGATGCGTGCGGAATCAGGAAACGAGGACGGGCGCACCGACCGGCGTCCACGCGCCGTCGTGCTCGCTGCTGCGCTCGACGGCGTCGAGCACGCGCTGGACCGACAGGCCCTCGGCGAACGACGGATGCGGCTGCGTGCCGTCGGCGATCGCCGTCACCAGGTCGACGACCTGGTGTGTGAAGCCGTGCTCGTACCCGAGCATGTGGCCCGCCGGCCACCATGCCGCGACGTACGGATGCACCGGCTCGGTCACGAGGATCTGCGTGAAGCCCTGCCGATCGGCGGGAGCGGTGCGGTCGTAGAAGCGCAGCGAGTTGAGGTCTTCGAGGTCGAACGCGAGCGCGCCGCGATCGCCGGACACCTCGATCGTCAGGGCGTTCTTGCGACCGGTCGCGAAGCGGGTGGCCTCGAACGACGCGAGCGCACCGCCCGACAGGCGCCCCGTGAAGATCGCGAGGTCGTCGACCGTGACGTCGCCGACGCCGGCGCCGGCCGTCCCGGACAGGCCCGAGCCCGCCTCCTGCAGCGGACGCTGCTTCACGATCGTCTCGAGGACGCCCGTCACCCGATCGACCGTCTGGCCGGTGACGAACTGCGCCATGTCGATGATGTGCGCGCCGATGTCGCCGAGCGCGCCCGAGCCCGCGTGCTCCTTCTGGAGGCGCCACGCGAGCGGCATCTCGGGGTCCACGAGCCAGTCCTGGCGGTAGGCGGCGCGCACCTGCTGCACGCGGCCGATCACGCCCTCCGCGATCAGATCGCGCAGGAGCGTCACCGCGGGAACGCGGCGGTAGGTGAAGCCGACCATGCTCCGGATGCCGCGCTCCGCGGCACGCTCGGCGGCCTCGGCCATCGCCTCGGCCTCCGCGACCGTGTTGGCCAGCGGCTTCTCGCACAGCACGTGCTTGCCCGCCTGAAGCGCCGCGATCGCGACCTCGGCGTGCGAATCACCCGGCGTCACGATGTCCACGACATCGATGTCGTCCCGCGCGATCACCGCACGCCAATCCGTCGCCGACTCCGCCCACCCCCACTTCGCCGCCGCATCCGCCACCGCCTGCGCATTGCGCCCGACCACCACCGCCATCTCCACCGCACGCGGCAGATCGAACACGTGGGGCGCCTGACGCCAGCCCACCGAGTGGGCGGCGCCCATGAAGCCGTAGCCGATCATGGCGACGCGCAGCGGCCGGCCGGTCGAGGCGGATGCGACGGTCATGCCAGGACCAGTTCGCGCTCGACCGGCACGCGGTTGGTGACGTAGCGGCCGGGGCCGCCGTCGACGCCGGGCATGATCTGCATGTAGAGAAGGCGCATCGTCAGGACGATCTCGACCGTGACGGTCTCGCCGGCGGCGGGCACCTCGTCGAGGTGGATGAGCACGTCGGGACGATCGGCGACGAACCACAGGGTGTCGTACTGCTCCGGCAGCTCCTCGATGCGGTACTCGCGGCCCTCGAGCGCGAAGCGGAGATCCGCCTTCGGCACGGGCACGCCGTTGACCGTGGCCGCGACGTCGTCGACGGCCGAGAGCCACAGGCTCCGGTACCAGGGCAGCTGCAGCGAGACGGCGAGACCGTCGTCGGTGCGGCGGACGTCCTTCTCGGCGAAGAGGGAGTTGTGGGTTGCCATGGCGTCTCCTAGGCGAACGTGTCGGTGAAGTGGTCGTGCTTGACCGGCGGAACCGGCTCGAGCTTCTGCACGGTCTCGGGGCTGTACGGGTGGTTGGTGTCGGGCACGGGCTCGTCGGCCGGCGGCATGAACACGGGCTTGCCGTCGTCGCCGAAGTACATGAGGTCCAGGTCGAACGCGCCCTGGTTCTTCAGGCCGAAGCTCACCCAGTTCTCCTCGAACGGCGCGCGGGCGAGCTCGTAGCAGCGGAACTTCCAGAACTTCCATTCGCCGTCCTGCTTGAGGAAGTCGATGGCGTACTTGCACCACACCCAGTGCGCCCAGACCTTCTTGCCGAGCACCTCCTGCGGCGAGTACATGTCGGGGAACGCCTCGGCGACCTTCGGGTCGGTGAGGCCGGACTCCGTGCCGGCCATCATCCACACGCCCTTGGCGGTCTGCCCGTCGCCGGCGACCTCGATGACCGGGGTCGTCGTCGCGTGCAGGATGAGCTTGCCGACGGGGTGCGGCCGGTCGCGGTGGTAGCGCGTGACGCTCTCCCACGTCGTGTACTGGCCGGCGTTGGTGTAGCGGGCGCGGATGCCCTCCGTGCCTTCCTTCACCCACAGCGGGATGATCTGCTCGTCCTCGAAGGCGTTGTGCAGGTACATGTAGCGGTTGAACAGGTTCTCCACCTCGCCGCGGTCCTCGGCACGCTGGGCGAGGCGTCGCGCATCGGCGACCTCCTCGCGCAGGCGGGCGAGCTCCGCGGTGATCTCGGCCAGCGACGTCTCGGCGACGGTGTCGGACATGCGTTCTCTTCCTGTCTTCTCGGTGGTGTCAGGCCGGCTGACGCTCGGCGACGACGTCCTCGATGGTCTTGCGCATGAGCGCGTGCTGCTTCTTGACGAGATCGATCGGGTCGGCCTCGCCGAGGTCGGCGAACGCGTGGCCCTCCCACTCGCTCGACAGGTAGCCCTGATAGCCGCCCTCGACGAACTGGCGCACGATGCGGGGGATGTCCATCGCCGGCTCCTGACCGTCGGCGTCGATGTCGTAGAACTTGGCGTGAACGTGGAAGATCTGCGGCATGATGTCGAGCCACTCCTCCGGCGGCACGAGCCCATGCATGTTGAACGCGAGCCGCGTGAACGGCCCGAACCGCAGGAAGTCGACGCCCTCGCCGGAGAGGTAGTCCTCGAACTTCTGGTTCCGCACGTGCATCGGCGTCGGCTCGTGCCAGATCTCCTCCATGACGGGGAAGTGCTTCTCGTCCATGCCCATCTGCGCGAGCGTGCGCAGCAGCGTCGGCGAGAGGCTGTGCATCGTGGAGGAGAAGTCGGCGGTGAAGCCGAGCCGCTCGCTCTGCAGCTCGTCGTAGACCTCGCGGATCTCGACGATCTTCGGGTCGTTCGGGCCGACCGGCGCGTGGATCTCGTAGCCCAGGTACTGGTCGTATTTCTCGGCGAGCGGCAAGAGGCTGCGCAGCAGCTCCTTGCCCGCCGAGCGGATGACGACTTTCGTGAAACCGAGCGTGTGCGCGGTCTTCAGCTGGCGCGCGAAGAAGTCGTGCTCCTCGTCGGGAGTCATGTCGCGATCCTTGCGACGCCCCATGTCGAGGTTCGTGCCCACGGCGCTGGCCTCGAGGCCGTACTTCTCGAGCGAGTCGAACCACAGCTTCACGAACGCGTCGTCGACGTCGGGGTACGTGCGCAGCAGCTGCGCGATGTTGAACTCGACGCCCGGGCCGATGCCCTCGTCGGCGACGGCCTTGATGAGGGTCTCGGGCGTGTAGAGCCCTGCCGCGAATTCGCTCGTCATGGAGTAGAGGGTCGTACCGAGCTTGATGCCGGTGCCGGCGATGCCGTCGCTCATCATGCGTCCTTTCCGGTGCGCACGGCGTGCGCGAGGTGGGTGTCGAGGATGCGGCGCGCTTCCGCGGCATCCGTGATCATGCGGGACCCGGCGGCCTCGGCCGCCGCGCGCTGGACCGCCTGCTCGTCGCGGATGATCTCGAAGGGGTTCTGCCAGTGGTTCCAGTGCCAGCCCTCGTACTCACTCGAGATCGCGCCGCTGTACCCGTTCTCCACGAGCAGCGTGACGAGGTCGGCGACCGGCACGGAGGGCTCCTGGTGGTTCTCGTCGATGCCGAAGAACTTCCCGTGCACGTGACGGATCCACGGCATGATCTCGAGCCAGTCGTCCACGCGCGCCGGTCCGAACAGCCCCGTGCCGTTGATGCCCATGTCGATGCCGAGGTCGGGGCGCCCGTGCTGGTGGGCGAGTCCGATGAAGCGGCCGAAGCGCTGTCCGTGCTCGGCCTGGTCGGCCGGCGGGCCCTGCTCGTAGAAGTCGTTCCACAGCTGCACGACCGCTGCCAGCAGCTCCTCCGAGGCGCCGCGACGGCGGTACGCCTCGATGAGCGACGGCGCGAAGCCCGAGACGGTCGCCCCCCAGTCCATCGTGAAGCCGAGGAAGGGCGAGCCGACCTCCTCGTACCGGTCGCGCAGCGCGAGGATGCGCGGGTGCGAGGCGTACTGGTCGGCGTGCACCTCGAGAGCGAGGGTCACGCCGTAGTCCTCGGCGATCGGGGCGAGCTGCGCCATCGAGTCGGGCGTGAGCGAGATCTGCACGCGCGCGATCGGGAATCCGAGCTTCGCGGCGGCGGCGATCTGCCGGCGCATGTACTCGATGAGCTCGTCCTGGTTCAGCAGGCGGTCGCGGTGGATGCCGATGTCGGCGTTGACCGCGAGCGACGTGCGCACGAGGCCGACCTCGTCGATGAGGTCGGAGAAGCGGCCGGCGAACGCGTCGTCGATGTCGGGGAAGCCGCGGAAGCTCGAGAACCCGATGATCTCGAGGCCCGGCCCGTAGCCCTCGTCGGCGACCTTGCGGATCAGCTGCTCCAGGTCGTACTCGCGGCCGTGGAAGGCGCGTGTGAAGCTGTACAGCGTGACGCCCTGGATCGGCGTGCCCGATCCCTCAGCCTGCTGAACGGTCATGCGCCGACCTCCTCGTGGGTGCGCGCGGTCATCGTCTTGGTGTCGCGCTCCTCGATGTGGAGCACCTCGCTGTCCGAGATGATGATGTAGGGGATGTAGAGGACGAGCTCGACGGTGACCTCGTGCTCGGCCTCCGCGCCGACGGCGAGATCGCCGGAGAGCACCGCGGAGTCGACCGGGAACCACCACTCGTCGGTGGTGGTGGCGAGCTCGTCGAACGTGAAGTCGCGGCCGTTCATACGCCAGCGGAGGGACTCCTTCGGCGCCTCGACGCCGTCGACCGTCAGCGTGGCGCCGCCGATGCACGAGCCGGGGAGGGCGCGGTACCAGGGCAGCCGCACCTCGACGCTCGCGCGGCGGCCATCGGTCGTCAGCGTTCCCTGCTCGATGATGCGATCCGGGATCACGAGGTCCTCCTCGAGGGGGCGGCTTCCGCCGCGGACATCTTTGTCATGATTTCTCCACACTAATGTCGAATTACTACATAAGCAAGATCAGCGCGTCAGATCGCGCGCGATCCGTCGGGCTCCCCGCACCGCGAGCGCGACGGACGTCACGGTCGGGTTGCACGCGGTCGCCGTCGGGATGACCCCGTTGCCGGCGACGTAGAGGCCGTCGACGCCCCACACGCGGCTGTCGGGGTCGCACACGCTCGTGCCGTCGTCGACGACGCCCATGCGCGTCGAGCCCTGGTAGTGCAGGGACGACCCCAGCGGCAGCGTGAACGGGCGCGAGTCGAGCAGATCGCCGACGGCCTCACCGAGGCGGACGATCTCGGCGCGGGCGCGCTCGATCAGGGCGTGGTCGTGGTCGGTGAGCCGGTAATGGATGCGCGGCGCGGGCATCCCGTAGCCGTCGACGTGCTCGTCGTCGAAGACGACGCGGTCGTCGGCCTGCAGATCCTTTGCGCAGAACAGGCCCAGGCCCACGATCGAGCCCGGCACGACGGGGTCGTCCTCGGCGAGTGGGATCGGCGACGCGTCGAGCTGCATCACCTGGCCGTGGAACGGCATGTCGTCGGTGAAGGGCACCCAGCTCACGCCGCTGTGCTCCGCGAGACCGGTCGTCGGTGCATCCGCCCCGAGCGGCTCCACGTCGCGCAGCCGCGCGGCGAAGACGACCTGCGCCTGGTCGTTGAGGTAGCGACCGAGGGCGGCCGGGCGGATGCCCGACGCCCACAGCAGCTGCGGCGTGCGCAGCGCGTCGGCGGCGACGACGACGTACCGCGCGCGCACCTCGTGCGTCTCGCCGGTGCGCAGGTCGCGCACGGCGAGGCCAGCGACACGGCCGCCCTCGAGGAGGACCGAGGTGACCAGCGACTCGTCGTGCAGCTCGAAGTTCGGGTTCGCGCGGGTGACGTCGCCGAGCACGACATCCGATCCCGACCACACCAGCCGGCCGTCCTCGCGGCGATGCGCGGCCAGGGGCATCCGCTGCACGCGGGCCGCGGGGGGCCGCCCCTCGTCGACGACGGCGGCGAGCCGCTCGCGAACGATGGCGCCGAACGGCGCCGCGTCGAACGCGTCCGTCGTCACACCCAGCAGCCGATCGCCCTCGTCGAGCAGCTCGTCGAGGTCGGGGAGGAAGGCGATGCGCTCGCTGCCGCCGGGGCGCGGGCACGCGCCCGTCCAGTGCGCCGACATGCCGCCGACGTTGCTCGACATCGCCGCGACGGGCAGGCCGTCCTCGCCGGGGAAGGCGAAGCCGTCGTCGAGGAGGAACGTGCCCGGACGCGCGGCCCGCACGCCCGCCTTCGCGGCGCCGGGGTTGGCGACCTTCGCGCCGCGCTCCCCCGGGCCCTCCGATGCCGCCTGTGCGCGTGCGCGGGCATCCGGGTCGGCGATGTTCTTGACGTGCGCTCCGGGCGGGTCGGAGATGGTCGGACCCACCTCGAACATCGCGACGGTCGCCTCCGGCGCGCGCTCACTGAGGATGCGCGCATACGCCGCACCGGTGGGACCGCTGCCGACGATCGCGACATCGACCGCGGCGGAGTACTCGCGCACCTCGGTCATGCCGATGCCGCCAACTCGACGATGCGCGCCACCGAGGCGACCGTCTCGGTCGTCGGGTAGTACTCGAGGCCGATCGGGCCGTCGTACCCGCTTGCGCGCAGGATCGCGAAGCGCTCGCTCCAGTCGAGATCGCCCGTTCCAGGCTCACCACGGCCGGGCGCGTCGGCCAGCTGCACGTACTTGACCAGGTCACCGGCGTTCTCGAGCTCGGCCCGCATGTCCTCGCCCTCGACGGCCGAGTGGTAGATGTCGTAGAGCACGCCGAAGAACGGCGAGTCGACGCCGCGTGCGATGTAGACCGCCTCGGACGTGCGGTCCAGCAGCGACCCGGGGTGGTCGACGCGGACGTTCACGGGCTCGAGCACGAGCGTGATGCCCGACCCGTCGATCTGCGCGATGGCTTTCTGGTAGATCTCGACGAGCTTGTCGAGCTGCACCTGCCGCTTCCAGCCGCCGAAGCCCGTGCCGCTGCCGACGACGATGCGCGGGCAGCCGAGGTCCTGCGCGATCGCGACGCCCTCGTCGAGCTTACGGAAGAACTCCGAGTGGTCCCACGGCGGGATCATGAACTGCGTCCGCGGCTCACTCAGCTGCGCCGTGAGCTGCGTGCCGGTCTCCTGCAGCGCGGCCTTGAGCGCCGGCAGGTCCTTGGGCTGGGCGGGCGCGTCGACACCCGTCGGGCCCCACATCTCGACGGCTGTGAAGCCCGCCGCGGCGGCCGCGCGCACACGGTCGTGGTACTCGCCGGCCTCGGTGAAGAGCAGTTCGATGTTGGGAGCGAGCTGGTACATGGTGTCCTTTCGGGGCACGTCGGTCGGCGCATCGGTGGCGATGCGTCGGGGAGCGGGAGTCGTCAGCCCTTCAGGCCGCCGGCGAAACCCTGGATGAAGCGCTTCTGCGCGAAGAGGTAGAACGCGAGGATCGGGATCATCGACACGATGACGATCGCGAAGATCTGGTTCCACGCCGAGACCAGGGAGCCGATGTAGTAGTACATCGCGACCGGAAGGGTCTGGTTGGCCGAGCCGCCGAGGAAGATCAGCGACGTGAAGAAGTCGTTCCACACGATCAGTCCCGCGAGGATCGCCACGGTGCCGGTGGCCGGAGACATGAGCGGGAGCACGACGCGGAAGAAGATCTGCGTGCGGCTCGCGCCGTCGATCGTCGCCGCCTCCTCGTACTCGGTGCCCAGGCCCCGGAAGAACCCGGCGTACAGGAAGATCGACAGCGGCAGCAGCATCCCGGTGTAGAGGATGATCATGCCCCACACCGACCCGGTGAGCCCCAGCGAGCGCCAGCCGATGTACAGCGGCACGGTGCCCAGCTGCGTGGGGAGGATGATCGCGATGAGGAACAGGTAGTACACCGCGCGGCTCCACCGGCGCGTGCTGCGGGCGATGACGTATCCGGTGAGGGAGCCGAGCAGCACCATGAGCAGGATGCTGCCGGCCGTGATCAGCACGCTGTTGACCAGGCCCATCACGACGTTCGAGTTGCCCGTCGCCGTCAGCACCTTCAGGAAGTTGCTGAAGTCGGGCGCCGTGGGCGGCGCGAGCGTCGATGACGTGATGACCTCGCGATCGGACTTCAGCGCCGTCGTGATGAGGAAGTAGAACGGCAGCAGGAAGACGAGTGCGAGGAGCCAGAAGCCGAACTCGCGCAGCCCGGTGAGCTTCGTGTAGCGGAACATGTCAGGACTCCTGTGCGCGGCCGCCGGAGACGCGCTGCTGGATGACGGCGAAGACGAGGATGATGACGGTCAGCAGCAGCGCGAGAGCGGCGCCGTAGCCGAAGTTGCCGAGCGCGAAGGACTGCTTGTACACCTGCGTGGCGAGGTTCTCCGTCGCCCCGGCGGGTCCTCCGCCGGTGAGGGCCATGATCTGGTCGAAGACGCGGAGGCCGTTGACGAGGCCGAGGGTGGTGGCGATCGCCACGGCGGGGCGGATCGACGGCAGGGTCACGTGCCAGAAGCGCTGCCACAGGTTCGCGCCGTCGATCGCGGCGGCCTCCTCGATCTCGACGGGCACCGCGGCGAGGCCGGCCATGTAGATGACCATCGCGAAGCCGGTGTTCTGCCACACGAGCACGACCAGGACCGTCCAGATCGCCCACGTCGGGTCGGCGACCCAGGGCTTGGCGAACTCGCCGAGACCGACCGCGCGCAGAACGAGGTTCAGGGGGCCGTTGAAGTCGAAGATGAACTTCCAGATGTACGACGTGGCCAGCGGGCTCAGCACGACCGGCATGAAGAACAGGACGCGCAGCGCGTAGCGGGTCTTGAGCCCGCGGTTCAGGCCGAGTGCGATCGCGAGACCCGCGATGTTGCTGAGGATGACCGAGCCGAAGGCCAGGAAGAGGGTGTTGTAGAGGGCGCCGAGCTTGGTGGGGTCCTGGAAGATGCGGACGAAGTTGTCGAGACCGATGATCTCGAAGGCGCCGATGCCAGTCCAGTTCGTGAAGGCGAAAAAGCCGCCGATCGAGGTCGCGACGTAGTGGATGCCGATGACGAAGACGATGCCCGGCAGCGCCCACCACCAGTAGCCGAACTTCATCAGACCGGGACGCCGCGGGCTCGGCACGCGGCGCCGGCCGTTCCTCCCCGGCAGGACGACGCGTTCGGTCTCGGTTGCGGCCACGGAGCCGGCGCGGAAGGTGGTGCTCATGTCGTCCTCGTCACGTCATCGTCGGAGAGTCGGTGGAGACCGCCGCCCGGGAGCGCGAGCCCCCGGGCGGCGGCGCGGATCACTGATCCCAGGCCGCGTCCATGCTCTGGAGCACCTGGTCGATCGTGGTCTGACCCGTCAGCAGGCCCTGACCGCCGGTCTGCAGCGCCTCGTACACCGAGGGGTTCGGCCACAGGTTGTTCGGCAGCGGGGTGTACTTCTTCTCCTTGAGCAGGTCGGCGACCGGCTCGTAGATCGTGTCGGTCAGATCGAGCGTCTCGAAGGCCGACACGGGCAGCTCACCGGAGAGCTCGTAGTACCGCTGCTGCGTCTCGGGCTCGGCCATCCACTCCAGGAACGCGTTCGCTGCGTCCTTGTTCTTCGCCTTGGCGTTGATCGAGAGGGTGTAGTTCGAGCTGCCGAGGATGACCTCGTCGCCCGACTCGGACGGGAACGGCTCGACGGCGAAGTCGGCCTCCGGCGGCGCGGCCTTGGAGATCTCCACCGCGGCACCCGACGGGATGAAGCTGCCCACGGACGTTCCCTGGGCGAGGCCGTTCGTGATGGCGTCGAACCCGCCGCCCTCGGCGCCGGCCTGGAAGCAGCCGTTGTCGTTGAGGTCCTTGAACGTCTGCAGCGCGTCCTTCCAGCCGTCGCTGTCGGCGAAGGTCGTGTCGCCGTCGGCGCGCTTCTTGTTCCAGTCGGGGTCCTCGGCGTAGACGCGCGTCGCGGCGATGCCCTGGATCGTCAGCCCCACGTTGGGCCCGGCGGCACCGGCGAGCGCGAGCAGCGACTTGCCCTGGTCCTTGAGCTGGCCGCAGATGTCGTACATCTCGTCCATCGTGGTCGGGAACGTGTCGATGCCGTTCATCTTCGCGGTGCCGAGGCTCGCGACGATCGCGCCGATCGTGAAGTCCAGCGGCTGGCCGTAGACCTTGTCGTCGACGGTGTAGACCGACTCGCTGCCGGGGATGATGAGGCCGGTGGCGGTGTCGCCGAGCGGCTCGAGGAAGCCGGCCTCGGCGAGCGGGATGATGCCGCGCGCGTCGCCCGAGCCGGGCGTGGTCTGGATGACGTCCGAGGCGTTGCCGGCCTGCAGCTGCGTGCGGATCGTCTCGCCGTACTTGTCGTTCGGGGTCGGGTTGGTCGTGATCTTGACGTCGGGGTTCGCCTTCATGTACTCGTCGGCGAGCGTCTGGTACGGGCTCTCGAGGTTGTTGGAGGTCGCGAACGTGAAGGTGAGTTCGCTCGAGCCGCCGTCGCCGGAGCCGCCGGAGTCGCCCCCGGAGCCGCTGCATCCGGCGAAGATCATCGCGCCCGCGAGCGGCAGCGCGATGATCGCGCTCCGGCGGAGCGCCGTGTGTCGGTGCTGTGCCATGTCCAGCCTTTCTGACTTCGTCGTCGCTATCGCCTTCGTGGCGATGTGCTGTGTACACATCCTGACCGAGATGTGTCGAAATCACACATTAGTTTTCGCGATAGTCGACATAAGCCCGGATGGTGCGCCTTCGGCAGCGGGGTCTGCGCATCGACGTCAGCGATGCTGCCTGGGCGCCGCATCCACGGGAGCGATAAACTGGCACGACCCGAACGCCTGCTCCCGGAGGATCACACCGACGTGACCGATCATCTCCTGCTCTCCCGGCTGGATCTGAACCTCCTCGTGTCGCTTGACGCCCTGCTCACCGAGCGCAGCGTCACGCGCGCCGCCGAGCGCCTCCACCTCAGCCAGCCGGCCCTGAGCGCGTCGCTCGCGCGTCTGCGCGTGCACTTCGGCGATCAGATCCTGGCGCGTCGCGGCAACACGTACGAGCTCACGCCCTTCGCCATCCGCCTGACCGAGCACACCACGACGGCGCTGGAGGCCGCACGCCGCGTGTTCGAGAGTCAGGCGACGTGGACGCCGACGCAGTCCACGCGCGAGTTCTCCGTCTACGGCTCCGACTACGGGTTCGCGACCGTCGGCAAGGTGGTCGCGCAGCTGGCCGCAGAGCGCGCCGAGGGCGTGCGGTTCCGCTTCCTCCTGCACAACCCCCTCGTCGTCGACGACGCGGCGAACCGCCTGCGGGCGGTGGACGGCATGATCATCCCCCACGGCTTCCTCGCCGATCTGCCGTACCAGGACCTGTGGACCGACGAATGGGTGGCGCTCGTCGCCGAGGACAACGCGACCGTGGGCGACACGCTCACGATGGAGGACCTCGGTCGCCTGCCGTTCGTGACCAACTACGCCTCGCGGACGGCGTTCACCTCGGTGAGCCGGCAGATCCAGCAGCTCGGCATCGAACCGCACGTCGACGTGGTCGTCGAGAGCTTCCTGTCGATGCCGCACTTCATCACCGGCACCGACCGGATCGGGCTCATCCAGAGCGCGATGCTCCCCACCGCGCTGAGGATCGGCGGTATCCGAGCGGTGTCGCTCCCATTCGCGGCGACACCGCTCGTCAATGCGCTGTGGTGGCATCCGGTCCACAGCCAGGATCCCGAGCACGCGTGGATGCGCGACCTCTTCGCCGAGGCCGGGCGCATCGTCGACGAGGGGCTCCACGCCGACTGAGTCAGGCGGGCCGGCGCATTCCGCGCATCGCGGCGCGGATGAGGTCGTGCTGCCGGCGCACGAGCAGGAGCGGGTCGACCTCGCCGAGCTCGGCGAAGGCGTGCCCCTCCCACTCGCTCGACCAGAATCCGCGGTAGCCGCCGTCGACGAACACCCGCACCAGTTCGGGGTAGTCGATCGCCGGCTCCCGCCCGTTCTCGTCGATGTCGTAGAACTTCGCGTGCACGTGGAGGATCTGGGGCATGATGTCGGCCCACTCGCGCGAATCGACGTGGCCGTGCATGTTGAAGGACAGGTGCGCGAACGCGCCCAGGCGGCCGGGGTCGAAGTCGCGGCCGCGCAGGTAGCCGAGGAACTCCTGCTGGCGCTCCTGCATCGTCGCGTCGGTCGCCCAGATGCGCTGCAACGTGTCGACGGCCTCGTCGTCGAGTCCCGCGCGTCGCACGGCGCGCAGCAGCGTCGGCGACATGGCGTGCATCGTCGAGGAGAAGTCGGCAACGAAGCCGAGGAGCGGCGAGTCCAGCTCCGCGTAGGTCTCGCGCACCTTCAGGATCGGCTCGGCGTTGGGGCCGAGCGGGGCGTGGATCTCGTACGCCAGCTTCAGCTCGAGCTCCTCGGCGATCGGCAGCAGCCGCCGCAGCAGGTCGGGCTTGGCGCTCTGGATGCGCACGAGCGGGAATCCGAGCTGCTTCGCGCCGCGGAACATCAGCTCGCTGAAGGCGAACTCCTCGTCGGGCGTCATGTCGCGGTCGCGGCGGCGACCCATGTCGAGGTTCGCCCCGAACGAGCTCGCGACGAAGCCGTGCCGGTCGAACGCCTCGCGCCACAGGCGGACGAAGTCGTCGGTGACCACGGGGTAGGTGGGCACCATCTGCGAGGCGACGATCTCGATGCCGGGGCCGATGCCGAGCTCGGCGACGCGGTCGAGGAGGCCGTCGAAGTCGAACCAGCCGGCGCGGAACTCGGCGCTCGCCGAGTACAGCGTCAGGCCGAGGCGGAACGGATCCTCGTCGGAGGCGGCGGGCGGCGGCGGCACATCGCGGACGAGCACCGGCGCCGGCGCATCCGCGTCGACGACCGTCAGCGAGCGGACGTCGTGCACGACGTTCGGGACGTACATCCCGGGGCCGCCGTCGGCGCCGGGCGCGATCTGCATGTACGGCAGGCGCAGCACGCCGTGAAGCACCACGTCGTGCGTCTCGCCGAGGACCGCGGGGGCCGGACGGCGGACGATCAGCAGCGGATGCTCCTGCAGGAACCACAGCGTCTCGCTCTGCGCGGGCAGCTCGTCGAGGCGGTACCTGCTGCCGCGGTGCTCGAAGCGGATGTCGTCGGCGGGCACGGGGGCGCCGTCGAGGGTGAGCTCGAGGCTCGTGACCGACGACAGCCACAGGCTGCGGTACCACGGGATCGTCAGCCGCAGCGCGAGCCCGTCCGGGTGGGGCCGGAGGCTGTCGTCGTGGAGGAGTCCGTTGGACATGCGCGTCTCTCCTCAGATCCGGTCGGCGATCTGCCTCATGAGCGAGTGCTGGCGGCGCACCTGCTCGATCGAGCGCCACGGGATGCGCTCCCCCTCGTATTCGCTCGACAGGTATCCGGTGTAGCCGGCCTCCTTGAGCGCCTTCAGCACCGGCTCCCACGGGATCTGCTGGTCGACCAGCTCGTCGTCGATGTCGTGGAACTTCGCCTGGATGAACACGACGTGATCGATCACGTCGAAGACGTCGGCGGGGTCGACGTGGATGCCGTCGAGGAAGGCGGGTCGACGGCCGGGCAGCTCGCCGGGCTTGAGCGGGATGGGCCGGTCCTGGAAGATGCCGGTGTCCAGCAGCAGCCCGAAGTGCTTCGTGCCGGTGCGCGTGATCAGCGCGATGTAGTCGTCGACGACCTCGTGCTTGATCGGCGTGGGCGAGTGGATCTCGGGGCAGATGACGACGTCGAGCTCCTCAGCGAGCGGCAGGGACGCCTCGACGACCTCGGTCCAGATCGGGTGCGGGATGAGGTCGCTCGAGACGACGCCGATCTTCGGACGCACGAAGCGGAAGCCCAGGCGCTTGGCCAGACGCAGGTCGCGCTGGAGCGCCGCGGCGCCCTCCTCGACGGTCATGTCGCGCGCGTTCTCGCCGCTGGAGTGCAGGCGGGTGTCGATCCATGAGCCGAAGTTGGTCGGCTCGAGACCGTACTTCTCCAGCAGCGCGAACCACTCGTCGACCCACTCCTGCGGCGGGTTCGGGTAGTTGGGCACGTGGCCCTCGCCGAGGATCTCGACACCCGTGGCGCCGAGGTCGGCGATCGAGCGCAGCGCCGTCTCGAGGTCCATGACGGTGCCGTAGTCGGTCATGTAGCTGTAGAGCGACACGCCGTAGCGGAAGGGCGCGCCCTCGGCCTCGGGCGCGAGGGTCACGAGCTTGGTGACCTCGTAGCGGCTCGGCTGGTGCTCCTGCGGGATGTACGACATCCGCAGCCGCAGGTCGATGGACAGCTCGTGGATGCCGTCGGGAAGGCCCCCGGGCAGCGGCACGGTGATGATCGCGGCGTCCTCGAGCGGCCAGCGCACGCCGTCGGAGTCCCACAGCTGCTGCAGGGTGTACTGCGCGCCCTGCAGCGTCCACCGCGGGACGTCGGGCGCGACGTCGACGAGGCCCGGGATGCGCACGCCGATGCCGTCGATGAGGGACGCTGCCATGCCGCGGTACGACGGCATCCGCACGCGGAACTGGAAGCCGGTGATCTCACCGCCCTCGCGGACGTTGCGGAATCCGACGGACTGGATGAGGTCTCTTTCGAGAAGCATCGTCGCTCGCTCTCTGGTGCGGTGCGCGGCGGAGAGCCGCGTCGCGCCCGAGTCTAGCGTATCCGCCGGAATGCGACAGAAGCTCGTCGCATTCCGGCGGATGGGCAGCCAAGCCCGGCTCAGGACGGGACGACGTCGACGTCCGCCGGCGTCTGCGCCGCCGCATCCGCCCGGGCCCCGCCCAGCGCGAAGCCGGTCGCCACGGCGACGATCGCGGCCGCGATCCCGATGACGCCCACCGCCGCGGGCAGGGCGCCCACGGCGGCCGCGACCGCGCCGACGAGGATCGGGGTGAGGAACTGCCCGAGGAAGAACGCCGCGGTCCACAGCCCCGTGACCCGCCCGCGCTCGGCGAACACGGTCGTCGCCACGATCCAGCGCAACATGGAGGGAAGGAGCAGACCGGAGCCGAAGGACGCGATGATCGCGCCGGCGACGACCCCCGGCACCGCCGGGACGATCCAGATGACGATCATGCCGACCGCCTGGAGGGCGAAGGCGACGGGGATCAGGCGCAGGTCGATGCGGCGCACGAGACGGGCGAAGAGGATGCCGCCGATCGCGGTCGCCAGGGACGCCACCGCGGCGACCGCCCCGATCACGGCGGTGTCGGTCGCGGCCACGCCGGCGCCCACCACGAGATAGCTGACCTCGATGATGATGACGTAGAACGTGAAGCCCGCGAAGACGCCGACGAGCAGGCGCACGCCGATGCGACGCCACGGGATCGGAGTGCGTTCGGCCGACTCGGCCGCGCGCGCCCCCGCCGCCGACCGCGGCTCCCACAGCACGAAGATCATGGGGATCGCGATGAGCACGCTGATCGCGTAGACCCAGAACGGCGTGTGCCATCCACCCGCACCCAGCGCACCGCCCAGGGCGATGAACACGGTGGCCGCGAGCGTCGTCGTCACCGTCTGCGCCGCGAGGTAGCGGTTGCGCCGCTGTCCCTGGAAGTAGTCGACGATCAGCGCCGTGCACACCGTCATGATGGCCGCCTCGCAGATGCCCACCAGCACACGGCTCACGAGGATCTCGGTGAGCCCCTCCATCCAGGCGGGAGCGGTGCCCACCAGCGCGTACGCGAACATCGCGACGATCACCAGCGTCTTGCGCCCGACGCGGTCGACGATCTGGCCCGCGAACGGCGCCATGAGCGCGATGAACAGCGCGGGGATCGCGACGATCATCGGGACGAGCACCTCTGCTCCGGGGGTGCCGGCGAAGTGCTCGGACAGCTGGGGCAGCACGGGGGTGATCAGCACGGAGCCGAGCACGGGCATGCAGCTGCCGGCGAGCAGCAGGATCCCCTGGAGCGTGCCGGCGCCGTGGGTGCGGTGGGTGGTGGTGGATGCGGACGTCATCGTCAGGCCCCCTCAGGTCTGCCTCGCGCCATCGCGAGAACGCCTCCATTGGACTCTCCGCGGCGAGGCGGGGGAAGCCGGGATCGCTGATCCGCGCATCGACGGGGTCGATGCGCGACGCGTTCAGCGCTCGAGGACGACCGCGAGCCCCTGCCCGACGCCGATGCAGATCGCGACGACCGCGACGCCCGAGCCGCGCCGGGCGAGCTCGTGCGCCGCGCGGCCGATGACCCGGCCGCCCGACGCACCGAGCGGGTGCCCGATCGCGATCGCACCGCCGTTCTCGTTGAGGTGCGCGGGGTCGAGCTCGGTCCACAGCTTCTGGCATGCGAGCGACTGCGCCGCGAACGCCTCGTTGAGCTCGACGAAGTCGACGTCGGCCCACGTGCGCCCGGCGCGGGCGAGAGCCCGGTTGGCCGCTTCGACCGGCGCGACGCCGAAGACATCCGGATCGTTCCCGAACGCCGCGCGCCCGGCGATCCGCGCGAGCGGCTCGCCCTCGAGCACGCCCTCGCCCGCGAGGAGCACCGCAGAGGCGCCGTCGTTGATCGGGGAGGAGTTGCCCGCCGTCACCGTGCCGCCCTCGCGGCGGAACGCGGGCTTGAGCCCGGCGAGCACCTCGACGCTCGTGTCGTCGCGGATGCCCTCGTCGCGCGCGAGCTCGTGCCCTTCGACCTGCACGATCTCGCCGTCGAAGCGGCCGTCGGCCCACGCCGCCGCGGCGAGCCGGTGGCTGCGGGCAGCGAATGCGTCCTGCTCCTCGCGCGTGATGCCGTAGATGTCGGCGAGCTTCTCCGCGCTCTCGCCGTTGGAGATCGTCCATTCCTTCGGCAGGCGCGGGTTGACCATGCGCCAGCCGATCGACGTGTTCCACATCGTCTGGTTCGCGGCCGGGAAGGGACGCGGGCTCTTCTCGATCACGAAGGGCGCACGGGTCATCGACTCGACGCCGCCCGCCAGGACGATGTCGGCGTCGCCCGCCTCGATCGCGCGCGAGCCCTGGATGACGGCCTCGAGCGACGAGCCGCACAGGCGGTTGACCGTGACGCCCGGCACCGACGTCGGGAAGCCCGCGAGCAGCAGCGCCATGCGCGCCACGTCGCGGTTGTCCTCGCCGGCCTGGTTGGCGTCGCCGAAGATCACGTCGTCGATGCGGGCGGGGTCCAGGCCCGCGCGCTCGACGGCGGCGGCCATCACGACGGCGGCGAGATCGTCGGGCCGGACGTCGGCGTAGGCCTTGCCGTGCCGCGCGAACGGCGTGCGGACGGCGTCGTAGACGAAGCTGGCGACCATGTCAGTTCCCTTCCGGAGCGGGCGGGAGCGCGAGGCCGAGCAGGGCCTCGATCTCCTCGCGCGAATTGTCGCCGAACAGCTCCCGGATGCGGAAGCCATCGGGCGTGACGTCGAAGACGCCGTGGTCGGTGTAGACCCGGGAGACGCAGCCGACGCCCGTGAGCGGGTACGTGCACGTCGCGACGAGCTTGGGCGAGCCGTCCTTCGTGAGCAGGTCGGTCATGACGTACACGTCCTTCGCGCCGATCGCGAGATCCATCGCCCCGCCGACGGCGGGGATCGCGCCCGGCTCGCCCGTCGACCAGTTGGCGAGGTCGCCCGTGCTCGACACCTGGAACGCGCCGAGCACGCACACGTCGAGGTGGCCGCCGCGCATCATCGCGAACGAGTCGGCGTGGTGGAAGAACGCGGCGCCGGCGAGGGCCGTGACGGGCTGCTTGCCCGCGTTGATGAGGTCGGGGTCGATGCGGTCGGCGTCCGGCGCCGGCCCCATCCCGAGCATCCCGTTCTCGGTGTGCAGGATGATCTCGAGCCCCTCGGGCAGGTAGTCGGCGACGAGGGTCGGCGCCCCGATGCCGAGGTTCACGACGGCTCCCTCGGGGATGTCGGCGGCGACGCGGGCCGCGAGGTCGCGGCGGGACACGCGGGTGGTCATGCGGATGCTCCGTCCTCGGCCTGCGGCCGGCCCTCGATGTCGACGCCGCCGACGAACGCCCCGTCGTGCAGCCACGCGCGCTCCCCCACCGCGACGACGCGGTCGACGTACAGTCCGGGGGTGACGACGGCCTCGGGATCGAGGGTGCCGAGCGGCACGATCTCATCGACCTGCGCGATCGTCGTGCGCGCGGCCGCCGCCATGATCGGGCCGAAGTTGCGTGCGGTCTCGCGGAAGACGAGGTTGCCCCACCGATCGGCGCGGTACGCGCTGATGAGCGCCGCATCCGCGTGGATCGGGTACTCCAGGACGTAGTCGCGCCCGTCGATGCGCCGCGTCTCCTTGCCCTCGGCCAGCTGCGTGCCGTAGCCGGTGGGCGTGAAGAACGCACCGATGCCGGCACCGGCGGCGCGGATGCGCTCGGCGAGGTTGCCCTGCGGCACGAGCTCGAGCTCGACCTCGCCGGCACGGTAGAGCCGGTCGAAGACCCACGAGTCGTGCTGGCGCGGGAACGAGCAGATCATCTTGCGCACCTGCCCGGCGGCGAGGAGCGCGGCAAGTCCGGTGTCGCCGTTGCCCGCGTTGTTGTTCACCACCGTGAGGTCGCGTGCGCCGTGCGCGATGAGGGCGTCGATGAGCTCGACCGGCTGTCCGGCCCGGCCGAAGCCCCCGATGAGCACGGTCGCGCCGTCCTCGATGCCCGCGACCGCGGTCGCGACGTCGGGCACGGTCTTGTCGATCATCCGCCGCTCCTTCACGTGCAGGCTATGTCCGATGTTCGCTATGCGAACGCTCGTACGCTTTACGCACATTCTACGTCCGCTGGGTTCGTCGCGCCACCCCTCGGCGGGCGTGCGTCAGACGAGGCGGATATCGGCGTCGACCGCCGCGGCCGCGTCGCGGAGCGCGGGCAGGCACGCGTCGCGCCACGCCGCGGCATCGCCGCGCGCGCTCGCCGAGACGTTCAGGGCGGCGACGACCGACCCGTCGCGGCCGTGCAGCGGCGCGGCGAGGGAGCGCAGGCCCTGCTCGAGCTCGCCGTCGACGAGCGCCCAGCCCTGCGCGCGCACGGCGTCGAGCTCGGCCGCGAGCACGTCGAGGTCGGTGCGTGTGCGCGGGGTCAGGGCCTCCGGATGCGACGCCTCGATGACCGCGCGGGAGTCCTGGGGCGGCAGCGCCGCGAGGAGCACGCGGCCCATGCTCGTGGCATACGCGGGGAAGCGCGTGCCGATCGTGATGCCGACGCTCATGATGCGGCGCGTCGGCACGCGTGCGATGTAGACGATGTCGGCGCCGTCGAGCACGGCCGATGACACGCTCTCGTCGACCTCTCGCGACAGCCGCTCGAGGTGGGGCTGCACGATCGCCGGGAGCGATAGCGCGGACAGGTAGCTGAAGCCGAGCTCGAGCACGCGCGGGGTGAGCGCGAAGGCGCGTCCGTCGGCGCGGACGTAGCCGAGTGACTCGAGCGTGTGGAGGAACCGGCGGGCCGCGGCGCGGGTAAGGCCCGTGCGGCGGGCGACGTCGCTGAGGGTCAGCGCGGGGTTCTCGGCGTCGAAGGCGCGGATGACGGCGAGCCCGCGGGCGAGCGACTGGACGAACTCGCCCGCACCGTTCTCGCCTTCGCTCACCGGCTCACCCTATCGGCGGGGGTCAGAGCTCGTCGGCGAGGACGTCGTTCGCGATGCGGTACGCGGTGTTGGCGGCGGGGACGCCGGAGTAGATCGCGGACTGGAGGATGACCTCGCGGATCTCGTCGACCGTCAGGCCGTTGCGCCGCGCGGCGCGCACGTGCATCGCGAACTCCTCGTGGTGCCCGTGCGCGATGAGCGAGCTCAGCACGGCGACCGACCGCGAGCGGCGGTCGAGCCCCGGCCGAGACCACACGTCACCCCACGCGACGCGCGTGATGAAGTCCTGCCAGTCCGCGGTGAGCGGCGTCGCCGCAGCCGTCGCGCGGTCGACGTGCGCGTCGGAGAGCACCTCGCGACGCACCGCCATCCCCTGGTCGTAGCGCTCCTCGTCGGTGAGCCCCTGTCCGTCGGGTCGGGTCATGCCGCCTCCTCCTCGATGACGCGGTCGAAGAACGCGCGCAGCATCCGGGCCGTCTCCTCGGGCTGCTCGGCCGGGGGCAGGTGCCCGGCGTCGTCGATGCGGGCGGATGCGCCGTGCTGCACGCCGCGCGCGATCTTCTCCGCCTTCGCCTCGGGGGCGACGGCGTCGGCCGCGCCCCACACCGCGAGGATCGGCACCGCGATCTCGCCGAGGCGGTCGCGCACGTCGTACGCGGCGAGCGCCTCGCAGCAGCGGGCGTAGCTGTCGTCGTCGGCGTCCTGCAGCGCGTGCAGGAGCCGCCCGCTGATCTCGGGCCGCCGCGCCATCGAGTCGGGCGCGAACCAGCGCTGCGCCGACCCGATGATGAGGCTCGACGTGCTCTGCGTGCGCGCCTGCGCGGCCCGGTCGGCCCACGCGGCGGGGTCGCCGAGCTGCGCGCCCGAGGCGAGGATCGCGGCGGCCCGCACCCGCGAGCCGTGACGGAGCGCGAGCTCGAGGCCGGTCGCTCCCCCGAGCGACACCCCGGAATAGAGGAAGGCCGCGTCGGGCGCGGCGTCGGCGACGGCGTCGGCGAGCTCACCCACTGTGAACGCGTCCTCGGCGGGTGCCGACGCGCCGTGCCCGGGGAGGTCCCACGCGGTGACGCGGAAGCGGTCGGCCAGGAGCGGGACGACGTCGTCCCACAGGATCGTCGAGGTGCCCAGCGACGGGCCGAGGACCACGAGCGGCGCGTCGGCCGGCCCGACGGGCGCGGTCAGGGCGAGGGCCGGGACGGTCATGCGGGGTCCTCCTCGAGGTCGGCGAACCGCGGCGCGAGGCCGAGGTAGCCGGCCGGGTCCAGGAGTGCGTCGACGTCGAGGCCGGCGGCCTCGGGGAGCGCGCGCACGTGCGCGGCGAGGTCGCCGTCGGCGGCGACGAGCTCGGTGAAGCGGCTCGCCCCGATGAGCGGCACGAGCACGCCCCGCAGCCGCTCGCTCACGATGCGACCGCCGGTGAGCGCGAGGTTGCGCGCGACGGCGTCGGGATGCAGCGTCAGTCCGCGCGCGACATCGCCGGCCGCGTGCGCGGCTCCCAGGAGCAGGCGGGCGAGCTCGCGCAGCGCGGGCCACTCCGCGTGCCACGCGCCGTCGGGGCGCTCGTCGACGGCGTTCGCCGCGGCGGCGTGGACGGTGGCGCCGAGGAACGGTGCGCGCAGCGCCGCCGCCCGGATGACGACGGAGGCGACGGGGTTGGCCTTCTGCGGCATCGCCGACGAGCCGCCGGCGGACGGCTCGGAGAGCTCGCCGATCTCGGTGCGGCCGAGCGTCGCGACGTCGGCGGCGACGACGCCGAGCGCATCGAGGGCCTGCACGAAGGCGTCGGCGAGCTCGGTCAGCGGCCAGCGCTGCGTGTGCCACGGCGCATCCGGGGTCTGCAGTCCCAGCTCCGCGGCGTACGCGCCGGGCAGCGCCGCGGCGGTGTCGTCGCCGACGTCGGCGACGACCGCCGAGAGCGTACCGGCGGCGCCGCCCAGCTGCGCAGGCAGGGCGTCGCGCGCGGCGCGGACGCGGGAGGCTGCTCGCCGGATGCCGCGGACCCACCCTGCTGCGCGAGCGCCGACCGTCGTCGGCACGGCGTGCTGCGTGAGGGTGCGTGCGGCGGCCGGCACGTCGCGGTGGGCGCGCGCGAAAGCGGTCAGCCCGTCGACGGCGCCGTCGAGGTCGACGACGATGGCGTCCGCCGCGCGCGCGAGGACGAGCACGAGCGCGGTGTCGGAGATGTCCTGGCTCGTCGCGCCACGGTGCACCCACGCCCGGGCGTCGGCGGGCACGCGGTCGCGGACGGGTGCGACGAGGGGGATGACGGGGTTGCCGCCGGCCACCCCGGCCGCGGCGAGCGCGTCGGCGTCGATGCCGTGGCCGCGGCAGCCCGCGCGCGGTCCCTGCCACCCGAGCGCGTCCGACACGGCCTCCGCGACACCGCGGGGCGCGACGCCGACCGCGGCGTAGGCGCGCACGAGGGCGACCTCGGCCGCCACGAGCGCGTCGACGACCGCCGCATCCGAGACCGTCGCGTCGTGGCCGCGCGATCCCGGCGAGAGGACCCCGACGTCGAACGGCTCAGAAGGCAAGGAAGACGGTCTCCTTCTCGCCCTGCAGGTGGATGTCGTGACGGAGGTGACCGTCGGGCGTGCGGGTCGCGACGAGAGTAGCGCGTTCCCCCGCATCGAGCGAGGACAGCAGCGGGTCGGCGTCGAGCACGTCGTCGGCGGCCGGCACGTAGATGCGCGTGTGCAGCTTGTCGGGCAGGCCGCGGGCGAAGACGACCGCGGCGAAGAACGCCGCGCCGCCGGCGGAGCCGGGTTCGCGGGTCCAGAACTCGAAGTGGCCGTCGTCGTCGGTGAAGGCGCGGCCGAAGCCCGTGAACGTGTGGTCGTCGCGGCGCCGCGCGCCCCGCGCGCGCGACACGGTGCCGTCGGCGTCGGCGCCGAAGATCTCCACGACCGCGTCCGGCACCGGCGCTCCCGCGCCGTCGTACACGGTGCCGCCGAGCACGATCGCGCCGGGCGAGTGGGGGAAGACGACCTCGTGCATCTTCGGGTAGGCCAGGCCGAACGCGAAGAACGGTCCGACCGTCTGGCCGGGCGTCGCGGCGTGCGTCTTCGCGGGGGTCTCGTTCGCAGCCATCAGGCCTCCTCGGGCTCGAAGTAGGTGGCGTCGGGACCGTCGACGACGATGTCGAAGCGGTAGCCGGTGGACCATTCCGGCGACGTCAGGTCGTGGTCGTACACGCCGACGAGGCTGTCGCGGTCCTTCTGCCGCCAGATCGTGTTGTAGATCGGGTCGAGCGCGAACAGCGGGTCGCCCGGGAAGTACATCTGCGTGACGAGCCGGTGTGTGAACGACGAGCCGAAGATCGAGAAGTGGATGTGCGCGGGCCGCCACGCGTTGACGTGGTTCTTCCACGGGTACGGGCCCGGCTTGATCGTCGTGAACAGGTACTCGCCGTTCGCGTTCGTCACCGTGCGCCCGGCGCCGGTGAAGTTCGGGTCCAGCGGAGCCGGGTGCTGGTCGCGCTGGTGGATGTAGCGCCCCGCGGCATTGGCCTGCCAGATCTCGATGAGCTGGTTCGCGACCGGCCGCCCCCATGAGTCGAGGAGGCGCCCGCGCACCGTCATGCGCTCGCCGAGCGGCTCGCCGGCGTGCTGGAGGGTGAGATCGGACTCGATCGCCGCGACGTCGCGCTGGCCGAACGCCGGCGAGAGCAGCTCGATCGTCTCGGGGTCGACGAGCTTGGGGTTCTTCGTCGGGTGGCGCAGGATGCTCGAGCGGTACGGCGCGAAGTCGTAGACCGACGCGCGGAGGGATGCGCCCGCCGCCTCCTCGGCCTCGAGCTCGGCATGGCGGGCCCGGATCTCGGCGGTGATCTCGTTCTGCGACGCCTGGTCGGGCGCTGCCAGCAGCGCCTCGGGGGCGACGTGAGGCTCGGACATGGGTCTCCTTCGACACGGGACGACGCCCGGGCGCGCCGGACGTGACACCATCGTGCGCCCGCATCCGGCCCTCTCCGCCGCTTGTCCCGCTGAATGGGATTCCTCTCGCGCGCGTGGCAAGCTGGGCGCGTGGCCAACTCCCCCACCGGCGACTCGGTGACCGACCGGCTGGTGCGCATCCTCGAGACGTTCACACCGACGCGCACCGCACAGACGACCGCCGACATCGGCCGGCGCGCGGGACTGCCGCGCTCGACCGCGCACCGCATCGTCAACGAGCTCGTCGACGCGGGGCTGCTCGAGCGCGACGACGAACGACGCGTGCGGATCGGGATGCGGCTGTGGGAGCTCGCGACCCGCTCGTCGCACGCCCTCCGGCTGCGGCAGGCCGCGCTGCCGTACATGGAGCGCGTGCAGGTGCGCGTGCGCGAGCACACCCAGCTCGCGATCCTCGAGCAGGACGAGGCACTGTTCCTCGAGCGCCTCAGCGCTCCCGAATCGGGCGCGAATGTCACGCGGGTCGCGGGTCGCCTGCCCGTGCACGCGTCGTCATCGGGACTCGTGCTGCTGGCGTTCGGACCGCGCGACCTGCAGGAGCGCGTGCTCGCGCGCGCCCTCCCGCGCGTGACGCCCGCGACGCTCGTCGAACCCGCGGCCCTGCGGCGCAAGCTCGCCGAGATCCGCACGCTCGGCCACGCGATCGCCCCCGGATACGTCGACGAGGTGTCGACCGGCGTCGCCGTGCCGGTGCGCGACGAGACCGGCGCGGTGATCGCGGCCCTGTCGGTCGTGCTGCCGCGCGACGCCGAGACGCAGTTCGCCCTCGTCGAGCTGCACCGCGCCGCGCGCGACACCGAGCGCGCGCTGGGCTATCAGCGCTGATCGGTCCCGATCAACGGGAATCCGTCGGCGTGGGTGGGCCTCGAGCGGGCACGCTCGGAGCGTTCCGTCGAAGGAGACGCCATGACCACCACCCGCACCCGCGTCGCGATCGTGGGCGCCGGCCCCGCCGGCCTCCTGCTGTCGCACCTGCTCGCCGCGTCCGGCATCGAGTCGATCGTCATCGACTCCCGCACGCGCGAGGAGATCGAGACGACGATCCGCGCCGGCATCCTCGAGCAGGGCACGGTCGAGATCCTCACCGCGTCCGGCGCATCCGATCGCGTGCTCACCGTCGGGCACCGGCACGACGGCATCGAGCTGCGTTTCGCGGGCGAAGGGCACCGCATCGACTTCCCGTCCCTCGTCGGCCGGTCGGTATGGCTCTACCCGCAGCACGAGGTGCTGAAAGACCTCGTCGCCGCGCGCCTCGCCGGCGGGCAGGACCTGCGCTTCGGCGTGACGGCCGAGCGCGTCGATGACGCCGAGTCGGCGCATCCGCGGATCATCGCGCGCGAAGCGGACGGCACCGAGCTCGTCATCGAGGCCGACGTCGTCGTCGGCGCCGACGGCTCCCGCAGCGTCGCCCGCGCGGCCGTGACCGGGTCGTCGACCGGCGGGTACTTCCGCGAGTACCCGTTCGCGTGGTTCGGCATCCTGTGCGAGGCACCGCCGAGCTCCGACGAGCTCATCTACAGCAACTCCCCCGAGGGCTTCGCGCTCATCAGCCAGCGATCGGCGACCGTGCAGCGCATGTACTTCCAGTGCGATCCCGACACCGACACCGCCGCCTACAGCGAGGCCGAGCTGTGGGACGCGCTGCAGAAGCGCGTGCCGGGCACGACGCTCAAGGAGGGCCCGATCTTCCAGCGCGACGTGCTGCGATTCCGCAGCTTCGTCGCGCACGAGCTGCGCCGCGGCCGCGTCGTGCTCATCGGCGACGCGGCGCACACCGTGCCGCCGACCGGCGCGAAGGGCATGAACCTCGCCGTCGCCGACGTGATCGTGCTCGAGAAGGCGCTGCGGGCGCTGCTGCTCGACGGCGACGAGCGCCTGCTCGACGCCTTCCCCGCGACCGCGCTGTCGCGCATCTGGAAGGCGCAGCACTTCTCGTGGTGGATGACGAGCATGCTGCACGTCGCGCGGGATGCGTCGGACTTCGACCGTCGACGCCAGCTCGGCGAGCTGCGCAGCGTCGTGGAGTCCGAGGCCGGCCAGACCTACCTCGCCGAGGCGTACACCGGCTGGCCGCTCTGACGCCCGCGCCGGCGGCGGCTTGGCGGTGCATCCGCCCCCGCCGGGCGCGGAATTCAGGCTGAGAGGCCCTTGCCCCCCGCCCGGCGGCGCCTACACCCCGTTTCCACCTGAATTCTGCGCGCGGCCGGGCGCGGAGTTGCCGGCCGCTGCCGCGGCGATGCCTCCCCGGGCGACGGCGCGCCACGCGCGGAAGCGGCGCAAATTTCAGGCTGCACCGACAATCCGCCGCTTCGCAGCGTCGCGGGGCCCCGGTCCACCTGAATTCTGCGCGGCGGCGGGGCGGGCTCGGGCGGACTCAGGCCGGCTCGAACGCGCGCGAGGCGGCCTCGGCGAGTGCGGCCGTGAGCGCGTCGGCCCCGGCGGTGCGCCGGCCGGCGGTCCGCCACACCGCGACGTGCCGCACGAGGCGCGGCGTGAGCTCGCGCACCGCGACGTCGGCACGGCGGTGCGCCGCCATCGACAGGCGCGGCAGCACCGCCGGGCCCTGCCCGACGGCGGCCATCGCCTGCATCAGCACGTAGTCGTCGGTGACCTGCGGATGCAGCGCAGGCCGCACCCCGTGCGCGTCGGCGTGGCGTGTGAAGCGCCGCTGGCACGCGGGGCATCCGGCGATCACCGCGTCGCCCTCGAGGTCGCGCACGTCAACGGCCGCCGCATCCGCCCGCCGGTCGGAGCCGGCGACCACGACGACCATCGCGTCGATGCCGAGCACCGTCGCGCGCGGGTCGCGCGGCGACTCGTCGTGGAAGGTCACCGCGAGGTCGGCATCGCCTGCATCGAGCGCGGCGAGCGCCTCGTCGGGTTCGGCTTCGGCGATGTCGAGCCGCACGGCGTCGCCGCGTGCGGCGAGCGACGCGTGCGCGTCGACGAGGAGTGTCGCGCACGCGGTCGGGAACGCGACGACGCGCACGCGGGGAGCCGCCGCCGCGACGTCGGCGAACCCGGCGCGCGCATGGGCGAGGGTCGCCGCGATGTCGGCGCCGGCGGCCGCCGCGACGAGGCCCGCCTCGGTCAGCTCCACGCCGCGGCCCGCGCGGATGACGAGCGGCGCCCCGATGTGCGCCTCGAGGCGGCGCACGTGCTGCGCGACGGCCGGATGACTCCAGCCGAGCGCCCGCGCCGCGCCCGAGAGCGACCCCGCCCGCGCGATGTGATGCAGCACGACGAGGCTGCGCGGGTCGAGGTCGAGCGGATGGGACATGTAACCGTTCTTACAGGATGACCGAACGAATGTGCACTTCCGCTTACATCCGGATGCGGCGACGCTGAGAGCATGCGAACGATCGGCATCCTCGGCGGCATGAGCTGGGAATCGACGGCGGTGTACCTGCGCCTCCTCAACGAAGGCGTGCGCGCCCGGCTCGGCGGCCTGCACTCGGCGCGGCTGCGCGTCGCGACGGTCGACTTCGACGACATCGTGTCGCTGCAGCGCGCGGGCGACTGGGACGCGGCGGGTGCGGTGCTCGCGACGGAGGCGGCGGCACTCGAGGCGGCGGGGGCGGAGAGCGTCCTCATCGCGACGAACACGATGCACAAGGTCTACGACCGCGTCCAGGATGCCGTCGGCATCCCCGTGCTCCACCTCGCTGACGTCACGGCCGACGCCGTGCGCGCCGCAGGGCTGTCGCGGGTGGGGCTGCTGGCGACGGCGTACACGATGGAGCAGGACTTCTACCGCGACCGCCTGGCCGCGCACGGCGTCGAGGCGATGGTCCCCGACGCGTCGGATCGACGCGAGGTGCAGCGCATCATCTTCGAGGAGCTGTGCATCGGCGAGGTGACGGATGCGTCGCGCGCGACGCTCGCGCGCATCGCCGCCGACCTGCTCGCGCACGGCGCGCAGGGCATCGTCCTCGGCTGCACGGAGCTCGAGCTCTCGATCGGCGCCGCTGAGGTCGCAGCGCCGATCTTCCCCACGACGACTCTGCACTGCCGCGCCGCTCTCGAGCTCGCCCTCGCCTGACGCGCCGGCGCGTTCGCCCTCGCCGCGCCGGCGCGTTCGCCCTCGCCGCGCCGGCGCGTTCGCCCTCGACCTTGCGCGGAATTCAGGCTGGAGCGGCGAGAACGAACCCGCGGGCCCGCCGACACGCGTGTCAGCCTGAATTCCGCCCCCGCCGCGCTCCGGCGGGCCCGCCGCCGCTGCCGCCGCCGCGCCGCCCCGCCGCCGCCCGCGCCGGGCAGGCTCAGCGGCCGTGGAACTCCGGAGCGCGCTTGGCCTGGAACGCCGCGAAGCCCTCGCGGTAGTCGGCGGTGTCGCGCAGCGCGGCCTGTGCGGCGTTCTCGGCCACGACCGCGTCCCACAGACCGAGACGCTCGTCGCGGAGCCGTGCGACGAGGCGCTTGCTCGCGAGGAACGCCTGCGTCGGACCGGATGCAGCGGCCCGCGCCGCGGCATCGACGGCGCCATGTACTTCGGCCGCCGGCATCGCGCGCGAGAAGAGCCCGAGCCGCACGGCCTCCTCGCCCGTCATCAGGCCGCCCGAGTAGATGAGGTCGAGCGTGCGATGTGCCCCCAGCCGCTCGACGAACAGGGCGTGGCCGCCCGAGTCGAGCGTCGCGCCCAGGCGCGCGAAGGGCGACCCGATCGTCGCGTCGTCGGCGACGTACACGACGTCGGTTGCGATGAGCAGCCCGAGCCCGACACCCAGGCACGCGCCGTGCGCGGCGGCGAACGTCGGGGCGGGAAATCCCGCCATGCGCTGCAGCAGCGGCAGCAGCAGTCCGTCGAGGTAGCCGGCGACGTCGTCGGTCGCCGCATCCACGCCCGCGATGTCGCGGCCGGCGCAGAACGCGCGCCCGTCGCCCCGCAGCACGAGGGCGCGCACCCCCGCCGCCTCGGCCTCGACGTACGTCGCGTCGAGCGCCCGCAGGTCGTCGGGGCCGAGTGCGTTGAGGCGCTGGGGCGCGTCGAGGGTCACGGTCGCGACGTCGTCGGCGAGGTCGAGGCGGATCATGCGGTCCTCAGCTGTCGTAGTCGACCGTCACGCGGTCGGTGGTCGGATGCGACTGGCACGTGAGCACGTAGCCGCGCTCGATCTCGTCGGGCTCGAGCGCGTAGTTCTCCGTCATGCTGACGGAGCCGGAGATCAGCCGCGCGCGGCACGTGCCGCACACGCCGCCCGCGCACGCGAAGGGCGTGTCGGGGCGCACCCGGAGCGCCGCGTCGAGGATCGACTCGCGCGCGCTGACGGGCGACTCCACTTGCGACGACTGCCCGTCGAGCGTGAAGGCGATCGTCGTCACCGGCTCGTCGGTGCGGACGGTGACCGGTGGGCGCGGGCCGCGGTCGTCCTCGCCGGTCGTGAAGAGCTCGAACCGCACGTGCGCGGGGTCGACGCCGACGTCTGCGAGCGTCGTGCGGCACAGCTGCACGAGCTCGATCGGCCCGCACAGGAACCACTCGTCCACCGTCTCGGGGCGGATGAGCCCGTGCAGCAGCACCCGCAGCCGCTCCTCGTCGATGCGGCCCGACAGGACGGGCGCCGCCCGCTGCTCCCGTGAGAGCACGTGGTGCAGCGCGAAGCGCGTCGGGTAGCGGTCCTTCAGGTCGGCGAGCTCGTCGAGGAACATGACGTCCAGGCTCGAGCGGTTCGTGTAGACGAGCGTGAACCGCGCCGTGTCCGATCCGGCGAGCACGGTCGTCGCGAGCGCCATGACGGGCGTGATGCCCGAGCCCGCCGCGATGGCCGCGACGTGCGCACCGTCGAGGGCGGCGAGGCCGCTCGTGAACGTGCCCTGCGGGCTCATGACGTCGAGACGGTCGCCCGGATGCAGCTGGGTCTGCGCCCATTCGGAGAACCGGCCGCCCTCGGCGCGCTTGACCGCGACGCTGAGCGATCCGCGTGCCGGGGGGCGGCATAGCGAGTACGAGCGGCGCACCTCGTGCCCGTCGAGCGTCGTCCGCAGCGCCACGTACTGCCCGGGTGCGTAGTCGTACTCGCCGGCGAGGTCGTCGGGCACGGCGAAGGTCACCTCGACCGCGTCGGCGGTGAGCGGGCGGACGGCGGCGACCTCGAGCGCGTGGAACCGGCCGCGGCGTCGCGTCGCGATGTTCTGGGCGGCCATCAGTGCACCTTGAAGAAGTCGAAGGGCTCGAGGCACGCGCGGCACTCGTAGAGCGCCTTGCACGACGTGGAGCCGAAGCGCGTCACCTCGCGCGTGTCGAGCGAGCCGCAGCGCGGGCACTTGACGCCCAGCTGCAGCCGGATCGGCCCGGATGCGGCGGCACGGCCGCTCGGCGGAGCGATCCCGAACTCCGCGAGCTTGCGCTTGCCCTCGGCGCTCATCCAGTCGGTGGTCCACGCGGGCGACAGCACGAGGTTCACGCGCACGTCCCGGTAACCGGCGGCGCCGAGGGCGAGCTCGAGGTCGTCGCGGATGACGTCCATCGCGGGGCATCCGGAGTAGGTCGGGGTGATCGTCACGACGACCGCGTCGCCGTCCTCCCGCACGTCGCGGAGCACGCCGAGGTCGGCGATCGTGAGCACCGGCACCTCGGGGTCGACGACCGCCGCGGCGACGTCCCACGCGGTCACCACGTCGCCCCCGGGTGCTGCCGCGCGAGCACCTGCATCTCGGCGAGGAGGAAGCCCAGCTCCGGGCTGTGCACGCCCGCACGTCCGCCGGCGCGCGAGGGGGCCGCATCCGGCATGTCGAGCTCGGCCTCGGCGAGGACGGCCGCGATCACGCCGTCGAAGCCCGCGCGCAGCGACGACGGCCGCGCGGCGACGCCGTCGAGGCGGTCGGTGAGCGCGGTGTCGCGGAACAGCTCGTCGACGTAGGGCCACGTGTCGGCGAGCCCGCGCCGCATCCGCCGGCGCGACTCGTCGGTGCCGCCGGCCAGGCGCAGCGTCCACTGCACGGCGTGGTCGCGGTGGTAGTCGACCTCCTTGACCGCTTTCGCGGCGATCGCGGCGAGTGTCGTGTCGGTCGACGCCGACAGCGCCGTCCACAGCTCGAACAGGTACGTCGAGGCCACGAGCTGGCGCGCGATCGTGCGGGCGAAGTCGCCGTTCGGCTGCTCGAACAGCCACGCGCTGCGGAACTCCGGCTCGTCGCGGAAATACGCGAGGTCGTCCTCGCTGCGGCCGTCGGCGGTGCCGGCGTAGCGCAGCAGCGACCGGGCGTGGCCGAGGAGGTCGAGCGCGATGTTCGCGAGGGCGACGTCCTCCTCGAGCTCGGGCGCGCGGGCGAGCCATTCCATGAGCCGCTGCGACAGCACGAGGGCGTCGTCGCCGAGCCACAGCGTGTATTCGGCGACGTCGGCGGATGCGACGGCCCCGCCCTCGCCCGCGAGCTCCGCCGACAGCTCGACCTCGTCGACGGTCACCTCACCATGGATGTCGGCCGGTCCCTGAGCCTGTCGAAGGGTCACAGGTGCGGCACCCCCTCGGACGCGGTGTAGTACACCGCGTGGCGGAAGTTCTTGCCGGCGGGGCTCTCGAACCACGCGCCCTTGGCGTCGGGGTCGCTCGCGGTGATGGCGTCGGCGGGCACGACCCACAGCGACACGCCTTCGCCGCGCCGCGTGTAGAGGTCGCGCGCGTTGCGCACGGCAAGCTCGGCGTCGGGCGCGTGGAGCGACCCGACGTGGACGTGACTGAGGCCGCGCTTGGCCCGGACGAAGACCTCCCAGAGCGGCCACTGCTCGGCGGACGCTCCCGGACTGGTCACGCCGCCACCTTCGTTCGGCGCTCGCGCTGCTTCCGCGCGTACTCGGCGGCCGCCTCTCGCACCCACGCGCCGTCCTCGTGCGCGTCGCGGCGGTGCTGCAGGCGCGCGGCGTTGAGGGGTCCGCGCCCGGCGATGACCTCGTGGAACTCCGTCCAGTCGATGGGGCTGGTGTGCCAGCGCTGCGCATCCTCGTCCCAGCGCAGCTCGGGGTCGGGCAGGGTCACCCCGAGCACCTCGGCCTGCGGCACGAGCATGCCGATGAAGCGCTGCCGGAGGTCGTCGTTGGAGAAGCGCTTGATCTTCCAGGCGGTCGACTGCGCCGAGTTCGGCGAAGCGTCATCGGGCGGACCGAACATCATGAGACTCGGCCAGTACCAGCGGTCCACCGCATCCTGCGCCATCTTCCGCTGCGCGTCGGTGCCCCGCATGAGGGTGAGGAGGATCTCGAACCCCTGACGCTGGTGGAACGACTCCTCCTTGCAGATGCGCACCATCGCGCGGCCGTACGGTCCGTACGACGCGCGGCACAGCGGCACCTGGTTGCAGATCGCGGCGCCGTCGACGAGCCAGCCGATCGCGCCCATGTCGGCCCACGTCGGCGCCGGGTAGTTGAAGATCGAGGAGTACTTCGCCGTGCCGTCGATGAGCTGCTGCGTCATCTCCTCGCGCGTGATGCCGAGGGTCTGCGCGGCGGAGTAGAGGTAGAGGCCGTGCCCGGCCTCGTCCTGCACCTTGGCGAGCAGGATCGCCTTGCGCTTGAGGCTCGGCGCGCGCGTGATCCAGCCGCCCTCGGGCTGCATGCCGATGATCTCCGAGTGCGCGTGCTGCGAGATCTGCCGGATGAGCGTGCGCCGGTAGCCGTCGGGCATCCAGTCGCGCGGCTCGATGCGCTGCTCCGCGGCGATCAGCGCGTCGAACGCGTCCTGCTCGGCGGCGATGTCCGGTGCGGATGCGGCCGGCGTCGCTGTCGTCGTCATCCTCGACTCCTTTACAGAACGCTCGTTCAGTAAGTCTAGGAGCGCGGGGCGGTGCGCGCAACCGCCGCGTTTCGCGCTGGGCCGCGGAAGAGCCGGTCAGTGTCATCTTCCGGACCCGGAACCAGGGAGCGCAGCGAGCCAGGCGAGGGGCACGACGACGGTCGCGGCGATGTCGGAGGTTGGTGCGAGAGTATGCGTATGGAAGGCACCGCGAGTCTCGGTCATCGTGACGACGATGATGCGGCTCTCGCGTGCCTGGTCGAGGAGATCGTCGACATCCATGCGGCGATCGCATCGCTCGAAGCCGAACTCGCCACGCGCATGGCAGCCACCCAGCAGATCGCGAACCAGCGTGCCGCTCACCAGTCGGCCGAGACGCGGATGCGGGAGATCGAGGAGCGCTCGATCGCCGCGGAGATCGGGCTGGCTACCCGGGTGAATGACCGGGCGGTGCAGAACCGGATGCACGACGCACACGAACTCGTCCGGGACTACCCCACCGCCCACGCCGCCCTCGCCGACGGCCGCATCTCGTCCCGCCACGCCGCCGTCATCGTCGAGACCGGACGGGCGCTGCAGGACCCGGACGCCCGCGCGCTGTACGAGGCGACGGTGTTGGAGCGGGCGCTGCGGGATACGGCCCCGCGGACGAAGGCGTTCGCCGAGCAGGTCGTGGAAGAGCTGCATCCCCGGTCGATCACGGAACGGCACCGGGAGGCGGTGAAGACGCGGACGGTGTGGATGCAGCATCGGGGCGACAGCATGTCCGAACTCGGGATCATCACGCCCACCGTCCTCGCCGAAGGCATCTGGGACCGGCTCACCCAGCAAGCCCACGAGACCAAGACCGTGCAGGTCGCGCCGCCGGCCGACGAGCCGGACGCGGATGACGACGCCGTGTACGACGAGCGGAGCCTGGACCAGATCCGCGCGGACATCGCCATCGACCTGCTCCTGACCGGCGGTCCGAGCGTCGACCCCACCACCGGCGCGATCACCGGACCGGCCGGCGGGCTCGCCGCCATCCACGCCCGCGCATCGATCGTGATCCCCGCCGTCACCGCCGCCGGGTTCGCCGACCGCGGCGCGACGCTCGACGGCGCCACCCCCGTCGACGCCGAGACCGCCCGTGCCCTGCTCGCCGGCGCGCCCTCATGGGAGCGGATCTTCACCCACCCCATCCACGGACACGTCCTCGCCACCGACACCTACCGGCGACCGGCCAACCTCGACCGGTACCTCGCCGCCCGCGACATCCACTGCCGGTTCCCCGGATGCCGCAGGCCCGCCCGCGTGTGCGACCGCGACCACAACCACGACTGGGCCCTCGGCGGCACCACCGACGCGTGCAATCTCGCCTGCCTGTGCAAGAGACACCACACGCTCAAGACCGAGAAACCCTGGAAACCCGTCCAACTCCGTGACGGCAGCATCCGATGGACCAGCCCCCTCGGGCGCGTGTCCACCGACCCTCCTGAGAGGTACGTCATCTTCCGCGACGAACCCGACCCACCACCCAGCGACCCACCCTTCTGAGGCGAGTCAGCCGCGCAGGTCCTGCGCGAACATCACGCGGTCATCCCGACATCGACGAACGAGATGCTCATTCCCGGAGGCTCCCCGCCGGTCTGAGCGCCGCGACCGCTTCAATCTCGACCAACTGATCCTCGTAGCCGAAAACGGTGACTCCGATCAGCGCGCTGCGCGTGCTGACGACATCCGCGAGGCGTGCACCCGCCGCGCCGTGGGCGTATGGTGCGGGTGCGAGATCGTCCGAGCGGATCAGACGCACGGCCGCCTTCACGGTGTACCCGCCGGCCGCGCGTCGGTCTCCATCGTCAGCTCGGTGCCGCTGTCGTCGAGGGCGAGCCGCACAGTCACAGCCCCCAGCTCGCCAAGATGACGGGCGTGGGTGCCGCCGCACGGGATCACCGCCGTCTGCTCCGGCAACGCGCAGTGCCAGGACCGGCGCGCCGTCAGGGCATCCGACGGCCGTTCGATCCACACTGCGGCGTCCGAGGCGACCCACCCGGCCAGACGCTCATCGATCCGCCGCGCGATCTCGTCGAGCTCCTCGCCCAGCCCCTCGGTACGGAAGCCGCTCCGGCGCAGCGACTTGCCGAGCCGGTAGGTGTCGGTCGACCCCCACGGCCGGATGACCGACCGCTGGATCGCGATGCCGTCGAAGTCGGGCGCACCGAGCGCGTCGCGGCGCGCGTCCTTCGTCCACCGGTCGGCGAGCGCGGCGTTCAGGGCGAGCGATGCGACGTGGCACGCGGTGTGGCCGAGCGACAGGCTGCGGCGGTGCCGCTCGTCCACGTGCACGACGGCCGTCGCGCCGACCTCGAGCGCCGCATCCGCGGGCACCTCGTGCACGACGACGAAGCGCCACCCCTCGGTGCCCAGCCGTGCCGGCAGCCGATCGCCGACGTGCAGCTCGGTGCCGTCCCACGCGCCGATCCGAACGTCCTGGAGCGGCAGGTCGGAGCCGCCGACCGTGAGGGTGCCGCGGTCGGGGCCCTGGTCGGGCCACGTCGGGTCGACCGGATGCGCCGCGGTCGCCGCGAGCACGACGAGGCTCGTCGCCGCGCCACCGGGCTGCACGTGCACGATCGCGCTCTCGCTCGTGACGTCTCCGTCGGGGTACGAGATGCGCGTGTCCGCCTCGATCATGCCGCTCCTCCCGATCCGCGGATGCTGCGGACCGGGCTCCACGGTAGTCGTCAGCGCTCGATCGGCTCGCTCGGCGCCGCGCCGGAGCGCGCCGCGAGGGTCACCCCCAGCCCGGCGACGACCGCCGTCGCGATCGCCATCGCCGCGAGCGCGACGGTCGCGGCGAGGCGGGCGAAGCCGAGCGGCGTGAGGACGCCGACGCCGAGGCCGATCGCCGCGGCGCTGACGAACACGGTCGCTGCGGACGGGGCCAGCGCCACGAGCGCGAGCCCGAAGACGAGGAGGGGCGCGGCGCCGACGACGAGGGGCACGACGCGGTGGGGGCGCGCGTCGTGCACCCGAGCGACGCGCGGCTGCAGGCTCAGCGGTAGTCGTAGACGCGCTTGTACTTGCCTTCGCTGCGGGGCAGCTCCCCCGGCTCGGCGACGATCACATCGACCGACGTGCCGATGTGCGTCTTGATGCGCTGCTGCAGCACCTCGGCCGCCGCTTCGCACACCGAGCGCTCGAGGTCGGGGTGCCGCTCGATGCGCACGGCCATGCAGTCCAGCCGCCCCTCGCGGCGGAGCTCGAGGATGAAGTGCGGCGTGAGCGTCTCGATGCCGAGCACGAGCTCCTCGATCTGCGTCGGGAAGAGGTTCACGCCGCGCAGGATGATCATGTCGTCGTTGCGGCCGGTGATCTTCTCGATGCGCCGCATCGCGGGGTAGGCGGTGCCCGGCAGCAGACGCGTCAGGTCGCGCGTGCGATACCGGATGACGGGGAATGCCTCCTTCGTGAGGGAGGTGAACACGAGCTCGCCGACCTCGCCGTCGGCGACGGGCGCACCGGTGTCGCCGTGGATCGTCTCGGGGAGGAAGTGATCCTCCCACACGTGCGGGCCGTCCTTCGTCAGCGCGCTCTCGCTCGCTACACCCGGGCCCATGACCTCGCTCAGCCCGTAGATGTCGACGGCGTCGATCCCGAGGCGCCGCTCGATCTCGGCGCGCAGCCGGTTCGTCCACGGCTCGGCGCCGAGGATACCCACCTTCAGCGACGTCGAGCGCGGGTCGATGCCCGCCTCCTCGATCGCATCGGCGATCGTCAGCAGGTAGCTGGGCGTGCACATGATGGCGTCGGGCTCGAAGTCGCGGATGAGCTGCACCTGGCGCGCGGTCTGCCCGCCCGACATCGGGATGACGGTCGCGCCGAGCCGCTCGATGCCCGCGTGAGCGCCGAGGCCGCCCGTGAACAGGCCGTAGCCGTACGCGTTGTGCACCCGCATGCCCGCCCGCACGCCTGCCGCGCGCAGCGACCGCGCGACGAGGTCTGCCCAGCGGTCGAGGTCGCCGGCGGTGTAGCCGACGACCGTCGGACGCCCGGTCGTGCCGGACGACGCGTGGATGCGGCGCACCTCGGCCTGCGGCACGGCGAACATGCCGAACGGGTACGTCTCGCGCAGGTCGGCCTTCGTGGTGAAGGGCAGGCGCACGACATCGGCGAGCGAGCGGATGTCGGCGGGCGCGACACCGGCCTCGTCGAAGGTGCGCCGATACAGCGGAACGTTCTCATACGCGTGACGCACGGTCCACTGCAGCCGCTCGAGCTGCAGCGCCTCCAGCTCGGGGCGCGTCAGCGTCTCGGGCGCATCGTGGGCGGGGCGGGTCGGGGCGGTCGTCTTCGACATGGCATCCCTCGTTCGTCGGGCTCTGGGTCGGGGTCAGGATGAGGCGGGGTCAGGCGGGGCGATCGGTCGTGCGCGAGCGGCCGCGGAACTCCGCGACGACATCGCCGGCGTCGTCGGTGACGGTGACGTCGTACAGGCCGCTGCGACCGCGCCGGACGCGTCGCAGAGCCGTCGCGGTCAGCGTCTGCCCCGACGTCGTGGACTTCAGGAACGTGATGTCGGCGCCGGCGGCGACGGTCACGCGCTCGTCCTCGTTGCACGCGATCGCGAACGCGGTGTCGGCGAGGGCGAACACGAGCCCGCCGTGAGTGATCGCGAAGCCGTTCAGCATGTCCTCGCGCACCGTCATCGACACGACGGCGTGGCCCGGCTCGTCCCGCTCGACGCGCATGCCGAGCGCCGCCGAGGCGCGGTCGCGCTGCATCATGGGGCGCAGGGTGGGCGTGCTCACGACGCCACCGCCGGCTCGGCCTCGACCGCGGCGGTCGCCGCATCCGCGCCCTGCTCCTTCGCGACGAGGGTGAGCACGTCGTAGGACGCGACGATCTCGTCGCGCTGGTTGCGGATGACGGCGTCCCAGCGCACCTCGCCGTATTCGTCGGTCTCGCGCGGTGTGATCTGCTTCGCCGTGAGGACGACGCGGATCTCGTCGCCGGGCGAGACCGGGGTGACGAACCGCAGGTTCTCGAGGCCGTAGTTGGCGAGCACGGGGCCCGGGTCGGGGTCGACGAAGAGCCCCGCCGCCCACGAGACGAGGAGGTAGCCGTGCGCGACACGGCCCGGGAAGAACGGGTTCGCGGCGGCGGAGCGCTCGTCCATGTGCGCGTAGAAGGTGTCGCCCGTGAAGTGCGCGAACGTCTCGATGTCGGCGAGTGTGACCTCGCGCGAGGGCGACACGACCTGGTCCCCTATCCGCAGCTCGGCGAGCGACTTGCGGAACGGGTGGCGGCCGCCCGGCGACGCCGCGGCGCCCTCGTGCCACACACCCGTGAGCGCGGTGAGGAACGCGGGCGTCCCCTGCACGGCGGTGCGCTGCATGTGGTGCAGCACCGCGCGGATGCCGCCGAGCTCCTCGCCGCCGCCGGCGCGGCCGGGTCCGCCATGCACGAGATGCGGCACGGGCGCGCCGTGGCCCGTCGACGTGCGCGCGTCGTCGCGGTCGAGGAAGAGCACACGGCCGTTGTAGGCGCCGATGCGGCCCATGAGCTCGACCGCGACGTCGGGGTCGTGGGTCGCGACGCTCGTGACGAGCGATCCGCCGCCGCGCGCGACGAGGTCGGCCGCCTCGGCGACCGAGGTGTAGGGCAGGATGCTCGCGACCGGGCCGAACGCCTCGATCTCGTGCACGGCCGGGGTCGCCGCATCCACGAACCGCACGATCATCGGTGCGAGGAACGCGCCGTCGGCGAGCGTGCCGTCGCTGCCGTCCGCCCGGCGGACGACCGGCGCGTCGAGGTCGCCGAGCACCAGCTCGCCGCCCGCGTCGAGGAGGCGCCGCACCTGCCGCACCACCTCGTCACGCTGCGCGAGCGAGACGACCGGACCCATCGTGACGCCGTCCGCACGGGGGTCGCCGAGCACGACGCGCTCGGCGACCTTGGCGCGCAGCGCCTCCACGACGGCGTCGACCGCGGCCTCCGGCACGATCGCCCGGCGGATCGCCGTGCACTTCTGTCCGGCCTTCGTCGTCAGCTCGACGAGCAGCTGCTTCACGTAGGCGTCGAACTCCGGGGTGCCCGGCTGCGCGTCGGGACCGAGCACCGACGCGTTGATCGAATCGGTCTCGCTCGTGAAGCGCACGCCGCCGGTCTGCACGCTCTCGTGCCGGCGGAGGCGGTCGGCGGTCACGGCGCTCCCGGTGAAGCCGACGAGGTCGCCGAGCTGCAAGGCGTCGAAGAGCCCCGGCACGCTGCCGCTGACCAGCTGCAGCGACCCGTCGGGGAGGAGCCCGGAGTCGACGAGGATGCGCACCCACGCCTCGGCGATGTATGCGGTCGGGGTGGCGGGTTTGACCACCGTGGGGACGCCCGCGAGGAAAGCCGGGGCGAACTTCTCCAGGGCCCCCCACATCGGGAAGTTGAACGCGTTGATCTGGACGGCGACGCCCGGGAGCCGCGTGTAGACGTGCCGGCCGAGGAACGAGCCGTCCTTCGACAGTGGCTCGACCGGCCCATCGACGTACACGCGGGCGTTGGGCAGCTCGCGCCGCCCCTTCGACGAGTACGTGAAGAGCACGCCGATGCCGCCGTCGATGTCGCTGAGCGAGTCGCGGACGGTGGAGCCGCTGCGCTGCGACAGCGCGTACAGCTCCTCCTTGTGCGCGTTCAGCTCGACCGCGAAGCGCTTGAGCAGCACTGCGCGCTGATGGAACGTCAGCTCGCCGAGGCTCCGCTGCCCGACGGTGCGCGCGAAGTCCAGCACACGCGCGACGTCGAGGCCGCGCGTGCTGACCCGCGTCACCGGCTCGCCCGTCGACGCGTCGCGCACGAGCGTCGCATCGGGGTCATCGCCGTCCGGGGTCCACCACGCGCCCCGGACGTAGCTGGGCAGGATCTCGGTCATCGATCACTCCATTCGTAGAAGCCGCGTCCGCTCTTGCGTCCGAGGCGGCCCGCCGCGACGAGGTCGCGCAGCAGCTGCGGCGGTGCGAACCGCTCGCCGAGCGTTGCGGCGAGCTCTTCGGCGATGCCGAGCCGCACGTCGAGCCCGACGATGTCGGTCGTGTGCAGGGGGCCGACCGGATGCCGGTACCCGAGCTCCATCGCGGCGTCGATGTCGGCCGGCTCGGCGACACCCTCCTCGACCATGCGGATCGCCTCGAGCGCGAGCGCGACGCCGAGGCGGCTCGACGCGAAACCCGGAGCATCGCGCACGACGACCGCGCGCTTGCCGAGCGCCGCCACCCAGCCCTCGGCCGCCGCCCGCACGTCGGGGGCGGTGGCCGACCCCACCACGACCTCGACGAGCGCCGATGCGGGCACGGGGTTGAAGAAGTGCAGCCCGAGGAAGCGGTCGGGACGCTCGAGCGCCGCGGCGAGCGCATCGATGGAGATCGAGGAGGTGTTGGAGGCCAGCACGGCGGTCGCGGGCAGCACCGCCTCGACGCGGCGGAGGCCGTCGAGCTTGAGGTCGCGATCCTCGGGCACCGCCTCGACGACGAGGTCGGCGTCGGCGAAGACCGCCGCGTCCGTCCCCGCCGACACCGCCGCCGCGAGCGCGTCGAGGGGGCGGTCGGTCGCTCCGCGCTCGACCGAGCGACGCAGGCTCTCCCACACGCGGGCGCTCGCCGCATCCGCCGACGCGTCGTCACGCTCGACGATCGTCACGCGAGACGCCGCGAGCGCGAACGCGTGCGCGATGCCGGCGCCCATGCGGCCGCCACCGAGCACGCCCACGCGCGCCGGCGCGCTCATCGGTGCTTCCTCTCGAGGAAGGCGGTCATGCGGCGCTCCTTCTCGGGGCTCTCGAACAGCTCGGCCTGCAGGTCCGCCTCGATCGCGGGATGCGCGTCGGCGGGGGCGAGCAGGGCCGACTTGGTGTGCCGGGTAGCGAGCGGGTCGTGCCGTGCGATGCGGTCGGCGACGGCGTGCGCGGCGCCGACCAGCTCGTCGGGTTCGTGCAGCGACGACACGAGCCCCCACGCGAGCGCTTCGGCGCCGTCGAGGATGCGCCCGGTGAGCAGCAGCTCGCTCGCGCGCGCCTCGCCCACGATCGCCGGCAGCCGCCATGTCGCGCCGGCCGCCGCGATGATGCCGAGACCGGTCTCAGGGTTGCCGATGCGCATCCCCGGCGTGCCGATGCGGATGTCGGCGGCGTACGCGAGCTCCGCCCCGCCGCCCAGCGCATAGCCGTCGATCGCGGCGATGACGGGCATCGGCAGGCGCCGGATGCGGCGGAAGGCCTCGGAGTTGATGCCGCGGCGGGCGTCGACGGCGCGGCGCTCCCGCAGCTGCGCGATGTCGGCGCCCGACGCGAAGACGCCGCCGGCGCCACGCAGGATGAGGATCCGCGGGCGCGTCTCGAGCTCGCCGCACAGCGCGTGGAGCGCGTCGACCGTCGCCTGATCGATCGCGTTGCGCACCTCGGGGCGGTCGAGCGTCGCGACCACACGGTCGTCGGCGCGGTCGAGCCGGAGCACGTCGGACATCGGCATCCTTCCCTGCAGCGTCGCAGCTCGATCTTTGCAGAACGATCGTTCAGTAATAATGTCAAAGGGCGCGGGAGACGGCAAGCGACGGAGGAGCGCATGAGCGACGGATGGTGGCGGATCAGCCCGGGAGCCCTCGACGACAAACTCGGCATCGAGGTCCGGGAGCAGTCCCCCGACCGGGTCGTCGCGACCATGCCCGTCGCCGGCAACACGCAGTCGCTCGGTCGCCTGCACGGCGGGGCGAGCGCAGCGCTCGCGGAGGCCGTGGGGTCGTGGGCGGCGATGGTGCACGCGAGCACGCTCGGCAAGGTGTGTGTCGGCGTCGACCTGAACATCACCCACCACCGCGGTGCGCGCGACGGCGTCCTCACCGCGACCGCGACCGCGCTGCATCGCGGGCGCCGCACGGCGACCTACGACATCCGAATCGACGATGCGGGCGGTCGCCTGGTGGCGACCGCCCGCATCACGAATCTCCTCGTCGACCGCGACTGAGCACGCGTGCGCCTCACGCCGCCGGGACGACCACGACCTTGCCGCGCAGAGCGCCGGCGGCGATGCGCTCGTGCACGGCGGGGAGCTCGCGCAGCGTCACGCGCTCAGCGGCGTCGACGCGCAGCTCGCTCCGGTCGACGAGGTCGACGAGCCGAGCAAGCTGCGCCGCGTCGCTGCGGACGAAGACGGTCTCCGCCCGTACATTGCGATCGGCGTCGCCCGGCGTCTCGAGCCACGCCGTCGTGCTGACGACAACGCCGCCGTCGCGGACGAGGCCGACGAGCGCGGTGAACTCCGCGGGGTCGAGCGGTGCGAGGTTCAGCAGCACGTCGACGGGCGCGATCGCGGCGTCGGCCAGGTCGCCGACCGTGTGGTCGATCACCTCGTCGGCACCGTCGGCGCCCACGCGCTCAGCGCTGCGCGGACTCGCCGTCGCGACGACCTGCGCGCCGGCCCGGTGAGCGAGCTGCACGGCGTAGCTGCCGACGACCCCGCCCGCCCCAACGACGAGGATGCGCTGTCCGGCGCGGAGCCCGGCGTGCTCGAAAAGCGCCTGCCACGCCGTGAGCGCCACCGACGGCATGCCGGCGGCATCCACGAGCGCAACGCCCGTCGGTGCTGCCGCGAGCGCGGCGGCCGGCGCGAGCGCGAACTCGGCTGCACCGCCGTCCTCACCCATCGGCAGGAAGGCGATCACGGCATCCCCCACACGCCAGTCCGTCACTCCCTCGCCGATCGCGTCGATCGTGCCGGACACGTCGTATCCCGGGACGTGAGGGAGCGCGACGGGGATGGGCAATGTCCCGGCTCGCAGGCCATTGTCGGCGGGGTTGACGGCGGCGCCTGCGACGGCCAGGCGCACCTGCCCCGGGCCAGGCTCGGGGAGAGCGACGTCCTCCCAGTGCAGCACGCTCGGGTCACCGGTCTCGTGGAAGCGGATGCTCTTCATTTCAGTCTCCTTCGGACTAGTGCTTCGAATTCGAAGCGATGTACCGACCGTAGCACTGCTTCGAGTTCGTAGCAACTGCTAAGCTCGTGGCATGTCCGACACCCGCGTCCTCGACCCCGCCCAGCTCGGCGCGTACTTCGCGCTCATCGAAGTGAGCAGCCTGCTGCGACACACGGTCGAACAGCAGCTGAAAGAGGCCGGCGACCTCAGCTACGTGCAGTTCCAGCTGCTCGCGACCCTCGGTGACCGCCCCGAGGGCAGCAGCCGCATGACCGACCTGGCCGATGGCGTCGTCTACAGCCGCAGCGGCCTGACCTATCAGGCGCAGCTGCTGGAGCAGCGGAGGCTCGTCACGCGCTCGCCGTCACCCGACGACGAGCGCAGCGTCACCGTGACGCTCACCGAGGCGGGGCGCGACATTCTCGCGCGCGTCTTCCCCGGCCACATCGCCGTCGTCCACGACCTCTTCCTCGCACCGCTCAGCGATGCCGACGTGCGCACGCTGGGCGCGATCCTCGGGCGCGTGCGTGACCACATGCGCGCACTTCCCCCGCGCTCGGCGGCCCCTCGGCGCCGCGGCCGCTCGACGTGAGCGCGCATCGACGCTAGGGTGTGGTTTACTCACCGATCGGTCAGTAATTAGGCAGCCCGATCCCGCCCCGAACGACGGAGTTCACATGGCATCCAGCACCCAGGAGCGCACGCGCGCCGCGACCATGTCGCGCGAAGAGCGCAAGGTCCTCGCCGGCACCCTCGTCGGCACCTCGATCGAGTGGTACGACTTCTTCATCTACGCGCAAGCGGCGGGCCTCGTCCTCGCGCCGCTGTTCCTCGCGCCGCTCGCCCAGTCCAACCCCGGGCTCGCGCAGGTGCTCTCCTTCGCGACGATCGGCATCTCGTTCCTCTTCCGCCCGCTCGGCGCCGTCGTGGCCGGATGGCTCGGCGACCGCCTCGGCCGCAAGCGCATGCTCGTCCTCACGCTCATCCTCATGGGCGCATCGACGTCGCTCATCGGCGTGCTGCCCACCTTCGAGACGGTCGGCGTGCTCGCGCCCGTCCTGCTGATCCTCCTCCGCATCCTGCAGGGCTTCTCGGCCGGCGGCGAGTGGGGCGGGGCGGCCCTGATGTCCGTCGAGCACGCCCCGATCGGCCGCCGCGGGTTCTTCGGCGCGTTCCCGCAGATCGGCGTGCCGATCGGCATGATCCTGGCCACGGCGACCCTGTGGATCCTCACGTCGACGATGTCGCCCGAGGCGTTCCTCGCCTGGGGCTGGCGCGTGCCGTTCCTGCTGTCGATCGTGCTGATCGTCGTCGGGTACATCATCCGCCGCGCGGTCGAGGAGAGCCCCGTCTTCGAAGACCTGCTGCGCCGCCGCAAGGAGTCCTCCGCACCGCTGAAGCCGCTGTTCCGCAAGAACTGGCGCGAGGTCGTGCTCACGGCGCTCGTCTTCATCGGCAACAACGCCGCCGGGTACCTCCTCATCGCGTTCTTCGCGACGTACGCCGTGACCGCCCTCGGCATGGACCGGCCGACGGTGCTCCTCGCGACGACGCTGGCCTCGTTCGGATGGCTCGCGTTCACCCTCTACGGCGGGCGGCTGTCGGATCGCCTCGGACGCGTCCGCACCTTCCAGCTCGGCTACGTGCTGCTGGCACTGTGGGCCGTGCCGATGTGGTTCCTCATCGACACCGCCAACATCCTCTGGTACTTCGTCGCGCTGTTCGTGATGACGATCGGCCTCGGCCTGTCGTACGGACCGCAGGCGGCGCTGTACGCCGAGCTGTTCCCCGCGAACGTGCGGTACTCGGGAGTCTCGATCGGCTACGCGCTCGGCGCGATCCTCGGCGGCGCGTTCGCGCCGATGATCGCCGAGGCGCTCATGCGCGGCACGGGGATGTCGTGGACGATCGGCGTCTACATCGCCGTCGCGGCGCTCGTGTCGCTCGGCGCGGTGTCGCTCATCAAGGATCCGAAGGGCGTCGACCTGCACGCGTGAGGCTCACGGACGGGCGGCGGCGAGCCCCTCGAGCGCGACGGTCAAGATGTCGTGCGCGAGGCGGCCGCCGTCGACCGTGCCCCCGGGCCGGTACCACTCCACGACGGAGTTGATCATGCCGAAGATGAGGCGCGCGACCACGCCGGCGTCGACGTCGGTGCGCAGGTCGCCCTCGCGCTGGGCCTCGGCGACGAGCCGCGTCACGCGCTGGTCGAACAGGCGCCGGCGCTCGAGCGCGTTCTGCTCGACCGCGCTGTTGCCGCGCACGCGCAGGAGGAGCGTCACCGCCGGGAGCTCCGCGACGAGAACGTCTGCGGCGCCCCGGATGACGTGGCGGAGCCGATCGTATGCGCGGCCCTGCGTCGCGGCCGGCTCGTCGAGCACGGCCTCCAGGCCCCCGAGCGCCTGATCCAGCGCGATCGCGAGGAGCTCCTCCTTCGAGGAGAAGTGGTGGTACAGGGCCGACTTCGTCAGGCCGAGGCGCTGCGCGAGGTCGGAGACGGAGGTCGCGTCATAGCCCTGCTCGTTGAACAGCTGCACGGCCACCGAGAGCACCCCGGCGCGGTCGTAGCCGGGGCGGCCGCGCCGCGCGGGGTACGACGGGGCGGCGGTCGCCGCATCCGTGTCCGAGGTCACCGCCCCAGTCTGGCACCCCTCACGCGAGCTGCAGCTCGACCGTCGCGAACGCGTGCGGCGGCACCGTCAGTGCGAGCACACCGTCCTCCACGCGCGCGTCCAGCGCGCGCGGCGCCACCCGGTCGGGGGCGTCGGCGTCGTTGAACGCGGCCGCGGTGTCTCCCGTGAGCACACGGGCGCGCGTCACGCGCGCGGCGCGGCCGCGGAGGTCGACGCGCACCGTGCACTCCTCGTCGGCGTCGAGGTGCGACAGCGACACGAGCGCGGTGTCGCCCGCGTCCGTGGACCGCACCGAGGCCGACATCGACAGCATCGCGAGCTCCTGGCCGCGGACGGTGCGGGTCGGCACGTCGCGCACGTGCGTCGCGAGGGAGTCGGCGTCTTGGTGCCCCGTGTTCATCTCGAACACGTGGTACGTCGGGGTGAGGACGAGCCGGTCGCCGTCGGTGAGCACCATCGCCTGCAGCACGTTGACCGTCTGCGCGATGTTCGCCATCGTGAGGCGCCGCGCGTGACGGTGGAACACGTCGAAGTGGATGCCCGCCACGAGCGCGTCGCGCACCGTGTTCTGCTGGAACAGGAAGCCCGGGTTCGTGCCCGCCTCGACGTTCCACCACGTGCCCCATTCGTCGCACACGAGGTCGACGCGCCCGTCGGGGTCGTACGAGTCCATGACCGCGATGTGCCCGCGGATCACCCTCTCGATGCCGGCGGCGTGCGCCATCGTCTCGTAGTACTGCCGGTCGTCGAACGCCGTCGCGGCCTCAGTGTTGATGCCCGATCCGGAGTGCGTGTAGTAGTGGAACGAGATCGCCTGGTACGGCAGGTTGCCGTAGAGCGTGCAGCCGTGGCACTCCATGAGCGTCTTCATCAGCACGCGCGTCCACTCGAGGTCGTCCTCGTTCGCGCCGGCGGCGATGCGCGTGAGGCGGTTGCCCCCGTGGTCGTGCGCGAACGTCGCGTAGCGGCGGGCCTCCTCGGCGTAGTACGCGGCCGACATGTTGCCGCCGCATCCCCACGCCTCGTTGCCGAGGCCCCAGAACGGCACGCGCCACGGCTCGTCGCGCCCGTTCTCGCGCCGCAGTCGCGCCATCGGGCTGTCGTCGCCGCGCGTGAGGTACTCGACCCACTCAGCCATCTCCTGCACCGTGCCGCTGCCGATGTTGCCGTTGACGTACGCGTCGGCGCCGAGGAGGTCGCACAGGTCCATGAACTCGTGCGTGCCGAAGTGGTTGTTCTCCACGACGTCGCCCCAGTTCGTGTTGGCGATGCGGGGACGCTGCTCGCGCGGCCCGATGCCGTCGCGCCAGTGGTAGGTGTCGGCGAAGCATCCGCCCGGCCACCGCAGATTCGGGATGTCGAGCGCCCGGAGCGCCTCGACGATGTCGCTGCGGATGCCGCGGACGTTGGGGATGGGCGAGTCCTCGCCGACCCAGAACCCGTCGTAGATGCAGCGGCCGAGGTGCTCGGCGAAGTGACCGTACAGGTGCCGGCTGATGCGGGCTCCGGGGAGGTCGAGGTCGATGACGGCGCGCGCGGTCGTGGTCACCGGCTCCTCCAGGTGTGCTCGGGGGCGAACGGGACGACCGCGGGGCGCTCGGGACGGGTGGTGAGCTCGAGGCGCGCGCCGGTGCGGGCCGACTCCTGCAGCGCGGTCATGACCTCGAGGATGTGCAGCGCGATGCCGGCGTCGACACGGTCGGAGCCGGTGGCGACGCGGTCGAGGATTCCGATGCCACGGCCGGCGTTCTGGTAGCCGGCGCGCTCCGTGACGGCGCTCCACTCGGTCTCTCCGGGGCGGCGCACGCGCACGTCGCCCTCGAAGAGGTTCGGGTCGGGCACGGAGAGTGTGCCGGTCTCACCGTGCACCTCGATCGGTGCCGCATCGGTCGCCGCGCCGTCGAAGCTGAAGGTCACGGTCGACACCGCTCCGCCGACGTGCTCGAGTACGCCCGTCACGTGGGTGTCGATCTCGACAGGGATCACTTCGCCCGCCCGGGAGCCCGACGCGATGGTGCGGGTGTCGCGCGGACGTGACGACGCGCCGCTCACCCGCGCGACGGGTCCGAGCAGGTGGAACAGCGTCGTGAGGTAGTACGGCCCCATGTCCAGCAGCGGACCGCCGCCCTCGCGGTAGTAGAAGTCGGGGTGCGAATGCCACGCCTCGTGGCCGGGCGAGACCCACGTCGCCACCGCTGCCACCGGACGCCCGATGAGCCCGCCGTCCACGGCCGCGCGCGCCGTCTGCACGCCGGTGCCGAGCACGGTGTCGGGCGCGCAGCCGACCCACGCCGCATCCGCCGCGTCGAGGATCCCGCGCGCGTCGGCGAACGTCGCGGCGAGCGGCTTCTCGCCGAACACGTCGCGGCCCGCGGCGAGCGCGGCCAGCGCGATCTCGGCGTGCGCGGCGGGGATCGTGAGGTTCAGCACGGTGTCGACGCCGGGATCGGCGAGGAGCTCGTCGACCGTGACGGCGCGGCATCCGGGGAACCGGTCGGCGACCGCCCGCGCGCGGGCCGGGTCGAGGTCGGCCGCGGCGGCGATCCGCACGGCCGGGTGATCCCCGAGGGTCTCCAGGTACTGCGCCGAGATGACGCCGAGTCCGACTATTCCGATGCCGTGCGGCTGGCCCACAACATGCCCCTCTCGATGATCGTGCGGACGCTCGTGTCGCGCAGCACCGGCAGGCTGTGGCCGGGCGTCGCGACGAACACGCGGCCCTTGCCCCACGCGCGCGTCCACACGGCGGGGGTCGTGACGGGCCGGTGCCACGGGTGGTACGGCTGCACAGGATGCGTCGTGGTGGCCAGGACGTCGTTGAGGTCGTCGGTGAGCACCCAGTACTGCTCGGTGCGCAGCGTGAAGTCCTCGACGCCGGACATGATCTCGTGCGTGCGGCCGAGGTCGGTGACGTCGACCGTGTAGCAGAGGAAGTTGTCGGCCTCGCCGCCCTCGCGCTGGTCGGGGTGGCGCGCGGGGTGCGTGACGAACTGACCGCCGATGAGCTGCAGGTAGTCGGAGCTGTTGCGGTAGGAATCGGCGATGCCGCCGTGCCAGCCGGCGAGGCCGGTGCCGCGCTCGACGGCGCCGATGAGGCCGGCGAGCGCCTCGGGGGAGATCTCCGACATCGTCACGCACTGCACGATGAGGTCGGTGCGGTCCATCTCCTCGCGGTCGGCGTAGACCGCATTGCTGTCCTCGATGCGCACGTCGAACCCGCTGTCCTCGAGGAACGGCACGAACATGTCGGTCGCCTCGACGGGCTTGTGCCCATCCCATCCGCCCCGCACCACCAGGGCGCGGCGTCTCGCCGGTGTCGTCGTCATCGACTTCATCCCTCCGCATCGACGGGTGCTGCCGTCACTGTGCCACCGCGCCCGCGCGAACCGGATGGATTTTGCGCAAAACTGGGGCGGTGACGGATGCGACGAGGGCGACGCTGACCGCGGTGGCAGCCCGGGCCGGGGTGAGCGTCGCGACGGCGTCGCGGGCGCTGCGCGGCCGCGGCGAGATGGCCGCCGAGACGCGGGCCCGCGTGCTGCGCGCCGCGACCGAGCTCGGCTACCCGCCGATCGGCTCCTCGCGCGGCCGGCCGCGGCGCGGCACCGCGCTCATGTTCGACCTCGTCCTCGGTCACTTCCACGACCCGTACACCGAGGAGATCACCGCCGGCGCCCGCACCACCGCGTCGGCGCTCGGGTACGACCTCGTGCTCACCGCCGAGCGCGACGACCCCGACGACGACTGGCCCGAGCGCATCCGCTCCCGCGGCTCGGCCGGGGTGCTGACGGGGCTCATCACGCCCACGAGCACGCAGATCGCCGCGATGCAGCGCGCGGGCATCCCGCTCGTGCTGATGGAGCCGCCGTCGGAGGCGTCTCGGCCGCTCCCCAGCATCCGCACCACCGACCGCGACGGCGGCACGGCCGCCGCCGAGCACCTCATCGCGCGCGGCGCGCGCCGCTTCGTCGTCATCGGCGGCGCGCCGTCGTACCGGTACGGGCGGGCGCGCGTCGAGGGCTTCGCGTCGGTGCTCGCCACGGCGGTCCCGGATGCGCCGCTCGTGCGCACGAGCGCGGACTGGTCGGCGTGGGACGCCCGCCGCGCGTGCACGAGGGCGCTGTCCGAGCTCGGCGGCGACGGACCCGTCGGCGTGTTCGCGTGCTCCGACGAGATGGCGGCCGGCGCCTACCGGGCCGTCGCCGACGCGGGGCTGTCGATCCCACGCGACGTCCTGGTCGTGGGCTTCGACGACGTGCGCGGGGCGCGGTGGCTGCATCCGTCGCTCACGACGATTCGCCAGCCGATCCGCGAGATGGCCGCGACCGCGGTGAGCCTCCTCGCCCGAGCGGCCGCCGGTGAGGACGTCGCCCCCACCGCGATCGTCATGCCGACCGAGCTCGTCGAGCGCGGCTCCACCCGCACCGCGCGCTGAGGGCCGTCCCGGTCGATGTCGGAGGTGGGGTTTAGCCTGATCTTGTCAGCGAGAGATGTGCCCACTCTCCCGAGTTTCGGATGGTGGTGCGCGCGTGGTTTTCGTGGGCGATGAGCACGGCCGGATGCGGCAGGAGGTCGATGCCGCGGTCGCGGCCAGGGTCGCGCTCGCACGCGCGCAAGCGGAACTGATCCGTCACCACGCCCGGGTCGCGGAACTCGCGTATGCGCAGACCGCGCAGATCGTGTCACGGTCGTCGCGGGAACGGGACATGCCGATGCGATCCGTCGCGGCCGAACTGGGCGCGGCCGCGCACCAGCACGACATGACCGTGCAGAAGGAACTCTCCGACGCGTACGACCTCGTCCACCGGTTCGCCGCGACCGTGAACGCGCTCGCGCACGGCACGATCTCGATGCGGCACGTGAGCGTCATCCGCGATGCCGGTCACCGGCTGCCCGACGAGGTGCGGGGGGCGTGGGAGTCGGTCGTGCTCGACTACGCCGCCACCACCACCCCGGGACGCACGAAAGCGTACGCCGGACAGCTCGCGGAGAAACTCGACCCCACCGGCATGACCGAACGCTTCGACACCGCGAACGGCGACCGGGAAGTGAGCGTGGAGGACCTCGCCGACGGCATGGCGCTGCTGCAGATGCTGCTGCCCGCGACCCTCGCCCACGGCGCCAAAGACCGACTCCGCCGCATGGCCACACAGACGAAGAACGCCGCGAACGACCACGCTCGCAACGGCGGCGTGGAGGATGCGCGGACGGTGCGGCAGATCGAAGCCGACATCGCCGCCGACCTCCTCCTCACCGCAACCCCCACCATCGACCCCACCACCGACCGATCCCCCGGCGGGCTCGGCGCGATCCGCGCCGTCGTCCAGATCGTCGTGCCCGTCACCACCCTCACCGACACCACCGATGCCGGAGCCATGCTCAACGGACACACCCCCATCGACCCCGCCACCGCAAGGAAACTCGCCGGCGACGCCCCCGGATGGGACCGCATCATGTGCCACCCCGTCACCGGCACCGTCCTCGCCACCGACCGCTACACCCCCACCACCGAACAAGTCCGGTTCCTCCGCGCCCGCGACCAGCACTGCCGCATGCCCGGATGCCGGCAACCCGCCGTACGGTGTCACATCGACCACAACCACGAACACCAACACGGCGGCAGAACCCACATCGGCAACCTCTCCCACCTCTGCATCCGACACCACACCCTCAAAACCGAGACGGAATGGACCGTCACCCAACGCGCGGACGGGATCCTCGAGTTCACCAGCCCCCTCGGCCGCACCCACCGAGAACCCCCACCACCCCGCGTGATGTTCGTCCCCGACACCGACCCACCACCCTTCTGACGCGGGCCGGCCAGTTCAGGCCGCGGGTACTCGCCCTCGGGGGGCACCGTCGTCGTCGACGACGTGGCCGTGATCCGACTCGAGCGCGCGGAGGTGATGGCGAAGGGGCAGAGTGGGACGCGTGAGTGATCCCGTGCCGCTGCGCCACGTGCCGCGCCCGCCGGGGCTGCACCGGCTCGCCGGCGGCGGCTGGGTCGCCGACGACGGCACGCCCGTGAGCTCCCGCGCCGACCTGGCCCGGCTGTCGGCGCTGCGCATCCCGCCGGCGTGGACGCACGTGTGGTCGAGCCCGGATGCCGAGGCGCCGCTGCAGGCGACCGGCATCGACGCGCGCGGCCGCACGCAGTACCGGTACTCGGCGGAGGCCGTCGCCCGTGCGGCGGCCGACAAGTTCGCCCACCTCGGCGACTTCGCCCGGGCGCTCCCGCGCGTCCGCGCGCAGGCCGACGCCGACCTGCGCACCCGCGCGCCGCGCGTGGGCGTCCTCACCGCGACCGCGGTACGCCTGCTCGAGCGGGGCCTGTTCCGCGTGGGCAACGACCGCTACGCGCGCGACAACCACACGTTCGGGCTCACGACGCTCACGCGCGCCCACGTCGCCGTCGCCGGCGCCGACGTCGCGTTCGACTTCGTCGGGAAGGAGCACATCCGCCACCGCATCACCGTCACCGACCCCGTCGTCGCGCGGGTGCTGCGTCGCCGGCTCGGTGAGCCCGGAGCGCCCGAAGACCCGCTCTTCGTCGCCGCCGACCCGCCCCACGTGCACCGGGTCGACAGCGCGACGGTCAACGCCTACCTGCACGCCCACGCCGGCGTGGGCGCGACCGCGAAGGCGTTCCGCACATGGGGTGCGACGATCGTCGCGATGGCCCTGGCCGCCGGCGCCGATCTGCCCGCGCTCGCGGGTCGCCGCATCCGGCCCGACCTTCGCCCGATCCACGGCGCGGCTTTCCTCCTCGGCGACACCCCCGCCGTCGCACGGGCGTCGTACGTGCATCCGCGCGCGCTCGCGGTCGCCGACGGGAGCGACGTGCGCGTCGCCGTGGCGACGGCCGTCGAGCGGGCGGGCTCGGACGATGTCCGCCGCATCCTCCACGACGACGGGCTGCACGCCGCCGCGGTCGCCGTGCTGTACCCGTAGGGCGCACGTCGCGGATGTCGTCTGCGCGCGACCGCCCCCCAACGTCGCGGTCGCGCGCAGACGCGTGCGGGTGCCCGTCAGCGGCGGGCGCGGCGCCCGGTGATGAGCCCCCAGATCAGCAGCACCACGATCGATCCGCCGATCGCGAGCAGCCACGTCTGCAGCGAGAAGAAGTCCTGCAGCGGTGCGCCCAGCAGCAGGCCGCCGAGCCAGCCGCCCAGGAGCGCGCCGACGACGCCGAGCAGCAGCGTCACGAACCAGCCGCCGCCCTGCTTGCCGGGCAGGATGAGCTTGGCGAGGGCGCCGGCGATGAGCCCGAGCAGGAGGAATCCGAGAAAGCTCATGGTGTGTCCCTTCACGTCAGGGCCGGCGGGATCTCCGCCGCCACCAAGACCTAGACGCACCGAGCGGGCGATTCGTCACGCGCGAGCGCGAATCCGTGTTCCGCGCGCGGCCGCCCACCCGGCCACGAGCAGCACGAGGATCGCCGCCAGCAGCACCAGCAGCGGCGGCGACCAGGATCCGGATGCCTCGTGCACGGCGCCGAGGGCGAGCGGGCCCGTCGCGCCGACGGCGTAACCGACGCCCTGCACGATGCCCGAGCGCGTCGCGACGTCGCGGCCGTCGTCGCCGAGCGCGTTGAACATCACGAACACCCACGTGATGCCCGCGCCCTGGGCGACGCCGCCGATGAGGCACCACACCAGCCACAGCGACGGCGCGAGGAGGAACCCGACCGGGATGGCGAGCCAGCCGACGCCGGTGACCACGGCGCCGACGCCGAAGGACGTGCGCGTCGCGATCACGGGCAGGGTCAGCGCCCCCGCGATGCCCGCGACCTGGAAGATCGCCGCGACGGCGCCGGCCTGTGCCGTCGGCATGCCGCCGTCCACGAGCAGCGTCGGCAGCCACGCGGTGGTGGCGTAGAACGAGAACGACTGGCCGGCGAACGCGACCGCGAGCAGCCAGGTGCACGGCGAGCGCGCGACCCCGCGCCGGGGCGGCTCGTCCGCGGCGGGCGCCGGCTCCGGCGAGGGGCGCAGGGCCGCGAGGCCGTGGGTGCCGAACCACGTCGCCAGGCCCGCGAGCGCGAAGGCACCCCACACCGCAACAGCGAACCGCCAGTCGGTGAACGACGCGAGCGGCGCGGTCGCGAGGGTCACGAGCATCGTGCCGACGTTGATCGCCGACGTGTAGACGCCGGTCATCGTCGCGACGCGCTCGGGCGGGTACTCCCGGCGGATGATGAGCGGCACGACCACATTGCCGATCGTCAGGAAGAAGCCGATGAGCGCCGTCCCGACCATCGCGGCGGGCAGCCCGCCGAGCGAGCGCACGACGCAGCCGAGCACCGAGCCGGCGAGCGCGACCGAGAGCGCCGCATCCGCGCCGAATCGGCGGATGACGACCACGGCGATCGGGGCGCACACGGCGAACGCCAGCACCGGGATGGTCGTGAGCAGCCCGACGACGGCCGCGCTCGCGCCGAGGTCGGCTCCGGCGTCGCGGGCCACCGGCGCGACGGCGACGATCGGCGAGCGCAGCGCCGCCGCGGTGAGGAGGATCGTCGCCGTGACGCCGATCAGCGTCGCCCGCGAGCGGGGCGGGCGGGGCGACGGGGGCATCGGGCCAGGCTACCCGTGAGGTAGAGTCCGGGGGCCATGTCCGCCTCCGCACCGCTGCCCGGACGGGCACCCGCCACTGTGCTCCTCGTCGCGGCCGTATGTCTCGTGGCCGCCAACATGCGCCCCACCATCACGGCGCTCGGCCCGCTGCTCGACGAGGTGCAGGCCGACACCGGACTCGCCACCGCGACCCTCGGCGTGCTCGCGGCGGTGCCGCTGCTCACGTGGGCCGCGGTCTCGCCGTTCGCGCACCGCCTGAGCGCTCGGTTCGGCCTGTCGCGTGTCGTGCTGTGGTCGCTCCTCGTGCTCGCGCTGGGCACGATCGTGCGCTCCCTGCCCGGCCCCACCGTCGGTCTGTGGCTCGGCACGGCGATCATCGGCGTCGCCCTCGCCGTCGCGAACGTGCTCATGCCGGCCGTCGTCAAACGCGACTTCCCGCACCGCACGCCCCTCGTGATGGCGGTCTACACGTCGCTGCTCGGCGGCGTCGGCGCCGTGGCGTCGGGCGTCGCCGTCCCCCTGTCGCACCTCGAGCTCGCCGGCGGCGAAGCGGGCTGGCGCGTGTCCCTCGCCGTGACGGGGCTCGCCCTGCTGCCGGTCGCCGTCGGGGTGTGGGTCCTCGCACAGCGACCTACCGGCTCCGCGCCGCCGGCGCCCCGCGGCGGCGCGCGGCGCGGCATGTGGCGCGACGCGGTCGCGTGGCAGGTCGCGGCCTACATGGGGTTGCAGTCGGCGGTGTTCTACATGACGCTGACGTGGCTCGCGGCGATCTCGGTGTCGGCGGGGCGCGGCGCCGTCGTCGCGGGGTACGACGTGATGCTGTTCCAGCTGTGCGCCCTCGTCGGCGCGCCGCTCGTGCCGCTCGTCTTCCGCGGGCGTCTCGCGCGCGTCGTGCCCGCGGTCATCCCCGTGTTCGCGGTGGTCGGCGTCGTGGGGCTGCTCGTGTCACCCGGCGCCGCGATCCCGCTGTGGGCAGGCGCGATCGGCCTCACGTCGGGCGCGTCGCTCGGGATGGCGCTCACGCTCGTGGCGGTGCGGGCGCGCGACGCCGGATCGGCCACGGCCCTGTCGGGCATGGCCCAGTCGGTCGGATACCTGCTGGCGGCGACCGGCCCCGCGGCCTTCGGCTCGTTGCACGCGGCGACTCGGGGCTGGTCGGCCTCGCTCGTGCTGCTCCTGGCGACGGTCCTGCTGCTCGCCGGGACGGGTGTCGCCGTCGGACGCGACCGCTCCGTCGGGGATCGGTGAGGATCTCAGCGGATGCCTATAGACATTACCTACGCGCATAGGTAATGTCGGCCGCGACGCACCCGCACCGATGCGGAAAGGATCCACCGTGGCCCACGCGAAAGCCTCCACCCCCGCCGCCGCCTCCCTCGTCGAGGGCTTCTCACTCGAGATGACCGGCAAGGACATCCCCGGACTCCAAGAGGCCCGCGACACGATCCCGGCGGGCACCAAGATCAACGTCACGTTCCTCGGCAACGAAGACCTCGAGATGCGCGTCGCCGCGGCCAAGGCCGTCGTCGAAGCCGGCTTCGTGCCCGTCCCGCACCTGTCGGCGCGGCGCCTCGCCTCGCGGGAGCAGCTCGCCGAGTTCCTCGCGCGCCTCCAGGACGTCGGCGCGGCCGAGAGCGTGTTCGCGGTGGGAGGCGACCCCGCGGAGCCGGAGGGCCCCTTCCCGGACGCGCTCACGCTCATCCGCTCGGGCGTGCTCCAAAAACACGGCGTGCGCGAGGTGTCGATCGCCGGCTACCCCGAGGGACACCCCGACATCCCGGGCGACGTGCTGTGGCAGCACCTGCAGGACAAGGCGGACGCGCTGAAGGAGCAGGGTCTCGCGACGGTCGTGCTCACCCAGTTCGCGTTCGACACCGACCCCGTGGTGACGTGGATCGACGCCGTGCGTGCGCGCGGCATCGACGCGCAGATCCGGATCGGCACTCCGGGGCCTGCCGGCATCAAGCGGCTGCTGAACTTCGCGCGCCGCTTCGGCATCGGCGCCAACGCCATGATCGTGAAGAAGTACGGGTTCTCCCTCACCAACCTCATGGGCACGGCCGGCCCCGACCGCTTCGTCAGCGACCTCGCCGAGCTGCTCGCCGCCGACCCCGTCTCGGGCGACGTGAAGCTGCACTTCTACACGTTCGGCGGACTGAAGGCGACATCCGAGTGGGCGCGCGACTTCGTGGCGTCCGCCGGCGAGGCCCGCTCGTGACCACGCACCTGGAGAGCCTGCGCGACCGCGCGTGCCTCATCGTCAACGGCCCCGACCAGCCCGGGATCGTCGCGGCCGTCGCCGCCCTCGTCACGCGCAACGACGGCAACATCGTGGCGCTCGACCAGTACACGAGCGACCCGGAGGGCGGCGAGTTCTTCCAGCGCGTCGAGTTCCACCGCGCCGACCTGCAGGCGGCGATGCCCGACATCGAAGCGGATCTCGCGGCGACGCTCACCCCCCTGAAGCTGCACTGGCGACTGACCGACCTGTCGATCCCCAAGCGCATGGCGATCCTCGTCTCCACGAGCGACCACTGCCTGCTCGAGCTCCTGTGGCGTCACCGCCGGGGAGAGCTGCCGGTGACGATCCCGATGGTGATCTCCAACCACACGAACACGGCGGAGGACGTCCGCTCGTTCGGCATCCCCTTCTTCCACGTGCCCTCGCAGGGCCCGGACAAGTCGGCCGCCGAGGCGGAGATCGTGAAGCTGGTGGCCGGCAACGTCGACTTCGTCGTGCTCGCGCGCTACATGCAGATCCTCTCCGACGACTTCCTCACCGACGTCGGCGTGCCCGTCATCAACATCCACCACTCGTTCCTCCCCGCCTTCATCGGCGCGGCTCCGTACCGCAAGGCCAAGGAGCGGGGCGTCAAGCTGATCGGCGCGACGAGCCATTACGTCACGAAGGACCTCGACGAGGGGCCCATCATCGAGCAGGACGTCGCCCGCGTCGACCACGCGATGACCGCCCCCGATCTGCAGGCCCGCGGAGCCTACGTCGAGCGGGCGGTGCTCTCGCGCGCCGTCCAGTGGCACGCCCAGGACCGCGTCATCCGGCACGGCAACCACACCATCGTCTTCCCCTGACCGTCCACACCCCGAACAGAGAGGTTCCCCCATGGCAGCGAAGAATCTGCAGGAGCTCATCGACCAGCAGAACCCCGTCGACATCCTGCGCAACTCGCAGATCGGCTCGTACATCTACCCGGTCGTCCCGGCCGACTTCCAGAACTGGATCAAGGAGCAGCGCGCGTGGCGGGAGACCGCGGTGCTGTACGACCAGTCGCACCACATGGACAACGTGTTCCTGAAGGGCTCCGACGCGATCCGCCTGATCTCCGACACGGCGATCAACTCCGTGGCGACCTTCCCCGTCAACAAGGCCAAGCAGTACGTGCCCACGACGGCCGCCGGCCACGTGATCGGCGACGGCATCCTCTTCCGGGAGGCGGAGGACGAGTACGTGTACGTGGGCCGCGCGCCCGCGTCGAACTGGCTGCTCTTCCACGGCGAGACCGGCGGATACTCGAACCTCGACATCTCCGTCGACCGCCGCTCGCCCTCGCGCCCGTACGGCCACGCGGTGCAGCGCCAGTACTACCGCTTCCAGATCCAGGGCCCGCAGGCGTGGGCCGTCATCGAGAAGCTCAACGGCGGGCCGCTCGAGAAGCTCGGCTTCTTCAACATGTCGACGATGACGATCGCCGGCCGCGAGGTGCGCACGCTCCGTCACGGCATGGCCGGCGCGCCGGGCCTGGAGATCTGGGGCCCGTACGCCGACCACGACACCATCCGCGACGCGATCGTCGAGGCGGGCGCCGAGTTCGGTCTCGTGCCCGTCGGCTCGCGCGCCTACCCGTCGAACACGCTCGAGTCGGGCTGGATCCCCTCGCCGCTGCCGGCGATCTACACCGGCGGGGCCGAGCGCGCGTACCGCGAGTGGCTCGGCGTCGACAGCTACGAGGCGACCGGCACGCTCGCCGGCTCGTTCGTGAGCGACGACATCGAGGACTACTACCTGACGCCGTGGGAGCTCGGCTACGGCAACTTCGTCAAGTTCGACCACGACTTCATCGGCCGCGACGCGCTCGAGAAGATCGACCCCGCGACGCAGCGCAAGAAGGTCACCCTCGCGTGGAACGCCGAGGACCTCGGCAAGGTCTGGACGTCGCTGCTGAACGTCGACGGCCCGAACTACAAGTTCTTCGACCTGCCGCTGGCGAACTACGGCTCGGCGAACTACGACTCCGTCGTCGACGCCGACGGCACAGTGGTGGGCTTCTCGATGTTCACCGGCTACAGCGCCAACGAGCGCCGCGGGCTGTCGCTGGCGACCGTGGACCCGAACGTCCCCGAGGGCACCGAGCTGCGAGTCGTCTGGGGCGAGCCGAACGGCGGCACCGGCAAGGCGTCGGTGGAGCCGCACGAGCAGACCGAGGTCCGCGTCGTCGTCAGCCCCGTGCCCTACTCCACGGTGGCGCGGCAGACCTACCACGGCGGCTGGCGCACCGGGTACCAGAAGTCGGAGTGACGCCGCCCGGAGGGGCTCGTCCGCACCGCGCGGGCGAGCCCCTCCGCCGCATCCGGCCATCGGTACCCTCGGGAGAGGAAGGAGAGCCATGAGCCTGCGATACGCGCTGCTCGCGCTGCTGCGCGTCGGCCCGCTGTCGGGCTACGACCTGCAGAAGCAGTTCTCGCAGTCGGTCGGCCACGTGTGGCACGCGCCCGACTCCCAGATCTATCCCGAGCTGCGCAAGATGGAGGGCCTCGGCCTCATCGTCGGCGAGGAGCAGCAGCGCGGTGAGCGCGGCACCCGTCGGATCTACCACGTCACCGAGGCGGGCGAGGCCGACTATCTCGCCTGGATGCAGACGCCGCTGGACTACCAGCGCGTGCGCGACCCCGCGCACCTGCGCGCGGCCTATCTCGAGACGACGACGCCGGACGCCGCGCGCGACTTCCTCGAACGCCACATCGCGCAGTGGCAGGAGGAGCTCGCGCAGTGGGAGGGCGAGATCGCGCGCATCGACGCGGTCGCCAACCCGATGCTGCTGCGGCGCCTCGCGCACACCGCCGACGCCGACCGCGAGCGCACGATCGCCTACAAGCGCTTCGCGTACGAGGGCCTCGTGGAACGCGCGCGCGGTGAGATCGCGTGGGCGCGCCGCGGGCTCGAGCTCGTCGACCTGCTCGAGGGCTGAGCCCGCAGCGCCGCCGCTGCGGCGCGGGTCAGTGCGCCATCGCGGCCAGGGCCTCGGGATCGATCGTCGCGATCGAACGCGTGTCCTGGAACGCGCGCACCCCCTCGATGCCCTGCTCGCGGCCGTAGCCCGACTGCTTCATGCCGCCGAAGGGCGCGCGCAGGTCCAGACGCGTGGCGCCGTGGTCGTTGACCCACACGTAGCCGCACACGAGCTGAGATCCGACGCGCTGGGCGGCGGCGGGGTCGGCGGTCCACACCGAGCCGCAGAGTCCGCCCCACGTGTCGTTGGCGAGCCGCACCGCCTCCTCCTCGGTGTCGAACGGGAGGACGGGGATCACGGGACCGAACTGCTCCTGGGTGACGACGCGCAGGCCCGGGTCGGGGTCCACGACGATCGCGGGGCGCACGAAGTTGCCGCCGGCCAGCTCACCGCCGGGCAGCTCGCCGAACTCACGCACGTCGGCGCCGGCATCCTTGGCCTCCTGGATGATCTCCTCGACGAACGCCTTCTGCGGCGGCTGGTGCAGCGGCCCCATCGTCGTCCCCTCGTCGAGCCCGTAGCCGAGCTTGGCCCGCTCGAGGCGGGCGGCGAGGCCCGCGACGAGCTCGTCCAGACGCGAGCGGTGCACGAAGATGCGCTTGGCGTTCATGCAGATCTGGCCGGTCGTGTCGTAGATCGCCGCGAACAGGCGGTCGAGGTGCTCGTCGTCGAGCATGGCGTCCTCGAGGAACACCGCCGCGTCGTTGCCGCCCAGCTCGAGCGTCACCCGCGTGAGGGTCTTCGCCGCCATCTCGGCGATGCGCTTGCCGCCGTTGACGCTGCCGGTGAAGCACACCTTGGCCACGTCGGGGTTCTGGATGAGGCCCGCCATGTTCGCGTCCTTGCCCGTCACGACGTTGAGGACCCCCGGCGGCAGCTTCGCCGCGACGCGCTGCACGACGCGGGTGGTCGCCAGGGGCGCCGAGGGCGGCGGCTTGACGATCGCGGTGTTGCCCGCCAGCAGCGCGTGCGGGAGGGCGGCGCCCAGGATCGCGATCGGCCAGTTGAAGGGCACGATGACGGTCACGACGCCGAGCGGCTGATACGCCACCTCCGTCGTCACGGGGATCGCACCGGGCACCGGCGGCAGCGTGGCGGTGGCGTCGACCTGGTCGGCGAGCATGAGCGCGAGGTTCCAACGCAGCTCGAAGACGAGGGCGTCGACCCACGCCTCGAAGCGCACCTTGCCGTTCTCCTGCGAGAGCACCGCGGCATCCGTGTCGCGCTCGTCGGCGATTCCCGCGATCGCCTCGGCCATTCGGGCCGCGCGCTCCTGCGCGCTCAGCGCGGCCCAGGCCGGGTAGGCGGCCTTCGCGGCGGCGACGGCGTCCGCGACATCCTCCGGCGACGCGGATGCGGCCTCTCCTACGACGGCTCCGGGGCGAGCGGGGTCGGCCACCGTCAGAACGCGGTCGGTGAAGCGCTCCTCGCCCCCGATGAACAGTCCCGTGCGCACGGCGACGCCGGGCATCGTGTCGGTCATGTGGTCACCTCTCTGTGAACAGTGCCTCCAGGGTCCTCCCCCGTCGTCCCCGGATCAAGATCGCGAGCCAAGATTGTCGACGATTTGCGCGCGGATTTCGGCGGAGATGTCCGGCGGGCGCTATCGTCGGACCGACGACGGCGAGGAGCGAGCCATGACGGATGCGACGGCGGTGGCCGACATCGACGACACCGCGCGACCGGATCTCACCCAGCGCATCCGGGAGGCGATCCTCGCGGCGGAGTTCGCGCCGCATCAGCGCCTCATCGAGGCCGACCTCAGCGAGCGCTACGACGCGTCGCGTGCGGCGGTGCGGACGGCCCTCATGAACCTCGCCGGAGAGGGGCTCGTCGAGCGACTCCCCAACCGCGGCGCGCGTGTGCGGGCCATCACGGTCGAGGAGGCCGTGGAGATCGTCGAGGTGCGCATCGGACTGGAGACCCTCGTGGCGCGGAAGGCCGCCGAGAACCTCACGCCCGAGGGCGCCGCGACGCTCGCCGCCCTGCGGGCGGAGATCGAGCGGACCGCGGCGGCCGGCGACCTCGTGTCGTACTCGCGCGCCAACCAGGAGCTCGACCGGCTGCTGCGCGCGTACAGCGGGCACGGCACCGCGTCGACGCTCCTCGAGCGCCTCCACGCCCAGTCGGCGCGGCACCAGTTCCGCCTCGCCTTCGCGCCGGGGCGGGCTGCGCAGTCGGCCCCCGAGCACGTCGCGATCATCGACGCGGTTCTCGCACAAGATCCGGATGCGGCGGAGCGGGCGACGCGCGACCACCTATCGGGCATCGTCGAGGTGCTGCGCGGAATGGGGTGACGCCCCGCGGGCGCCACCCCATTCCGCGCGGGATCAGCCCCAGCTCTCGGCCGGCGCGTAGCCCTTGCCGTTGTACTTCTGCACCTGCACGGTCGAGACCGCCGGCTGCCCGTCCTGCGTCGTGTCGACGCTCGAGCCGTCGAGCATGAGCGGCGCGGTGTAGCCGGAGACCGATCGCAGCTGCTTCATGAAGTCCTCGCGCGTGGGCTCGGTCATCTTCTGGAACACCTGGTCCAGCGTCGCGCCGACCTGGTACGACCACACGCAGTGCGGGAAGGCCGGGGTGTCGGGGTAGTTCCCGTACTGCTTGAGGTCGGACAGGAAGGTCGAGCCGGCCTCGCTCTCGGCGAAGGTCGGCGCCGACGCGGACTGCGCGAAGGCGACCGTGTAGACGCCGGGGAAGGCCGCGGCGCCGCCGGGCTCGAGGATCGCCGTGGGGCTCGACGTGTTGGACGGCAGGAACCACGACGGCAGCCAGCCGAGCTCCTGCGCCTTCTGCAGCGACGAGATCACGAGGGGCGTGATCGACATCGCGTCGAAGAACACGTCGGCGCCGGAGCCGGCGAGCTCGGTCAGCTGGGCGTCGACGGACGTGTCGGTCGACTCGTACGTGAGCTCCTTGACGATCTGGATGTTGTCGGCGCCCTCGATGCCCTTCTTGAAGCCCTCGACGTAGCCCTCGCCGTAGTCGTCGTTCTGCGACAGGATCGCGACCTTGTGCTCATCGCCCGACGATGCCAGCAGCTCGCCGAACGCCTGACCCTCGTTCTGGTAGATCGGCACGAAGCCGAGCGACCACGGGCTCTCCTCGACGGACGAGAAGATCGGGTCGCCGGTCATGATGAGTGCCTGCGGCACCTCGTCGGCGGTCGCCGCCTCCCGCCACGCGCGGTTGGTCGGGGTGCCGAGGCCCGCCGTCATGGCGAAGACGCTGCTCTTGAGCTGGTCGTAGTTGGACTTGGCCTTCTGCGGGTCGTACTCGTCGTCGAGCGCCTCGATCTTGACCTCGCGGGTCTTCCCGTCGCCGAACTCGACCCCGCCCGCGGCGTTCTTCGCGCCGAAGTAGGCCGTGATGCCCGCCACCGTGCACGTGCCGGGGCCGGCGGTCGCACCGCTCAGCGGCGTCGTGATGCCCAGCGTGATCGATGTGTCGTCGATGCCCGGGCTCGCGGCGGCTCCCCCGTCGTCGCTGCGGTCTCCGCCGCCGCCTCCGCGTGCACACCCGGCGGCGAGGACGGCGACGATGCCGATCCCGGCCACGACCGCCGCGGCGCGCCGCATCCTGCGATTCGTGCTCATGATTGGTGCCTCTCTCTCGGTGTCTCGATGGGAACGTCCGGCGCGTCGGATGCGGCGCCCGCCCGCGGCGCGGCCGCTCGGCGACGACGGAACAGCCGCGGCAGCGACACGAGGCCGCCCGGCAGGATGAACAGCACGATCAGGAGGATCGCGCCCTGCAGCACCGCCGTGATGTTGGGGTCGATGATGTTGGTGATCTGCGGCACGAGCACGTACCACGCACCGCCGAGGATCGAGCCGACGATGCTGCCGGCGCCGCCGATGACCATGGCCGCCAGCAGCTCGATCGAGTGGCCGAAGGAGAGCGTCTCGGGCGAGGTGTACTGGATCACGACCATGTAGAGGAATCCGCTCACGCCGCCGATGAGCGAGGCGATCGTGAAGGCGAGCACCTTGTACCGGTAGGGCGAGACGCCCATCGAGGCGGCGACGGCCTGGTTGCCCTTGACGATCGCGAACGCGCGCCCGTACTTGCCGCGCACGAGGTTGCGCGTGAGGAGGAACGTGATGCCGCCGATGAGGATCACGAGGTACAGCTGCCACTGGTCGTCGTACAGGCCCGACCATTCCGGCGCATCCGAGAAGCGCGCCGAGGTGCCCTGCGAGCCGCCGGTGAGGTCGGAGAGGCGCTTGGCCAGCGGCACGCCCACGATCGGCAGCGCGATCGTCACCATCGCGATCGCGAGACCGCCGAGGCGCGCGGCGGCGAGCGCGACGAGCAGACCCGCCACGGCCGGGATTAGGCACGCGAGCGCGAAGACGAGCACGATGTTCCAGTCGGCGTTGACGCCGAAGGCGGTGACGTAGGCGCCCAGCCCGACGAAGAAGATCTGCCCGAGCGAGACCTGGCCGGTGTAGCCCATGACGACGTTGAGCCCCAGCACCGCCACGGCGAACACGCCGACACGCGCGAGGGTCTGGTTCGCGAACTCGGGGAGGACCAGGGGCAGCACGGCGAGGACCACCACGACGATGGCGGCGACGGCCCACACGACCCACCGCCGCTGCATGAGCGGCGTGGCCGGGGCGGCGGGAGCGGTCATACGCGCACCACCGATCGGCGACCGAACAGGCCCTGCGGCCGGATGATGAGCACGACGAAGATGAGGATGAAGGGCACCGCGATCTTCAGGTCGTGGCCGATGAAGGGCACGTAGACCGCGGCGAGGTTCTCGAGCACCCCGATGAGCCACGCGGCCACGACCACGCCGAGCGGGCTCGTGAGCCCCCCGAGGATGACGGCCGCGAGCGCGTACACGAGCGCCGAGTCCATCATCCCGGGGGTGAGCGTGAGCTGCGGCGCGACGAGCACGCCGGCGACGGCGCCCAGCGACGCCGCCAGGCCCCAGCCGATCATGAGGTGGCGGCCGACCGGGATGCCCGAGAACGCCGCGGATGCGGGGTTCACGGCGACCGCGCGTAGCGCGAGCCCGAGCTTCGTGCCGAGGAACAGCGCCTGAAGCACCAGCATGATGACGACGATGACCACGATGGTGCCGAGCGAGCGAAGGCTCACGACCGCCCCCGCGATCGAGACGGTGTCGAGGGGGAACAGCGACGGGAACTGCCGGTTGTTGTAGGTCCAGATCCACGCGCAGACGCCCGTGATGAGGGTCAGCAGGCCCACGGTCACGACGACGGCGGTGTCGGGGTCGCCGCGCTCGAACCGCCGCACGAGGAAGCGCTCTATCACCGCCCCCAGGACGAAGGAGATCGCGACGGCGGCCACGATCGCGACGATGAGGGGCAGGCCGACGCCGTTCAGGGCCCACGCGATGTATGCCGAGAGCACCGCCATGCCGCCCTGCGCGAAGTTGATGAGCCCTGTCGCCTGGTTGACCAGGACGATGGCGAGGGCCAGCGCCGCGTAGACCGAGCCGGTCGACAGCCCGTCGACGATCAGCTGGATGAACGTCCCCATCCTCAGCCCCCCAGGTAGGCGCGGCGGATCTCGTCCATGCCGCGCAGCTCGGCGGTGCTCCCCGTCAGGACGCTCCGGCCGGTCTCGAGCACGGTCGCGCTGTCGACGAGGGTGAAGGCGAGGTTGGCGTTCTGCTCGACCACGACCATGGCGATGCCGGACTCCTTCCGCAGGCGCCCGATGGCCTGGTAGACGGTCTTCGCGGTGCCCGGAGCGAGCCCGAGGGAGGCTTCGTCCAGCAGCAGCAGGCGTGGCGCCGACATGATGGCGCGCGCGATGGCGAGCATCTGCTGCTCCCCGCCGGAGAGGGCGGAGCCGGCGGAGCGGATGCGGTCCTTCAGCTGCGGGAAGAGGTCGAGGCAGTAGTCGATGTCGCGCGCCACCGCCTTGCCGTCCTTGCGCTTGTAGGCGCCCACGCGGAGGTTCTCGCGCACGGTGAGGTCGGCGAGCGTGCCGCGCCCTTCCGGCACGTGCGCAATGCCCAGGCCTGCGACCTGGTCCGGCCGGAGCCCCCGCAGCTCGCGACCCTCGAAGCGGATCGTGCCGGCCGAGCGCACGGTGCCCGACACCGCGCGCAGCGTCGTGGTCTTCCCGGCCCCGTTCGCCCCGAGGATGCCGACGGCGCCGCCCTCGGGGACGCTCAGCGACACACCGTCGAGCACCTGCACGCGCCCGTAGAACGCCCGGACGTCGACGAGCTCAAGCAGCGTCATCGGCGGCGTCCTTCCCGATGTAGGCCTCGATGACGCGCGGGTCGGCCTGCGCCTCGGCGGCCGTCCCCTCCATGAGCTTGCGGCCGTGGTCGAGGACGACGACGCGGTCGGTGACCGCCGAGATGAGTCCCATGTTGTGCTCGACGATCACGACGGTGATGCCCTCGTCGCGCACGCGGCGGACGGAGGCGATGAGCTGCTCGACCTCGCCGTGCGGAAGCCCCGCGGCGGGTTCGTCCAGAAGCAACAGGCGCGGGCGCATGAGCAGCGCGCGGCACAGCTCGATGCCCTTGTGCAGGCCGTGCGAGAGCTCGTCGGCGCGGGTGCGGGCGGCCCAGCCGAGGCCGTTGCGCTCGAGCAGATCCAGGGCCTCGGCCCGCAGCTGCTTCTCGGTGCGCGTCGTGCGCGGCAGGCGCAGCGCCCACTCGACCGGGCCGCCCGGCAGGCGGCCGTGCGCGCCGAGGAGCACGTTCTCGAGCACCGTGTCGTGCAGCTGGAGCGCGGGATGCTGGAACGTGCGCGCCAGGCCGTGTCGCGCGAGGCGCGCGGGAGAGGATCCGATGATCTCGACGTCGTCGATCGTGATGGAGCCCGCGCTCGGCCGGTAGTGCCCGCTCACGCAGTTGAACAGCGACGTCTTGCCGGCGCCGTTGGGGCCCACGAGGCCGAGGATCTGTCCGTCGTCGACGGTGAAGCCGACGTCCTCGAGCACTTTCACCCCGCCGAAGTGCAGGCTCACGTCGCGAACCGCGAGACGTGCTCCCATGCCGGCTCCCTTCGCGTCGTCGCGTGTGGTCCTGCTGGGACGGTACGGATTCGCTCCGAGATTGTCAACGATTTTGGCGTCAGCATCCGAGTCGTCGTGCGATCGTGACTTCCGCTCAGCGGAAGCGGGCGCATCGACCCGGTCGAACGCGCTCGTACGCTGGCGCCGGACGAGGAGGGTCGACGATGACCGAGACACTGGCGGACGCGATCACACGAGTGGGCGGCCCTGTCGAGCTGCTGCGCAACCAGGACTGGCCGGCCTTCACCTTCCCGGTGGCGCCGGAATTCACCAACTGGCGCGACGAGCAGCGCTCATGGATGACCAGCGTCGCCCTGATGGACCAGTCGCACCACATGACGCAGCTGTTCCTCCATGGGGACGATCTGCTGCCGCTGCTGGCCTCGATCTCGCCGAACACGTTCGCGACCTTCCGCCCGGGCGTCGCGAAGCAACTCATCGCGGTCAACGACGACGGCTTCCTCATCGGCGACGGGATCCTCTTCTACAACGCCCGGGGACCCGAGGGGCTCGTCCTCGTCGGGCACCACCTGCTGATCGACTGGGTGCGCTTCCACGTCGAGCGCGCGGCGACCGACGGACACGACGTGCATGCGCGCCTCGAGGGCAACTCGCACATGCGCCAGGGACCGCCGACGTTCTTCCGGTACGAGCTGCAGGGGCCTCAGGCGGACGTCGTCATGACGATCCTCTTCGGCGGCCCGCCGCCCGAGCTGAAGTTCTTCCACATCGGCGAGGTCGAGATCGCGGGGCGGCGTCTGCGCGCGCTGCGTCACGGCATGGCCGGGCAGCCGGGCTTCGAGTTCTACGGAGCGTGGGAGGACAACGAGGCCGTGCTCGAGGCCATCATGGCGGCGGGCGCCGAACACGGCATCCGACGGGTGGGCGCCAAGGCGTACTCGTCGACGCCGCTCGAATCCGGCTGGGTGCCGACGCCGTTCCCGGCGATCTTCGACGCGGACGCCGACGCGTACCGCGCCTGGCTCCCCGCCGCGCGCGCAGGCTCGCTCGCGGGCTCCTACGCGCCCGCCGACATCCACGCGTACTACATGACGCCGTTCGACATCGGGCTCGGCCGCTCGGTGCGCTTCGATCACGACTTCCACGGACGCGCCGCCCTCGAGCGCCACGCCGCCGCCCCGCGCCGACGGAAGGCCACCCTCCTGTGGCACGCCGAGGACGTCGCCGCGGTCGTGCGCTCGCAGGTGGAGCCCGGGATCCCGGCGAAGTACCTCGACTTCCCGAAAGCCCGCTACGGCTTCTATCAGATGGACGAGGTGCGCCTCGGCGACCGCCTCGTCGGCATCTCCACCGACGCGGGCTACGTCGCGTTCGATCAGCTGTACATGTCCCTCGCGACGATCGACGTCGACGTGCCCGACGGCACCGAGGTCCAGATCGTGTGGGGCGAGGAGCCCGTCACCCGCAAGGCGTCGGTCGACGCCGTGCACCGTCAGGTGCCGATCCGCGCGACCGTCGCGCCCGCGCCCTTCCACGACTTCGCCCGGACGGTGTACCGCTCGGACCGCTGACCGCGGCGACTACCATGGCGGGGTCGAGGAGGACGCGATGCCCGCGCAGACGCAGCCGCATGCCGAGCCGGAGTCGGTGCTGCGCCGCCACATCCGCATCCTGGAGAGCTTCGACGCGTGGCATCCGTACCGCACGCTCACCGAGATCGCCCTCGCGACCGGACTGCCGCGCTCGAGCGCGCACCGGCTGCTGCGCGACCTCGAGCGCGAGGGCCTGATCGAGCGCCTCCCCGACCGGTCGTACCGGCTGGGCGTGCGGCTGTGGGAGTTCGCGAGCCGCACTCCCGGCGCGATCGGGTTGCGCGAGGTCGCCCGCCCGTGGCTCGGAGCCGTGCACGAACGGGTGCGCCAGCACGTGCAGCTGGGCGTGCGCAGCGCCCGCGACGTGCTGTTCGTCGAGCGGCTCTCGGCCCGCGACGCGGTCGTGAACGCGACGCTGCTGGGTGGCCGCATCCCGCTCCCGCTGTCCTCGAGCGGGCTCGTCCTCCTGGCGTGGGCCGAGCCCGCGGTCATCGACGACGTCGTCGCGGGAGGATTCGAGCCGGTCACCGACCGCGGCCTCCGCACCCCCGCGCAGCTGCACACGGCGCTCGCGCACGTGCGCCGCGACGGCTACGCCGTGGCCGACGGCTTCATCCACCCCGAGTCGCGCGGCGTCGCGGTGCCCGTCGAAGGCCCGGATGCGACGGTCTACGCGGCGATCGGCGTCGTGGTCGCGAACGACGACAGCCCGCCCGCGCCGTACGTCGAGGTGCTCCGGCGCGCGGCCGCGGGCATCGCCCGCGACCTGCGCAAGGCCTATCGCCCCGATGCGCACGAGCACGCGCTGCGCGCGCTGCTCACCAGGTCGCGGCGGTCGCTCGAGTACCTCGAGGGCCTCCCCGAGGCGGGGTCGCGGCCGTGACGCGCGTGGCGGTCATCGGCCTCGGCGAAGCCGGATCGCGCTACGCCACCGGGCTCGCCGCGGCCGGCGCCGAGGTGCGGGGGTTCGACCCGGCCCACCGCCTCGAGCACCCGGGGGTCGCGGAGCGCGCGACGCTCGCGGATGCGGTGGCGGACGCGGACGTCGTCCTGAGCCTCGTGCATGCGCGCGTGGCGATCGACGTCGCCGCCGCCGCCTTGCCGCACATGCACAACGGTGTCGTCTACGCCGATCTGAACACCGCCGCGGCCGAGGTCAAGGCGGCGGTGGCGGACGTCGCGGCGCGGCGCGGGGTGGCGATGGCCGACGTGGGTGTGCTCGCACCCGTGCCTCGCGCGGGACACCGCACGCCGCTGATCGCCAGCGGCACGGGTGCCGCCGCCTTCGCCGCGCGCCTCGCGCCCTTCGGGGTGCCCGTCGACGTGCTCGACGCGCCTGCGGGCGAGGCGGCGCGGCTGCGGCTGCTGCGCAGCGCGTTCATGAAGGGCCTCGCAGCGCTCGTGATGGAAGGACTCGACGCGGCGCGTCCCGCGGGAGCGGAGGCGTGGCTGCGGACGCAGATGGCGCGCGAGCTCGGCCCCGACGGCGAGGCCCTCCTCGACCGCCTCGTCACGGGGACCGCCCGGCACGCCGCAAGGCGCGCGGACGAGATGGCGGCCGTCGTGGACGCTCTCGAGGCGGCGGGAACCCCCGCCGACATGGCCCGCGCGACGCTCGCGCGGCTGGAGCGCACCCATCGCGCGGGCTCGGAGGGTCAGCGCCGGTAGGACTCCCGCGCGAACCGCGAGTAGGGCGCGGGCTCGACGGTGGCGCGGATCTCGACCTGCCGGTGCGGCTCGACGGCGGGCTTGCGCGAATTCGGCGCCTCGCCCCACACCACGACCACCTCGGTGCCCGGCGCCGCGGACGCGCTCTCCACGCTCGCGAGCGACGCGAAGACGTGCTCGTTCGTGATGTAGCCCGCGTCGTGCGAGATGCCCACGTCGCGGCCGTCCACGAGGACGCGGTCGACCTGGTACAGCCCGTACCTCGCCTTCGGGAAGTCGATGTACTTCGCCGGCAGTCCGGGCTCGAGGAGCGAGCGCTGGGCCGCGGCGACGTCGTCGGCGTTCCACACGAGGGTCACCTTCTGTCGCGGCGGATCGGCGGCGAGCTCCTCGAGAGCTGCGCGGCCGATGAAGTCGTGGTCGAAGGCGACACTGCGCCCGTAGCCGAGGTCGTAGGGCGTGACGTAGTAGTCCTCGAGGCGATCGGATGCCAGCGAACCGGCGAGGGAGCCGGCGCTCGTCGCGGGCAGCCACGCGCGGTAGCGCTCGGTGTCGCGCCCGCTGAAGATCGCGGGCATCGGCGAGGGCACCCAGGCCGACTCCAGGTTCGCCGACGAGTACGCCTTCGCGCCCACGCGCACGAGGTCGAAATCCTCCCCCGCGCGCAGCAGCGCGTCGCGCACGCGGTCGCCCTCGGACCAGGGCCCGAACAGTTCGAAGCCGGGCTGACCCGCCATCCCGTGCCGCAGCGAGCGGACCACGACGCCGTCGAGATCGAACGTCGCCATGTGGAAGAACTTCGTGTCGGGCACCGGCGCGCCGGTCACCTTCTCCATGAGGGCGAGGGCGTTCGGCCCCTGGAGCTCGTAGCGGTACAGCTTCGGGTCGCCGGCGCGCACGATCGAGTTGCCGTCGCGCTCGAACGTCACGTCGAAGCCGCCGGTCTCGCCGTGGAACTGCAGCCAGTCGATGACCATCTGATGCCCGACGAGGTCGAACACGTCGTCGTCGAGGTGGAAGAGGATCGCGTCGCCGATCAGGTATCCCTCGTGGTTCACCGCGATGAACTGCTTGGCACGGTCGACGGGGAAGCTCGCGAAGCTGTTGACGCCCACGTCGCGCAGCAGCCGCAGCGCATCGGAACCCGACACGAACAGATCGGTCATGTGGTGCGACTGGTCCAGCAGCGCGACGCTCTCGCGCCACGACTGCTGCTCCGACCGCCAGTTGCTGAACTCGGCGGTCACCGGGAAGATCGTCGGCCGCGCCTGGGCGTTGCGCAGCAGCGGCAGCGCGCCGCCCGCGCGGGCGATGGCGTCGGCGAGCGATTCGGTCACCGTCCGCCCCCTGCCGACGCGCCCGCGGTGCGCCAGCCCCCGTGGTACTCGGTGCGCGCCGTGACCGCGTAGGGCACGGGGCTGACGACGGCGCGCACCGCGATCTGCTCGTGCGGCTCGACCGTCGTCTTGCGCGTTCCGCCGTCCGGCTCGCCCCACACGACCCGCACCTCGGCGCCGATCGGCACGTCGGCGTCGACGGTCGCGAGCGACAGCCCGCGCTTCTCGTTCGCGGTCACCCCCGTGAACAGCGACAGCCCGACCGTCGTGCCGTCGGCGTCGAGGACGGCGTCGTAGTTGCTCGAGCCGTAGTTGGCGTTGGGCAGATCGAAGAACTGGTAGCCGGGTCCTTCGCGGTCGATGACCGACGTCAGGATCTTCGCGAGGTCCTCGTCGTTCCATGCGAGGGTGACCTTCTTGCGCTGCGCGGCCGGGTCGATCCTCTCGAGGGCGTCGCGCCCGATGAAGTCGTGGTCGAACTTCACGAACGAGCCATAGCCGAGCTCCCACGGGTTGAGGTAGTAGTCCTCGATGTCGCTCGACACGAACGAGCCCGCGAGCGCGTTGATCGCCTCGTAGCTGTCGGCGGGAAGCCACTCGCGGTACCGGCGCTCGAGCTCGCCACCGGTGTAGACCGCGGGCAGCGGCGAGGGGATCCACCCCGACTCGAGCGTGTTGGAGGAGTAGGCGCGCGACCCGCAGGGCTCGATGCCGAACTCGGCTCCGGCGCTGAGGATCGCGTCGCGGATGCGCCCGTGCTCCTCGTACGGTCCCCACAGCTCGAGCCCCGGCGCCCCGGCCATGCCGTGGCGGAGCGTGCGCACGTGCTGCCCGGCGATCTCGAGCTCTCCCATGTGGAAGAAGCGCACCTGCTCGACCTCGTGCCCGGCGAGGCGCTCGATGATCTGCCACGCGGCCGGGCCCTGGATCTGGAAGCGGTAGTACTCGCGCGTGACGGCCTGCCCGTACGGCCGCGAGGGCGACCGGTCGTCGTAGCGCGTCTCGACGTCGTAGCCGCCCGTCTCGGCGTGGAACTGCAGCCAGTTCGCGCCCGGCGCACGGCCGACGTATACGAACTCGAGCTCCGACAGGCGAAAGAGGATGCCGTCCCCGATGACCCCGCCGGTGGAGGACGTGGGCACGAACTGCTTGGCGGTGTCGACGCGGAAGTTCGCGAACGAGTTGATGCCGGTGTCGGAGAGGAGCTTGAGGGCGCCGGACCCGGTCATGAAGAAGTTGACCATGTGGTGCGTCTGGTCGTACAGGACCGCGGTCTCCCGCCACGCCTTCTGCTCACGGCGCCAGTTGGTGAACTCGGCGGGGACGACGGGGTAGATGTACGTGCCGAGCTGCGAGTTGCGCAGCATCTCCACGACGTCTCCGCGCTCGTCCATCACGTCCTGCAGGCTCTTCGCCATGGGCTCTCTCGACTTCCTTGTCAGCGCCGACCGCGCACGGGATCCCTACGGGGAGAGGGATTCGTCGCCACGATTGTAGACAATTTGTTGACCATTCCACCAGGGGTGTGATTGCCTGGCCGCATGGCAGAGACGCTCCTGGTCATCAGCGCGCACGCGGGCGACTTCGTGTGGCGAGCGGGCGGTGCGATCGCGGCGACCGCGATGCGCGGCGAGCGCGCCGTCGTCGCCTGCCTGTCGTACGGCGAGCGGGGCGAGTCGGCCAGCCAGTGGCTCGCGGGCAAGTCGCTCGACGAGATCAAGGGCATTCGTCGCGAGGAGGCCGAGGCCGCAGCATCCGCCCTCGGCGCGGAGATCGAGTTCCTCGACCTGGGCGACTACCCGCTCGTCGAGTCGCCCGAGGCGGTCGCGCGCCTGGTCGACCTGTACCGGCGCGTGCAGCCCGCCGTCGTCCTCACCCACACGCTGCGCGACCCGTACAACGGCGACCATCCGGCCGCCGCCAGAATGGCGCTGCAGGCGCGCATCCTCGCGCAGGCGATCGGTGTCGCGAACTCGGACGGGAGCTTCCCGACGAAGGACGAGATCATCGGCGCGCCGCCGGTGTTCTTCTTCGAGCCGCACCAGCCGGAGCAGTGCGACTTCACACCGAACGTGCTGCTCGACATCACCGAGGCCTTCCCCCGCAAGCGCGCCGCGATGGAGTGCCTGCCCGCGCAGAAGCACATGTGGTCGTACTACACCGACCTCGCCGTCCGCCGGGGCGTGCAGGTCAAGCGCAACGCCGGGCCGAACCTGGGTCTCCCGCACGAGACGATGGGCGAGGCGTACATGCGGCATCTGCCGCAGGTCACGAGCGTCCTGTCATGACCGCCGGTCCCGTCGTCGTCACCGACATCGCACGGGCGGATGCGGCGGACGTCGAGGCGCTGGGGCGACACGGCGTCGCGACGGTTCACGAGGCGATGGGACGGACGGGTCTCGTCGGCCCCGCCGTCCGGTCCATCCAGACCGACCGCCGCGTGGCGGGGACCGCGGTCACGGTGCTGTGCGCGCCGGGCGACAACCTCATGATCCACGTCGCGGTGGAGCAGTGCCGGTCCGGCGACCTGCTCGTCGTGACGACGACATCCCCGTCGGTCGACGGCGCGTTCGGCGAGCTCTTCGCCACGGCGCTGCACGCGCGTGGCGTGCGCGGCATCGTCACGACGACCGGCATCCGCGACACCGCCGAGCTGCGCGCGCTCGGGTTCGCGGCGTGGTCGGGAGCCGTGTTCGCGCAGGGCACGGTGAAGGCCACGCCCGGCTCGGTGAACGTGCCCGTCGTCGTGGCCGGCGCCCTGGTGCGACCCGGCGACGTCGTCGTCGCCGATGACGACGGCGTTGTCGTCGTCCCCCGGCAGCGCGCGGCCGAGGTCGTCGCGGCCGCCGACGCCCGCGTCGCGAAGGAGGAGGCCGACCGCACCGCCTACGCGGACGGCGCGCTGAGCCTCGACCGCAAGGGACTCAGACCGCTCGTCGACGAGCTCGGCATCCGATACATGACGCAGGCGGAATACGATGCCGGCACCGCGTGACCCCGACCGCGACGGCGTGCCGTGCATGCTCCTGCGCGGCGGCACCTCGAAGGGCGCGTACTTCCTCGCCGACGACCTGCCCGCGGAGGACGACGCTGTCGACGACCTCGTCCTGCGCATCATGGGCTCCCCCGATCCGCGGCAGATCGACGGCATCGGCGGGGCGCACCCCCTCACGAGCAAGGTCGCGATCGTCCGCCCCTCGACGGCCGAGGGCGTCGACATCGACTACCTCTTCCTCCAGGTCGGCATCGACGAGCCGAGGGTGTCCCGCACGCAGACGTGCGGGAACCTCCTGGCCGGGATCGGCCCGTTCGCGCTCGAGCGCGGCCTCCTCTCCGCGGGCGGCACGAGCGCGCGCGTGCGCATCCGGCTCGTCAACACCGGCGACATCGCCACGGCGACCTTCGCGGTCGAGGAGGGACGCCCGCGGTACGACGGCGACACCGCGATCGACGGCGTGCCCGGCGCGGGCTCGCCGATCGAGCTGGAGGTCTCGGCGGGTGCGGGCAAGGCCCTGCTCCCGACGGGGCGCGCGCGGGACGAGGTCGCCGGGCGCGCCGTGACCCTCATCGACAACGGCATGCCGGTCGTGCTCGTGCGGGCTGAGGACGTGGGCGCGACAGGCGCCGAGGCGCCGCCCGCGCTCGAGGCCGATGCGGCCGTCGCCCGGGCGGTCGAGGAGCTGCGCCTGGCCGCCGGGCCCCTCATGGGCCTCGGCGACGTGTCCGACCAGACGGTGCCAAAAGTGATCCTCCTCGCCCCGCCCACGGACGGCGGCGACGTGGCCACGCGCGCCTTCATCCCGCACCGGGTGCACACGTCGCTCGGCGTGCTCATGGCCGCGTCGGTCGCCGCGGCCCTCCGGATCCCCGGCACAGTGGCCGCGGGTGTCGCGCGCGACGGCTCCGCCGACCCCGAGTCGGAAGAGCCGATCGTGATCGAGCACCCGACCGGCTCCCTGATCTCGCGCGTGCGCGTGCGCCGTGACGCCGATGCGTGGCACGCCGCGTCGCTGTCCGTCAGAACGGCCCGCAAGCTCTTCGACGGCACCGTGTTCCCGCGGGCCGCCGCATCCGCCTCCCCCGCCCCGTCAGGAAGGACGCTCCCATGACCGCGTACACGTCGTTCGACGTCGCCCACCTCGCCAACGTCGAGCTGCTCACCGCGAAGCCCGCCGAGAGCCGATGGTTCTTCGAGGAGCTGCTCGCGATGCGCGTCGTCGCCGAGGGCGGCGACTCGGTCTACCTGCGCACGTGGGACGAGTACGAGCTCTACACGATCAAGCTCACCGCCTCGGATGCCGCGGGCGTCGGCCGCACGTCGTTCCGCGCCTCGTCCGAGGAGGCGCTCGAGCGACGGGTGGCCGCGATCGAGGCCACGGGGCTCGGCCACGGGTGGGTCGACGGCGAGGTGGGAACGGGCCGTACGTTCGTCTTCCACGATCCCGACGGCCACGAGATGGGCATCTACTACGACACCGAGCGCTACGTCGCGACCGACGATAAGCCGGCGCTGAAGAACCAGGCGTCGCGCTTCCCGGGCCGCGGCGTGAACGCGCGGCGGCTCGACCACATCAACTACCTCGCGAAGGACGTCGAGGCCAACGGCGAGTTCCTGGCCACGGCGCTGGGCATGCGGGAGTCCGAGCGCATCCGGCTGGACAACGGCCGCTTCGCCGCGTGGTGGTTCCACTTCTCGCTGAAGTCGTACGACGTCGTCTACTCCGACGACTGGACGAAGCACGGCAACCGCCTGCACCACATCGCGTTCGCGCCCGACACGCGCGAGGACATCCTCAAGGCCGCCGACATCTTCCTCGAGAACGGCATCCACATCGAGTCGGGCCCGCACAAGCACGCCATCAACCAGACGTTCTTCCTGTACGTATGGGAGCCGGGCGGCAACCGCATCGAGTTCGCGCAGGCCGGCGCCCGCCTGATTCTGGACCCCGACCAGCCGGTCGTGGAGTGGAGCGAGACGGAGCGCAAGAAGGGTCAGGCGTGGGGCATGAAGACGATCGAGACCTTCCACACCCACGGCACGCCGCTGGTGTGACGCGCGTCAGCGCCAGACGTCGGCGGCGATCGCGACCACTTCGCGCACCTTCGCCCACTGCTCGTCCTCGGTGAGGACGTTGCCCTCCTCGGTCGAGGCGAAGCCGCACTGGGGGCTCAGCGCGAGCTGCTCGAGCGGCGCGAAGCCGGCGGCTTCGTCGATGCGGCGCTTGACGGCGTCGGGGTCCTCGAGGTCGCCGGTCTTCGTCGTGATCAGGCCCAGGACGACGGTCTTGTCACCCGCCGGCAGGTGGCGCAGCGGCTCGAAGCCGCCCGAGCGCTCGTTGTCGTACTCGAGGAAGTAGCCGTCGTACGCGGTCGCACCCAGCAGCTGCTCGGCCACCGGCTCGTAGCCGCCGGACGAGATCCACGTCGACCGGAAGTTGCCGCGACACACGTGGGTCGTGACGGTCAGGTCGTCGGGTTTGCCGTCGAGGATGCGGTTCAGCAGGGCCGCATAGCGCTCCGCGATGCCGTCGGTCTCGATGCCGCGGGCACGTGCCTTCTCGAGCTCGACGTCCGAGCACAGGTACGCCCACGCGGTGTCGTCGAACTGCACGTAGCGCGCGCCGGCCTCGTAGAACGCCGCGAGCGCGTCGCGGTACGCCGTGACGAGGTCGTCGACGATGTCGTCGCGCCCCGCGTACGGGCCGGCGATGTGGCCGGGCTCGAGTCGGAAGTCGAGCACCGTGGGGGCGGGGATCGTGAACTTGGGGACCGCGCCGGTGGAGCGCTCCACGATGCTCTTGAGCGACCGGAAGTGCTCGAGGAACGGATGCGCCGGCGAGAAGCCGATCGGGCCGGAGATCTCGATGCCGCGCGGGCGGGTCTGCACGCCCTGGAACTGGATGCCGTGGTCGAGCTCGACGATGTCGACGCCGTCGAGCTCGCCGAAGAAGTCGAAGTGCCACCACGACCGGCGGAACTCGCCGTCGGTCGCGAGGCGCAGCCCGGCGTCGGCCTCCTGCACGACGAGCTCGGCGATCGTGGTGTCCTCCGCGACGCGGAGCGCCTCGTCGTCGATCAGCCCGTCGGCATGGCGGCGGCGGGCGTCGGCGAGGGCGGCGGGTCGGAGGAAGCTGCCGACGATGTCGGCGCGGAACGGCGGTGTGGACACCCGTGCGAGGCTAGCGCGCCGCATCCGCGCCCGGTAGGCGGGCGGTCATGCGGCGTCATCGCGGCGGGCGTCGCGCCCGCGGGATGCGAGCACGTACGACGGAACGGCGACGGCGACCACGACGACGTGCATCGCCATGAGCGCGATCACCGCCGGCACGGTCGTGCCGGGGATGAACCGCGGGCGCCCGCGCGACCCGGAGGTCGAGCGCGCCATCCTCGCCGCGACGCAGGACCTTCTCGTCGAGCGCGGGTACGCCGAGACCACGATCGCCGCGGTCGCGGCCCGCGCCCACTGCAGCAAGGCGGCCATCTACCGCCGCTGGGACACCAAGACCGCTCTCGTCGTGGCGGCCGTGCGCGCGCTGCACAGCACCGCGCCCGTCCCCGACACGGGGTCGCTGCGCGAGGATCTGCGCGCGACCGCCCGCCACTACGCCGCATCCGACCCGCGCGGCGCGGGCGTGCTCGCGAGCCTGCTCAGCGAGCTCGGCAAGGACGCCGACCTCCGGGAAGCGGCCTATCGTGCGATCGGCGAGCCGCCCGTCGCGGCGCTCGTCGCGGTGATCCGCCGCTGGATCGAGCGCGGCGAGGTCTCCCGCGACGCACCCGTAGACGTCATCGCCGGCATCATCCCGACGGCCGCGTTCGGCAGCGTCTCGCTGCGGCGCCGCACGCTCGACCCCGAGGCGATCGACGCCCTGATCGACGGCGTCATCCTGCCGGCGCTGCGCGCCTCACCCCCCGCCTAGGCTGGATCGGTGCGGGAGTCTCAGGGCCGGGTGTGGACCGGCGTCGTCCGCGTCGGCCCCGGTGCCGGAGACCACCGCGTGGCGATCCGCGCCGCGATCGCCGTCGGCGTGCCCCTCGTGGTGCTGTGGGTGATCGGGCGGCTCGATCTCAGCATCTATGCGAGCTTCGGCGCCTTCGCCGCGCTCTACGGCCGGGCCGACGCGTTCGGCGATCGCCTGAGGATGCAGCTGTCCGCCGGCGCCGTGCTCCTCGCCTGCATGCTCGTGGGCACGGCGATGTCGGTGGCGGCCGTGGCCCCCCTGGCCGCCGTCGCCGTCGTCGCGCTCCTGGCGGCCGGCATCACGCTGCTCGCGTACGCCATGCGCTGGCATCCGCCCGGAGCCCTGTTCGCCGTCTTCGCCGCGGGCGCGACCGCGACGATCCCCGCGTCGCTCGCGACGGTGCCGCTCGTCGTCGCCGTCGGGGGCGCGAGCACCGTCTTCGCGCTCGTCGTGACCGCGGTCGCCGGGCTCGTGGGCGCGCGGGGCCGGCCGGCGCCGTCGCCACGGCGCTCCCTGCAGCCGGTCGGCGCGCTGGCGGGCGAGATGGCGGTGACGGTCGGCGTCGCCGCGGCGCTCGCGGGTGTCCTCGGGGCGCTCCTCATCGGATCGCACTGGTACTGGGCGATGGTGGGCGCGGTCGCCGCAACCGGCGGCGCGCACATGAACGCGCGCGTCATCCGCGGTCTGCAGCGCCTCCTCGGCACCCTCCTCGGTGTGCTCGTGGCCGCCGGCATCCTCGCCCTCCACCTGCCACCGCTCGCGATCATCGCCGTCGCGGTGGTCCTCCAGGCGGCCGCGGAGCTGTTCATCGGGCGCAACTACGGCATCGCGATGGTCTTCGTGACACCGCTCGCGCTCGTGATGGTCGCCCTCGCCGCACCGTCGCCCGTGGACCTCCTCCTGCGTGACCGCGTGCTCGAGACGATCATCGGCGTTGCCGCGGGCACTCTCGTCGCCGTCACCTCGGCGGCGCTGCGCCGCCCACGCCCGGCCGCTGAGCCCGTCGGCTGCCGGGGGCACGACCCCGGGCAGGGCCCGATTCCTCATCCGGGATGCGGCCGCCGACGCCCGATCAGATGACGACGCACAGCCGGGTCCTGTGTCAGGCCGATCGCCCGATCCAGCGAGCGGAGAGCGTCGTCGACGTCGCCGCGCGCCGCCGCCAGCTCGCTGCGGCACACCCAGTACGGCTGATGGTCACGGGCCGCTTCCGGTGCGACCGACGCGAGCAGCTGGTCGGCGCGGTCGAGGTCGCCGACCGCGACGTGCGCCGCCGCGGCTGCCACGAGGGCGCCGACCGACGGCGCGATGCGCAGGAGACCCTCGTACAGCGTGAGGAGATCCTGCGGGTCGACCGCCACGCCGTCCGCACGGGCGGAGTGGATCGCGCTGATGGCGGCCTCCAGCTGGAAGCGCCCGATCGATCCGCGCCGCCGTGCCCACCGCAGGCAGTCGTCCGCTTCGGCGCGCAGCGCCGCGGACCACAGCGCCGTGTCCTGCAGCGGCAGCGGAACGAACTCTCCCGCGACGACCCGCCCTGGACGACGGCTCTCCGCGTGCAGGAGCAAGGCGCGCAGGCCCCATACTTCGCCGTGACCGGGCAGGGTCTCGGTGAGGACGGCGCTCAGCCGCAGGGCTTCGGCGCGGAGGGCGGTTCCCCGCTCGTCGGCGACATCCGCCGCCGGCGCGCCGACGCCGTACGCCGCGTACACCGCCTGCAGCACCGGCGCGAGCCGGAACGCGAACTCGTCGACCTCGGGCAGACGGAAGCCGATTCCCGCGTCGCGGATCTTGGTCTTCGCACGACTGAGGCGCTGTGCCATCGTGGCCGGGGGCACGAGGTAGACGCCGGCGATGCGCGCCGCATCGACGCCGAGCACCGCTTGCAGCATGAGAGGCGCGTGAAGACGCGGGTCGATCGCGGGATGCGCGCACACGAACATGAGCGCCAGTCGGTCGTCGAACGGCGCATCGGCCATCCGGTCCGACGGCTCGTCGACGAGCACGTCGAGCGGGACGCTGACCGTCCTCGCTCGCCGCGACACCAGGGTGCGGGCCTGGTTGCGCGCAGCCACACGCAACCAGGCCTCCGGCGCATCCGGGATCCCCCGCTCGCGCCACGCGGTCACGGCCGCGGCGAACGCCGCCGCGACCGCGTCCTCGGCGAGCTGCAGGTCTCCCGACATCCGGAACACCCACCCCACCAGGCGGCCGAAGAACGCGCGATGCGCGTCTGCGAGCACCTGATCGGCGGACGGGGAGCTCATCGCATGGGTGGGAGCAGCGGCCGGACCTCGACGCTGCCATGCTCGGCGGCGGGGCAGCGCGCCGCCCACGCCAGGGCCGCGTCGAGATCGGGCACCTCGATGAGGAAGATCCCGCCCAGCGATTCCTTGGCGTCGGCGAACGGCCCGTCCTGCACCTCCGTCGAGCCCCCGCGGAGCCGGAGCGTCGTCGCGGTCTGGGGTGGCTGGAGTCCCGCCGCCGCCGACATGATGCCGCTGTCCGTCAGCGCCGCGACATAACCGGCCCACGACGCCCAGTACTGCTCCGCGAACTCCGGGTCTTGGCGCGCAGCGAAGTCCTCGAGCGATTCCTGGGCCAGAATGGCGTACTGCATGATGGTGTCCTCCCGTTCGGATCATTCCCGACGCCACGTCGGCGTCACAAGGAAGACCTGCGTCGAGGCCCCGTTTCGACAATCGCGCCGGATCGGTTCGTCCCCGACCGGCGTGCGCTACCCGCCGGTCAGGCGGGCCGCACGTCGCCCGCCGAGCAGTACGAGCCGGGCGAGTGCACGCCGTGGGCGATGCGCAGCTCTTCCGCGTCGTCGGGGCCGACGACCGGTGCGAAGCGCGCGTCCGGCCGCCACGGGTACGGCTGCTCATCGGGGTGCGCCCGCTGCCACGCGCGCAGCGCCACCGGCAGCAGGCGCAGCCGCCGATCGATCCACTCCGCATCCCATGGACCCTCGGCCATGATCTGTTCCGCGGCGCGGAACTCGTAGTAGATCGTCCGCCGCAGGTCACCGCCGCTCGTGGGCTCGGAGCCGTGCACGATCATGACGTCGTGCACGAGCACGTCGCCCGGCGACATCTCGACCTGCACGACTCCGGGAGCGTCCCAGCCGTACTCGTCGCGCAGCGCGCAGATGTCGACGGGCCGGCGCTGGGAGCCCGGCGCGACGCGCAGCGCGCCGTTGCCGATGCGCGAGTCGTCGAGATAGACATCGACGTTGAAGATGCGGCGGGTGCGCGGATGCACGGCGTCCTGATGCCACTCGATCGGGGCGCCGTCGCCCGCGGCCTTGAAGACGAGCGACTCGTACGTGGGTACGAAGCTCGGTCCGGCGAGACTCTCGGCGATGCCGAGGATCGCGGGGCTCCCCAGCAGCTCGAGCGACGCCTCCTCGCCCTTGCTGTGCAGGTAGTTGACGCGGAAGAGCACGTCGTGGCCGCCGCGGCGGGCGAAGTTGTAGTCGGGATCGCCGTCGGCGAGCGCAGTGCCCGAACGACCGTCGGCGATCCAGCGGCCGGACGCGGCGCGCAGCCGCTCGACGAGATCGGCGGGCACGCGGTCGCGCAGCACGACATAGCCGTCGCGATCGAACGCTGCGACCTGCTCGTCCGTGAGCAGCGCGTCGGCGGTGGTGGTCTGGATCATGGAGTTCCTTTCGACGGATCGACGATAGAAGTGGGAGGATCGTCATTCGTGCGGGATCATGACGCGAAAGTCCGGAAATCGGACGCCGATAGCTTCGGATTCGCATGCTGGACGGGCGGTTCCCGCACGATGAGCGCGGCCCATCGCCACGACGACCTCGAGCTGAACCTCGCCGACGCCGACCTCGCGTACGTGACGGGCGGCCGGTCCGTCACGATCCCGGCCCACCGGGTCGCGCTCTTCTGGGCGGGTCGTCCGCACCAGCTCGTCGGGGGCGAAGGCGTCACGACGACGTGGATCACGGTGCCGATGAAGACGGCCATGGCCTGGCCGGTCGTCCGCGCCGCGGTCGCCGACCTCGTCTCGGGCGACGTCGTGCTCGGCGCCGCCGACATCGCCGTCACGCGCCACCGTGGGCACACGTGGGCGCGCGAACTGCGCGATCCGGATGCGGCGGTGCGGCGTCCCGCGATGCTCGAGGTGGAAGCGCTGGTGACCCGCCTTCTCGGCGCTCGGGAGCCGTCGAACGCGGTCGCCCCCGCCGATGCGCGCGCCGCATCCGACCGCGCGGGAACGATGGCCCGCGTCGTCGCCGATCGGTTCCGCGAGCCGCTGCGCGTCGCCGACGTCGCGCACGTCGTGCATCTGCATCCGCAGACCGCGGCGCGGGTGTTCCGTGAGTCGGTCGGCGTGTCGATCCCCGACTACCTGCGCCAGTGCCGGATCGCCGAGGCGCAACGCCTCCTCATGCAGACCGACCTCGCTGTCGACGCCGTCGGACAACGCTCGGGCTTCGGATCCAGCTCGACCTTCCACGCCGCCTTCACGGCGGCGACCGGCACGACGCCGCTCGCGTTCCGCCGCGAGCGGCAGACATGACGCGTCGGCTCGCGACGTCTCAGAGCGCGACGGCCTCGAGGAGGAGAAGCTGTTCGGGCGCCATCAGCGGGACGGCGAGCCCCACCGTCTCGAGCGTCCGACCGCGCTGCTCTGCCACCCCCGCGTGGTACCACGCGGGCGGGGCGTCGGCGATCGTCACGGGCGCGGGGCCGAGCGACACGGGTCTCACGGCGTAGCGCCGCTCGGCGTCGAGTCCGGGGAGGCGCAGCGCCGGCGGCAGCGCATCGGCGGGCGTGCCGACCGTCGCGATCGAGTAGAGCGCCCGGTCGCCGGACGCCGCGACGACACCGTGGGCGGCGATCGCGGCGTCGGCGGTGTCGATCCGCACCACGCGACCGCTGTGCAGGAGCCCCCGCCACTGCCGGTACACGTCCGCCCACGCCCGCACGACCGCGCGGTCGTCGGCTGTCGCGGCCGCGATGTTCCACTCGACGCCGGCGCTGCCGAACAGCGCCGTGCCGAGGCGGAACCCGGCGTCGGCGTGGCGGCCGGTCGTGTGGGCGCGAGCCGCGCCGACGTGCGCACCGAGATACTCCGGCGGCAGCAGCAGCGACGTGTACGCGTGGATGCGCTGGCGCTCGAGCGGGTCGTTCGTGTCGCTCGGCCACACGCGCGCGACGCGCTCGAGCACCCCGAGGTCCAGGCGCGCGCCGCCCGACGCGCACGACTCGATCTCGACGCCCGGGTGCGCTGCGCGCAGCCGGTCGAGCAAGGCGTAGAACGCCCTCGTCTGGGCGTGCGACCCCGCGACGAGGAGATCGCGGTTGTGATCCCACTTGAGGTACGCGATGTCGTAGGCGCGCAGCAGCGCGTCCAGGCGATCGAAGACGTGGTCGGCGGCGCCGGGTGCCGACAGGTCGAGCACCCGCTGGAACCGCCACTCCGGCGCATCCGCGCGGCCCAGGACCCAGTCGGGGTGCGCGCGGGCGAGATCCGAGTCGACACTGATCATCTCGGGCTCGACCCACAGACCGAACTGCATGCCGGCGGCGTGGACGCGCTCGATGATCGGGCCGAGGCCCTCGGGCCACACGCTTTCGTCCACGATCCAGTCGCCGAGCGCACGGCGGTCGTCGCGACGGCCGTGGAACCAGCCGTCGTCGAGCACGAAGCGCTCCATGCCCGTCTCGGCGGCGGCCTCGACGAGCGGCACGAGGGCGTCGAGCGAGTGGTCGAAGTACACCGCCTCCCACGTGTTGAGCGTGAGCGGCCGGGGCCGGGGCGGCGCGGATGCCCACGAGCGCACCCACGGGTGCACACGATCGCTCACGCCGTTCAGTCCGGCGTCCGAATACACGGCCACCGTCCACGCGCCGGTGTGCCGCTCGCCCGGCGCAAGGGCGACCTCGCCCGGGGCGAGGAGCTCGCCCGCCGCGAGCGTGGCGACGCCGAGGGTCGACCGCTCCGCCCACACGGCGGTGTCTCCGCTCCAGGCCGCGTGCACGGCCCACAGCTCCCCCGACTCGAAGGCGAAGCCCGGCGTGCCGGCTGCCAGGAGGAAGGCGTTGTCGTGACCGCCGCGTCCGTGGCGCGATTCGCGCGTGTGCACGCCGTGCAGGAACGGCCGGCGCAGCGGGCGGCGCTCACGCGCCCACAGTCCGGTGAAGTCGAGGAGCTCGCTCGCCCGCGCGGGGATCGGGAGCAGGATGCCGGCGGCGGCCACGAGCAGCGCGTCGTCGCCGCCGTTGCCGACGTGCACGCGGGAGCGGAGGACGCCCTGGCGTATGAGCTCGAGCTCGATGTCGAGGCCGATCCCGGCATCGTCGTCGCGCAAGGCCACCACGAGGCGCGCAGCCTCGGCATCATCCGTGCGCATGACGTCGACGAGCGCGAACCGCGGGGAGCGGGCGGCCTGCGCCACGGCGGAGACCCCGGGCCGAGCGAGCTGAAGCGCCGGTCGCCCCGACCACCCGGTTCCGAGCCCTGCGGCGAGGGACAGTCGGAAAGGCGTGTCGATCGAGGAGGGCGGGACGGCCGGCGCGAGGGCCTGCGCGAGGGCGTCGAGTTCGGCGGCGTCGAGGTCGCCGAGCTCGCGGCCCCAGTGCAGGATCGCGGGTTCCCCCGGGCCGCGGGCGTCGACGACGAGGCTCACGCCTGCGGCCCGGAGGTGGTGGATCATGCGGTGAATGCCTTTCCGATCGTCACTCGGCGACGGGGATGGAGGCCGCCTCCATCGCCTTGATCGTCGCATCCTGACCGCTCTGCAGCGCGTCGCCCAGGGTCCCCGAGCCCGACACGGCGGCCTTGAAGCCGTCCGAGACGTCGGCGTAGGTCTGCGTCATGGTCGGACCCCACACGAAGTTCGGGCTCACCTGCTGCGCGGCCTGTGCGAACACGTCGTAGATCGGCTGGCCGCCGTAGAACTCCACGCCCTCCTTGAGCACGGGCAGCTCGAGGCCTGCCGTGGTCGCCGGGTAGATCTGCGCGGTCTTGTTCAGCGACGTCAGCGCCTCCTCGGAGGTGTTCAGCCACAGCGCGAACTTCGCCGCCTCGTACAGGTGATCCGTCCCCTTGAAGACGGCGACCGACGATCCGCCCCAGTTGCCCGCGACATCGTCGCCGGCGTTCCACTGGGGCGCGAGCGCGACCGACCACTTGCCCGACGTGTCCGGGGCGCCGGACAGGATCGAGTTGGCACCCCACACGGCGGAGTTCCACGTCCAGACCTCACCCGAGTTGTATGCGTTGTTCCACTCGTCGGTCCACGCGGGATAGGTCGACACGAGGTCGTTCGCGATGAGGTCCTGCCAGTAGGCGGCGACCTTCTCCGACGCGTCGCTGGTCAGCTCGACCTTCCACGAGTCGCCGTCGTTGGCGAACCACTCTCCGCCGGCTTGCCACACGAAGCCCGCGAACTGGTTGATGTCGGTCTGCGAGAAGTTCGTGATGTAGCCGCCGAGAGCGCGGATCTTGACGGCGGCCTCCTTGTACTCCTCCCATGTCGTCGGCACGGCGATGCCGTTCTGCGCGAACAGGTCCGAGCGGTAGAAGAGACCCATCGGGCCCTGGTCCTGCGGGATGCCGTAGACCTGGTCGCTCGTGCCGAGCGACACCTGGTTCCACGTCCAGTCGAGGAACTGGTCCTTGGCGGCGACGACGTCCTCGCACGCGGCGAGGTCTTCGAGGCCGTCCTGCACGCGGAAGTTCGGCAGCGCGTCGTACTCGATCTGGCCGAGGTCGGGAGCGTTGCCGGCCGCGAGCTGGTTGAAGAAGTTCTGGTAGGTGCCGGCGTTGCCCGAGGGGCCGGTCTGCACCTCGACCTGGATGTCGGGATTCTCCTGGTTCCACAGGTCGACGGCGTCTTCGATGCCGGGGATCCACGACGTGAAGGTGAGCGTGACCTTCTCGCCCGACGGCTCGCACGAACCGCTCGCGGAGTCGCCTCCGGTCGAGCCCGCGGCACAGCCGGCGATGGCCAGTGCCGCGGTCGCGAGCAGGGCTGCGGTGACCGCTCGTTTGCTGTTTCGCATGTTGTTCCTCTGGTGATGGGTGGGGGTGGACCGTCCGATGGACCTGGACGGGGTCATTTGAGCGCGCCGGCTCCGAGGCCGTTGCGCCAGTACCGCTGCAGGAGCAGGAACGTGATGATTAGCGGAACGATCGAGATGAGCGATCCGATGAGCACGTACGTGCGCAGCTCCGGGAACTGGTTGATCGTGGAGTTCCACGCGTACAGGCCGTACGTGACGGGGAAGAGCTCCTCACTGCGCAGCATGATCAGCGGGAGGAAGAAGTTGTTCCAGATGGAGACGAACTGGAAGAGGAACACCGTCACGAGGGCCGGGAACATCAAGCGGATCGACACCGTGAAGAACGTCCGGACCTCGCCCGCGCCGTCGAGGCGGCTGGCTTCCAGGAGCTCTTCGGGCACGGACGCCTCGGCGAACACGCGCGTGAGGTAGACGCCGAAGGGGCTCACGACGCTCGGAAGGAACACCGCCCAGAAGGTGTCGGTCAGCTGCACCTGGCTGAAGAGGAGGAAGAGCGGCAGCGCGAGCGCGGTCGCGGGCACGAGTACGCCGCCCAGGACGACGTTGAAGATCGTCTCGCGGCCGGGGAAGCGGTACTTCGCGAGCGCGTAGCCGCACATCCCCGCGAGCACGGTCGCCACGAGGGCGCCGAGGCCGGCGTACCCAGCGCTGTTGAGCAGCCAGCGCAGGTAGACGCCGTCGCGGTAGGTGAGAAGCCCGACGAGGTTCTCACCGAAGCTCATGTCGGCGAACCACAGCGGGTTCGTCGAGAACAGATCTCCGCGCGACTTCGTCGATGCCACCACCAGCCACCAGATCGGCGTCAGGAAGTAGAGCGTGAACACCGTCATGACCAGGAACGCGCCGGCGCGGGGGAGCACGCCTTCACGAGGTCCGCGCGCACGCTCTCCGCGGCCACCGGCGGGCGTGCCGGTCGTGACGGCGCGCGTGTCGAGAGTCGAGGTGGTCATGCCGCCGCCTTCCGTCGCGTCAGCCGCAGGAACGTGAAGGACAGCACGAAGGTCGCCAGGGCCAGCACGACCGACATCGCCGCCGCGAGGTTCACGTTGGGGATCGAGCTCGTTGCGTAGATGGTCATGTTCGGTGTGTAGGTGCTCGTCACCGCCGAGCTGAAGGCCCGGAAGGTCTGCGGCTCGGCGAGCAGCTGGAGCGTGCCGATGATCGAGAGCACGGCGGTGAGCACGAGCGACGGCCGCACCAGCGGGATCTTGACCGACCACGCGATGCGGAACTGCCCCGCGCCGTCCAGACGCGCCGCCTCGTAGATGTCGCCGGGAATCGACAGCAGCGTCGAGTAGATGATGAGCATGTTGTAGCCGACGAACACCCACGTGACGACATTCGCGATCGACCACAGCACGAAGTCGCCCGACAGGAGGTCGACCTGCGACGTGAGCGCCTCGAACGGCGAGAGCCGCGGGGAATACAGGAAGCCCCACATGATCGCCGCAATGACGCCCGGCACCGCATACGGCACGAAGAACGCGAGGCGGAAGAACCGCTTGCCGCGCAGCAGCGGCGAATCCAGCAGGAGCGCGAACAGGAGGGCCAAGCCGAGCATGACGGGCACCTGGACGACCCCGAACAGCAGCACTCGTCCGACCGACGACCAGAAGGCCTCGTTCTCGAACACGCGGAGGTACTGCGCGACGCCGCCGAACACCTCGCGCGCCTGCCCGAACGTGCCGTCGCGCTGCACGACGAGGAGCGACTTCCACACCGCGTAGCCGATCGGCACGAGGTAGAAGGCGATGAACAGCACGGCGAACGGCGCGACGAAGATCGCGATCGCGCCCTTGTGGTGCACCCGCGCGCGGTGACGGCGGCCGGGGTCGACCGGCGTGGTCGCGGTCATGCTCGCTCCTCCCGGAAGATCCCGACCGTGCCGCCGGGGATGGTGGTGGCGCCATCGACCGAGACGCCTGCGACCAGGTCGGTGCCGCGCACGACGATGTCGACGCCCTCGGTGCCGTGGTTGATGACGAAGCGCCATGTCGTGCCGTCGTCGGCCTTGCGACGCACGACCTCCACGTCGCGCCCGGCGCCCGCTTCGGGCGCGAGACCGGCGGCCTCGGCGATGCGGGAGACGAGCCGGGTGTAGTCGCCGCCGTCGAGCAGCGTCGCGAGGTACCACGCGTCGCCGGCTCCGCCCTCACCCGCGCGCCGCGTGAGAGCGGGCAGTCCGCGCGCGGGGCCGTCGGCGAAGCGGTCGACGATCTCGGCGTCGACGGCGACCACGCGCTCGGCCCACAGTCGCGCGCCCGCACCCGAGGCGAGGGTGAGTGCCGCGTCGGGCAACGTGGGGGTGAACTCCACGACGCGGACGCCCAGCAGTTCGCGCCAGGGCGCGGGATACCCGCCCGGGCGCACGCGGTCGTGCTCGTCCACGATGCCGCTGAAGAAGGTGACGAGGGTGTGGGCGCCGGATGCCACGGCCTCGCGCAGGCGCTCGGCCGCCGCATCCGTGACGACGTGCAGCCCCGGGACGACGATGAGGCGATATCCGCGGAGGTCACGCTCGGGATCGACCACGTCGGCGGTGATGCCGGCGTCGCGGAGCGCACGGTGGGCGGCGTGGACCTGGTCGAGATAGCCGACCGCCGACGACGGCGAGTTCTCGGCGTCGGTGGCCCACCAGGATGGCCAGCTGAACAGAACGGCTGCATCAGCGACGACACGGCTGCCCTGCACTTCGCCGAGCGCGCCGATGACCGTGCCGAGCTCGCGCACCTCGCGCCACTGCGCCGTGTCGGTGCCCGCGTGCGGCAGGAGGGCGGAGTGGTACTTCTCGGAGCCCTGGAGCGATGCTCGCCACTGGAAGAAGCACGCGGCGTCGGCGCCGCGGGCGACGTGCACGAGCGTGTCGCGCATCATCTGGCCGGGGGCCTTGGCGGGATTGACGGGTTGCCAGTTGACGGCGCCCGTCGAGTGCTCCATCAGCAGCCATGGAGCGCCGCCGGCGAGACCGCGCACGAGGTCGGCCGCGAACGACAGTTCGCCGTGGGGGTCGGGCAGACGGTGATCGAGGTAGTGATCGTTCGCGATGACGTCCATGTCGGACGCCCACGTCGCGTAGTCCATGCCGTCGATGTGCGCCGTCACCATGAAATTGGTGGTGATGGGCTTGGCCGAGTGGCGGCGGATGATGGCCGCCTCGGCGCGGTAGTACTCCAGCAACGCATCCGACGAGAACCGCCGGTAGTCCAGCAGCTGCGAGGGGTTGCGCGTCGACAGCGTGAGCCGCGGCGTGAGGATCTCGTTCCAGTCCGTGTAGCGCTGGCTCCAGAAGGCGGTGCCCCACGCGGCGTTCAGACCGTCGATCGTGCCGTAGCGACGCTCCAGCCAGACGCGGAAGGCGGCCGCCGACACATCGCAATGGCAGTGCACGTTGTGGCACCCGAGCTCGTTCGACACGTGCCACAGCTCGACGGCGTCGTGGTCACCGTAGCGCTGGGCGACCGCCTCGACGACCTCGAGCGCGGCGGCTCGGAAGACCGGTGAGCTGGGGCACCAGGCCTGGCGGCCACCCGGGTAGCGGGTCGTGCCGTCGGCGACGACGGGGAGGATCTCGGGATGCCGCGTCGTGAGCCAGGGCGGCGGCGACGACGTCCCCGTGCCGAGGTTGATGCGGATCCCCGACTCGTGCAGTAGCGCCACGACCTCGTCGAGTCGCGTGAAGTCGAACGAGCCATCCGGCCGCTGGATCTCGGCCCAGCCGAAGATGTTGATCGCGACGAGGTCGACGCCCGCCTCGCGCATGAGTGCCATGTCTTCGCGCCAGGTCTCGCGCGACCACTGCTCGGGGTTGTAGTCGCACCCGAACGCGATGCCCTCGTGCGCGAACCGGGGCGCGATGCGTGCCCCGCGGGGATGGGGCGCAGTGTCCATGAAGGGCAGGGTCATGGCGCGGAGGCTCTCCGTATCGGCGTTGATGGCGCAAGTCTGCAGTGACCCGCGGAGTGGGCTGTGTGCACGTTCACACATTCGCCGCAGGCAGCACGCGCGGGAAATGTGTGAACGTACACACAATGACACGTCTCCCGCGACGGTGTCAACTTCGGCGCCGCTACAGTGGGGGCGTGTCCCCGTCGCCCGCGCGCAAGAAGCGCGCCACCGTGCACGACGTCGCCGTGCGCAGCGGTGTGTCGCGAGGGACCGTCAGCCGCTTCGTCAACGGTGAGGGCTACGTGTCAGCGGCGGCCCGGCAGGCTATCGAGGAAGCGATCGAGGCGGTGGGCTACGTCCCGAACACCGCCGCACGCAACCTCAAGATGCAGCGCAGCCAGTCGGTCGGCTTCATCGTCCATGAGCCGAGCGCCCTGTTCGTGGGCGATCCCAACATCGGCGAGATCCTGCTCGGCGCGAATGCCGTCCTCTCCGACGCCGACCACCAGATGGCCGTGCTGGTCGTCGACTCCGAGCGCGACACCGACCGTGTCGCGCGCTACCTCGCGGGTGGCTTCGTCGAAGGTGCTGTCGTCGTCTCGGCGCGGTCACGCGACCCGATCTCGCGCGCGATCGAGCGGCTCGAGCTGCCCTCGGCATACGTCGGCCATCCGCCCGGCGCCGCCCGCACCGCATCGTTCGTGGTCATCGACAACCACCGCGCGGCGGCCGACATCACCGGGCACCTGCGCTCCTCCGGCCGGTCGCGGATCGCGATGATCGCCGCCGCCCTCGACCGCGACTCGGGCGCCGATCGACTGGCCGGCTACACGGAAGCCCTCGGCGACCTGTTCGATCCCGATCTCGTCGAGGGCATCACGCTCTACTCGTACGCGGGCGGGCGCGACGCCGCGGCATCGCTGCTCCGGCGTCGACCCGACGTCGATGCGATCTTCGCGGCATCGGATGCGGTCGCCGCCGGCGCGATCGAGGCTCTCCGCCTCGCCGGACGGCGCGTGCCCGAAGACGTCGCCGTCGCGGGCTTCGACGACTCGACGTGGGCCACGCGCGCGCTGCCCTCGCTCACGACCGTGCACCAGCCGGCTCGCGAACTCGGCGAGGTCGCAGCGCAGCTCGTGCTCGACCAGCTGCTGCGCGACGCGGCGCCGCGCGAGGTCGAGCTCCCGTCGCGAATCGTGGTGCGCGACTCCGCCTGACGCAGAGCACGCCGGGAGTACCGTGAGCGGCGTGGCGCGGCGCCGCCGGCGCTCTGGAGGGAAGCGGACGTGACCAACTCCGACATCGCACGGGCGTTCTCCGGTCATCGGATCGCCGAGACCTACGACGCATTCGCGGACGACATCGTCTGGAACTACGTCGGCGGGTTCCGCCTCGAGGGGCGCGAGGCGGTGATCGACGCGTGCGAGTCCTCCACCACAGAAAACGAGGGTGTCGCGATGAACTGGCTGCGGTTCGTCTCGACCGAGGACGGGCCCGTGGTCGCTGTCGACGCCATCGGACGGTATGAAGGCCCTGAGGGCGTGTCGACGGTGTCGTCCTGCGACATCTACGAGTTCGAGGGCGATCGCCTGACGACGATCACGTCCTACGCGGTCGACGTCGATCCCGACGACTTGTACGGCGTTCGTACTGCCGGCAGCTAGCGTCCTCCCATCAGCGATACCCGCGGCCTATGGCGCGAGCGACGGAGCGCGGCGACCGAGACGAGGGCATGCGTCGGGCCCGGGCGATGTCGGAGGTTGGTGCGAGAGTAAGCGCATGGAAAGCTCCGCGAGTGTCGGTCATCGTGACGACGATGATGCGGCTCTCGCGTGCCTGATCGACGAGATCGTCGACATCCATGCGGCGATCGCATCGCTCGAAGCCGAACTCGCCACGCGCATGGCGGCCACCCAGCAGATCGCATACGAGCGCACCGCACGTCAGCCCCTCCCCTCCCAGATGCGGGAACTCGAAGAACGATCGATCGCCGCGGAGATCGGCCTGGCGACCCGGGTGAACGACCGGGCGGTGCAGAACCGGATGCACGACGCGCTCGAACTCATCCGGAACTACCCCGCCGCCCACTCCGCCCTCGCCGACGGCCGCATCTCGTCCCGCCACGCCGCCGTCATCGTCGAGACCGGACGGGCGCTGCAGGACCCGGACGCCCGCGCGCTGTACGAGGCGACGGTGTTGGAGCGGACGCTGCGCGATACCGCGCGCCGCGGACGAGGGCGTTCGCCGAACAGGTCGTGGAAGAGCTGCATCCCCGGTCGATCACGGAACGGCACCGGGAGGCGGTGAAGGGGCGGACGGTGTGGATGCAGCGCCGGGGCGAGGGCATGTCCGAACTGGGCATGATCGCGCCCACCGTCCTCGCCGAAGGCATCTGGGACCGGCTCACCCAGCAAGCCCACGAGACCAAGACCGTGCAGGTCGCCGCGCCCGAGGGTGACACCGAGGATGACGACGCGGTCTACGACCAGCGGAACCTGGACCAGATCCGCGCGGACATCGCCATCGACCTGCTCCTCACGGGCGGACCGAGCATCGACCCCACCACCGGCGCGGTCGCCGGACCGGCCGGCGGGCTCGCCGCCATCCAGGCGCGCGCGTCGATCGTGATCCCCGCCCTGACCGCAGCCGGGCTCGCCGACCGCGGCGCCACCCTCGACGGCGCCGTTCCGATCGACGCCGACACCGCCCGATCCCTGCTCGCCGGGGCACCGTCGTGGGAGCGGATCCTCACCCACCCCATCCACGGGCACGTCCTCGCCACCGACACCTACCGGCGACCCGCGAACCTCGACCGCTACCTCGCCGCGAGAGACGTGCACTGCCGATTCCCCGGGTGCCGTCGCCCCGCCCGGCAGTGCGACCGCGACCACAACCGCGACTGGGCGCTCGGCGGGACGACCGACGCGTGCAACCTCGCGTGCTTGTGCAAACGCCACCACACGCTCAAGACCGAGAAACCATGGAAACCGGTGCAGCTCCGCGACGGCAGCATCCGCTGGACTAGCCCCCTCGGAAGAGTGTCCACCGACCCACCCGAGCGGTACGTCATCTTCCGCGAAGACCCCGACCCCCCACCGGGCGACCCACCCTTCTAGCGGGGCGCCGGGGAGAGCCACACGAATCCGTGCGGCGGAAGGACGACGGGCTGCGTCAGGCCCACGTGCCGTTCGGTGACGGCGTCGACCGCGAGCTCCGGCATCCCGGCGAAGCGCTCGGCGGCGACCGTCTGCGGGAAGTCCGAGAAGTTCGCGAGGGCGAGCACGGAACCGCGCGCATAGCCCAGGACGTGCGGGTTGTGCGTGTGGAAGATCGACAGCGCATTTCCACCGAGTTCCGGCATCGCCTTCCGCAGCCGGATGAGCCGCTGCATCCGGCTGTACAGCTGCCCCGGCACGGTGTCGAGGTCGTCGCGCCGGGCGTAGAGCGCGGCGGGGTAGCGCGGGCGCCCGACCCATCGGGTGTCGTCGCCCTGGCCGGGCACGTCCAGCTGCGCGTAGTCGTTGAGCTGGCCGACCTCGTCGCCGAGGTAGATCAGCGGGATGCCGCCGGTGCTCAGCACGATCGAGTGGGCGAGCACGATGCGGTCCACCGCGCCGGGGTCATCCGCCTCAAGGCCGGCGAGCGACGCCGTCGTGCCCGAGATGCGGCAGTCGCCCGTGCGCGGATTGTCCTGGAACGGCACGCCGCGCGCGAAGCTCCCGGGGAAGCGGTCGACGAAGAAGGCGTTGAGGAACCGCCGGTGGTCGAACCCGTCGATGCCCCACCCCGCCGCATCCTCGTCCGAGAACGTCCACCCGATGTCGTCGTGACTGCGCACGTAGTTCACCCACGCCGTGTGCGGCGGCAGCGCGTGCCGACGCTCGAGCGCCTGCGACAGCAGATTCACCTCGCGCGTCGCGAGGGAGTTCCAGATCAGCGCCATCTGCAGCGGGTTGTAGCTGATCTGACATTCGTCGGGCCGGATGTAGGCGACGACGTCGTCGGGGTGGACGATGGCCTCCGACTTGAACAGCAGCGACGGCGCCGCGATACGGCACACGGCGTTGAACGCCTGCAGCAGCAGGTGCGCTTCGGGCAGGTTCTCGCTCGACGTGCCGAGCTGCTTCCAGATGAACGCGACCGCGTCCATGCGCAGAATGCCGACGCCGCGATTGGCCAGCTGCAGCATCTCCCCCGCCATGGCGCGGAAGACACGGGGATTGCGGTAGTTGAGGTCCCACTGAAACGAGTGGAAGGTCGCCCACACCCAGCGGCCGTCGGGCAGCGGCACGAACGAGCCCGGATGGTCGTCGGGGAAGATCTCGCGCGTCGTCCGCTCGTACGCGTCCGGCATCTCACGGTCGGGGAAGATCAGGTAGAAGTCCTCGTACTGCGGGTCGCCGGCGAGCGCACGCCGCGCCCAGGCGTGCTCGTTCGAGGTGTGGTTGAAGACGAAGTCCACGACCAGCACGATGCCCGCCTCGCGCAGCTCGCCGGCGAGCTGCTCGAAGTCGGCCATCGTGCCGAGCGCGGGCGCGATGTCGCGATAGCTCGACACGGCGTATCCGCCGTCGGAGTTCTCCTCCGGCGCGAGGAACAGCGGCATGAGATGCAGGTAGGTGAGCCCGAGCTCCTGGAAGTACGGGATCCGCGCGCGGATGCCGGCCAGGTCGCCCGCGTACAGGTCGACGTAGCAGACGCCGCCGAGCATGTCGTTGCCCGTGAACCAGTCGGGGTCGGCCTCGCGCGCGTCGTCGAGGGCGCGCAACTCGCGCGAGCGCTCGCCCCACGATCGCTCGAGATCGTCGACCAGCCCGTCGAACTCGGGCCCGTCGGCCACGGCGTCGCCGTAGATCCGTCGCCACAGGGAACGCAGCCGTGGCAGCTCCGCATCGAGCCGCTCCGTGAAGGAGGTCACCCCTGCATCATGCCCCACGTGGGGGCCCGACGCCCGGCGCGGCTGTGATCCGGTCACGTCGATCAGCGCGCCGCTGCTCCGAACCAGCGGTGCAGCGCCGCGTCGAGGTCCGCCTGGTCCTCCCCCGCCCACGCCACGTACCCGTCGGGGCGGATGAGCGCGGCCGGGTGCGGGAAGGGTGCGCCGGGCTCGGCGAGCCGGTCGACCCGGTCGCTCCACCCGGTGATGGCGAGGGCGCCCGTCCGGTCGAGAAGGATGCCGCGTCCCGTGTGCATGCGCGCGTAGAGGGTGCCCGACGCGAGCGGGAGGTCGGGCATCCGCCGGCCCACCGGATCGGGGCCGTCGCCGACGTCATAGCGGATGTCGAGCCCGGCGACCTTCTCCGCCAGATGCAGCGCGGCGTCGTCGAGGTCGAGGAGCTCCGTGAGAAGTCGGCGCACGGCGCGGGGACCGGGTTCGTCGACGATGAGCTCCGACTGGGCGCGCGTGAGGTTCAGCACATCGTCGGCGACGGGGCGGCGTTCGCTCTCGTAGCTGTCGAGGAGCCCTTCGGGCGCCCACCCGGCCGCCTCCGCTGCGAGCTTGAACCCGAGGTTGACGGCGTCCTGGATGCCGAGGTTCAGACCCTGGCCCCCCAGCGGCGGATGCACGTGCGCCGCGTCGCCCGCCAGCAGCACTCGGCCGACACGGTAGCGCTCGGCGAGCCGGGTGGCGTCAGTGAAACGCGAGATCCAGCGTGGGGAGTGGGCGCCGAAGTCGGTGCCGCCCACGGCCCGGAGGCGCGCGCGGAACTCGTCGACGTCGGGCGGCGTGCTCCGATCCTCGCTGACCGTCGCCGCCGGAACGACGGCGCGGTGCCAGCCGTTGCCCGCGGGCCCGATCCCGAAGCCCTTCTGGGTCGCCCGTACCCGCTCGGAGACCGCGGCGACCTCCGTCGGGTCGGCCGTGATCCGCACCTCCGCGAGCAGCCATTCCGTGCGCGCCGGCTCGCCGGGAAAGGCGACGCCCAGCAGCTTGCGCACGAGGCTGCGGCCGCCGTCCGCGCCGACCAGCCACGCGGCGCGGAGCGCATCGCCGTGCGTCAGCTCGACGGTCACGCCGGCGTCGTCCTGCGTGAATCCGGCGAGCTCGGCGCCGCGCCGGATCTCCGCACCGAGCTCCGACGCGCGCTCCGCCAGCAGGCGGTCGGTGACCGGCTGCGCGATACCGAGGAGGTAGCCGTGCGGGATGCCGAGATCGATGCGCGGACCCTCGATCCCCGCGAATCGCCCCGCCCCCGGATAGGGCGTCCCCTCTGCGAGGAAGCGATCGAGGATCCCCCGCTGATCCAGGATCTCGATGCTGCGGGGATGCAGGCCGAGCGAGCGGACCACGGGGCTCGGCTCGAGATCGCGTTCGAGCACGAGGACGTCCACCCCGTGCAGCCTCAGCTCCGCGGCCAGCATCATCCCCGTCGGCCCGCCACCGCTGATGATCACGTCGTGCATGCGTCTCCCCTCGCCGGGCCGACGCCCGGACGGCCGCCCAGTCTGCCCCGTCGAGGGGCCCTTGCCGCAAGCCCCCGGTGCCCCGATATCCTGGACACGGCAGGGGGCGACGCCCACACGCGCGGTGCCTCCCGGGTGCCGGTCAGGTCGTCGAGCCGGGGTTGAGGATTCCCACCGGATCGAATGCGGCCCGGATGCGCCGCTGGAGCGCCACGACCTCCGCGCCGAGCTCGCGCTCGGCCCACAGGCGCTTGGCCCGACCGACGCCGTGCTCGGCGGTGATCGTCCCGCCCAGTTCGAGCGCGAGCGCGAAGATGCGGTCGGCGGCGCGCTGCGCCGCCGGGGGGACCGGCGCATCCGGCGCGGCGGTGTCGGTCACGATGATCGGATGGAGGTTGCCGTCGCCGGCGTGACCGAAGACGAAGATGCGCACCTGCTCTTCCGACGCGATGCGCTCGATCGCCTGCACGGCCGTGGCGAGGCGGCCGCGCGGCACGGCGATGTCCTCGATGAGCGGGCGACCGAGGGCTTCGAGCGCCGGAAGGGCACGACGTCGCGCGAAGAGCAGACGGTCGGCGTCGGCCTCGTCCATCGACCACTCCACGGCCGCCGCGAGGGAGGAGATGGCCGCCACGACCACGCGCGCCTCTTCCTCGGCGCCGAACCCGTCCGTCTGTGCGACGAGCAGGGCACCGCCCTGCGCGCTCAGCACCGTGCCCTCGAGGGCGTCGATGGCTGCCAGCGTCGCGTGGTCGATGATCTCGAGCACCGCCGGCCGCGCGCCCGATCGGGTGATGGCGGACACCGCGGCGGCCGCCGCGCCGATGTCGACGAAGGTCGCCGAGATCGTCGCCGTGCGCACGGGCCGCGGCAGGAGGCGGAGCGTCGCACCGACGACGACGCCGAGCGTGCCCTCCGAACCCGTGACGAGGGCGACGAGGTCGTAGCCGGCGACGCCCTTGATCGTGTCCCGGCCCACGTGCACGAGGGTGCCGTCGGCGAGGACGACGTCGAGCGCCAGCACGTGGTCGCGCGTGACGCCGTACTTCGCCCCGCGCAGGCCCCCGGCGTTCGTGGCGATGTTGCCGCCGATCGTGGAGATCCCGACGCTGCCCGGGTCGGGGGCGTAGCGCAGGCCGTGAGCGGATGCGGCGGCGTCCAGGTCCGCCGTGATGACGCCGGGCTCGACCCGCGCGAGCTGCTCTTCGACGTCGATCTCGAGGATGCGCTTCATCCTGGAGAGGTCCAGGACGAGCGCGCCGTCGATCCCCGACGCGCCGCCGGCAAGCCCCGTTCCCGCACCCCGCGCGATCACCGCGGTGCCCGTGCGGTGCGCCCACCGCATCAGCGAGACGACCTCCTCCACGGAGGTGGGGGCCGCGACGCCCGCAGGAGGAACGGCGCCCGGCCACCCGGAACGATCAGCGGCCGCCGTGCGCAGCCGCTCCTGTTCGGCACGCACGAGGGGGTGCGCGATGGTGCCGCTCATGCGACGGTCCGCCGCCGCGCGTCGGCGTCGACTCTGCGCAGCTCGGGCGGGAGGGGCGCACGGCCGGGTGCACCCTGTCGTGCGGCCCACGCGCCGAGGGCGCGTGCGACGGCGGAGTTGAGCGGCGCGGGGACGCCGATGCTCCGCGCGATGAGGACGATCTCGCCGCTGAGGAAATCCACCTCGTGCGTCGTGCCGCGAGCGAAGCTCTGCCACGTGGACAGGTGCCCCGGCTGATGTCCCGCCACGTCTCCGATCTGCAGGCGAATCCCGCCGTCCGACGGCGGTGCGACAGGGAGGCCGGCGGTGTCGAAGATGTCACGCGCTTCCTCCGCCAGTGCTCGCTCGATCACGGCCGCCGTCGCCGCGTCGGCGTCGAACACGTCCACCACGTTGCGGAGGTTCGCGAGGAGCTTCCGGCGCTTGGCGGCAGCGATGTCGGGCTCCACCGTGGCGGCGAAGCCGGCTTGCGCGAATGCGGCGCGATACCGCTCCTCCTCCGCGGGAAGCGGCGCGGGGTAGCCGCCGAGCCACGCGGCTCCCACGACGGGATGCGCCGGCGAGACGACCACGCCGGGTTCGAGGTGGCTCGCGGGGATCCCGATCGACACGCCGACGACCGTCGGGAAGCGGCGGAGCGCCGTCTCCTCCGTCGAGAGCCCGTTCTGCAGCGTCAGGATGGGCAGATCGGCCACGACACCGCGACCGTCGGCGAGCGGCACCCACGCGGAGGCCGCGATCGCGGCCTCCGCGTCCTGCGCCTTGACCGCCAGTACGACCGTGTCGGCGGGCGTCGGCTGCGCGTGGGCGATGCCGGGCACGACGGGGACCCGGACGATGTCGTCGCCGGTCGGACGACGCACACGCAGTCCGCGCGCGCGGATCGCGTCGTAGGCCGCGCCACGGGCGACGAGGACGACCGGCACGCCCGCGAGCGACCACTGCGCGGCGAGGACGCCGCCGACGGCGCCTGCCCCGATGACGATGTACCGGCTCATGCGGCCTCCCCCAGCGCTCTGCCGGGAACCGCCTCGAGCAGCGCGGCCGTGTGCGGATGCTGCGGCCGCTGGAGCACCTCGGCGGCCGGCCCGTGCTCGACCACGCGCCCTCGGTGCACGACGGCGACCTCGTGCGCGATCTCGGCGACGACGCTCAGGTCGTGCGACACGAAGACGTACGACACCCCGAGGTCGTCTTGCAGGCGCGTGAGCAGGCGCAGGATCTGGTCCTGCACCGACACATCCAGCGCCGACACCGGTTCATCCAGATAGATCACCTCCGGCTCGATCGCGAGCGCCCGGGCGATGGCCACGCGCTGACGCTGCCCACCCGAGAGCTCGGCGGGCCGGCGACGGGCCGCGTCCGAGGGCAGGCCGACGAGATCGACGAGCTCGGCCACGCGCGCACGACGCGTGCGACCATCGCCGATCCCGAACGCGACGAGGGGCTCGGCGATGCTGCGTCCGACCGTGAATCGCGGGTCGAGCGAGGAGAACGGGTTCTGCTGCACGAGCTGGAACCGCCGGCGCAGCGGGCGGGCCTCACGCCAGCCGAGGCCCGTCAGCGAGGTGCCGTCGAAGCGGACCTCGCCACGCGAGGGCGTCTCGACGCCCAGGGCGAGCCGCAGCAGGGTGGTCTTCCCCGAGCCCGACTCGCCCACGACGGCGAGCGTGCGCCCGGCATGGGCGGTCAGGGTGACGTCGTCCACGGCGCGGATCGAGGGCGCGCTCCCGCCGCGGGGCAGGGCGAAGTCCTTCGTCGCTCCGATCCACTCCACCACCGGACGCGCCGGCGCGCGTGCCGCACGCGGCGGCGCCGATCGCCATGCTGGAGCCGCGGCCAGCAGACGCCGCGTGTACGGGTGCCGCGGCGCGGTGAGCACGTCGCGCGCCGGACCGGTCTCGACGACCTCGCCCTGCGACATCACGACGATGCGATCGGCCCGGTCGGCGGCGACCCCGAGGTCGTGCGTGATGATCACGAGCGCGATGCCGCGCTCGCGCACGAGGCGGTCGAGGTGGTCGAGGATGCGCTTCTGCACCGTGACGTCGAGGGCGCTCGTGGGTTCGTCGGCGACGAGGATCTCCGGGTCGCCCGCGAGCGCGATGGCGATGAGCACGCGCTGACGCAGGCCGCCCGACAGCTCGTGCGGGTACTGCCGCGCGCGCACCGCCGGATCGTCGATGCCCGCCTGGGAGAGCGCGTCGAGCACGGCGACGTCGACGAGCGGTCCGCGCACGCCGCGCAGGCGCACCGCCTCGGCCACCTGCTGGCCGACACGCTGGGTCGGGTTCAGAGACACGGTCGGGTCCTGCGGCACGAGCCCCACGGTCCGCCCGCGGATTCGACGCGCCACGCGCTCGGGCGCGGTGGCGAGGTCCGCCTCGCCCACCCGTGCGCGGCCGGCGACGACCCGCGCCTGCGGCGGAAGAAGCCCGAGCAGCGTCAGGGCGGCGGTGGTCTTGCCCGATCCGGACTCGCCGACGATGGCGAGCCGCTCCCCCGGCGCGACGGAGAACGAGACGCCGTCGAGGGCGCGGGTCGTCCGCGCACCGCGGCGGTACTCGACGACGAGGTCGGCGACGTCGATCACGGGCTCGGTCATCGCTGCGCCTCCTCGAGCGTCTTGGCGAGGTGGTTCAGGGACAGCACGACGACGGCGACGAACAGGCCGGGGATGAGCGACACCCACGGCGCGGTCACCAGATAGTCCCGGCCATCCGCGATGAGCGTCCCCCATTCTGCGGCGGGCGGAGCCGCGCCGAAGCCGAGGAAGCTGAGCGAGGCGACCGCGAGGATCGCGGCCCCGACGTCCAGGACCGCGAGCACGACGACCGGGCCCCAGGAGTTGGGGAGGATGTGGGTGAGGAGGATCCGGCCCCACGATGCGCCGCCGACGCGCGCCGCCTCGACGTACGGCAAGGTACGCACGCGCAGCACCTCGGCGCGCGTGGTGCGGGCGAAGCCGGGGATGATCCCGATGCCGACGGCGACGGCCACCGGGATCGTGCCGAACCCGAGCGCGGTCACGATCGCGAGGGCGAGCAGGAGACCCGGGATCGCGAGGAAGACGTCGACGATCCGCATGATCACGGCGTCCACGACGCCGCCGACGAAGCCCGACACGACGCCCAGGGCGAGCCCCGCCACGAGGGCGAGCCCGACGGCGAGCGCGGTCGCGGCGATCGTGAGCCCCGAGCCGTGCACGACGCGCGAGAACAGGTCGCGGCCGAGCTCGTCGGTGCCGAACAGGTGCGCGAGGCTCGGCGGCTGCAGGCGGTCCAGGGGCGCGGTCGCGGTCGGGTCGTACACCGCGAACAGCTGTGGAGCGATCGCCGAGAGCACCGCGAACGCGACGACGGCGAGCGTGAGCGCCACGCCGGGGCGCACGACGGCGTGCCACGGCCGGCGTCCGCGCGCGATCCGTTCGACGGCGACGCGATCGCGTGCCGGGGCGGGAGCCTCCAGGAGCAGTTCGGTCATGCGCGGCTCACTCTCGGGGTGCGGGCGATGCGGGGATCGAGCAGGGGATACAGCAGATCGACGACGAGGTTGACCAGGACGAAGGCGCTCGCCGCGAGCACGACGATCGCCTGCACGACCGGCACGTCCTGCGCGAGCACGCTCTCCTGGGCCAAGCGGCCGAGCCCTTGCCGCGAGAAGACCGTCTCCACGACGATCGATCCGGTCACCGTCGCGCCGACGAGGAGCCCGAGGATCGTGAGGGTCGGAAGGGCGGCGTTGCGGAAGGCGTGCCGCAGCTGCACCGCTCCGCGGCTGAGCCCTTTGGCACGCGCGGTGGCGATGTACGGCTCGCCGAGCGTGTCGTCGAGACTGCGGATGAGCACCTGGGCGAGCACCGCGGAGGTCGGGACGGCCATCGTGATCGCGGGCAGCACGTAGCTCTGCGGACCGATCGAGCCCATCGCCGGCAACCAGCCGAGCGTGAACGCGAACACCTGGATCAGCAGCAGGCCGATCCAGAAGTTCGGGACGCTGACCCCCACCGCGGGGAGCCGTCGCAGCAGGGCGGCCAGCGGCCCCCGCGGGACGCGGACGGCGAGGAGGGCCAGGCCCACGCCGGCGACGAGCGCGATGAGCACCGCGACGCCGCTCAGCGTCGCCGTCGCCGGCAGCCGCTCCCCGAGCAGCTGAGCGACCGGCACCTGCTTCGCGTACGAGGTGCCGAAGTCGCCGCGCAGCACGCCCGCGAGCATGCCCAGGTACTGCTGCCACACGGGTCGATCCAGTCCCAGCCGTGCCTCCGCGACCTCGCGCTGCTCGGGTGTCAGCGAGTCGATCTCGACGTTGTTGGCCGCCAGCTGCAGCGCGACGGGGTCGCTCGGCAGCACGTGCAGGATCACGAAGGTCGCGGTGTAGGCCGCCCAGAGGACGACCGCGGCCTGGCCGACTCGGCGCAGCACGTACCAGGCCATGCTCAGCCCTCGGTCTTCCAGATGTCGTAGTACGACAGGAACGACTCGCTCGTGAAGCGGAAGCCCTGCACCGACGGCGCGGTGGCGGCGTACTGCACGCGCTCGAACACGGGGAACGTCACTCCGTCGTCGACGAGCAGGGCCTGCAGGCGCGCATAGGCGTCGGTCCGGGCCTCCTGGTCGATGTCGGTGATCCCGGCGTCGAACAGGGACTGGATCTGCGCGGCCGTCTCGGGGTCGGCGGCGTTCTGCGCGAACGCCTTCGACGAGGCGTAGCGGTCGTCGATGATCCACTGCAGCACCGACGGGTCGGCACGCGTGTAGTAGGTCGCGAGCACGTCGTAGTCGCCGCCGGAGATGATCGAGGCGCGATCTGAGGCCTGGTAGACCTTCAGCTCGAAGTCGATGCCGACCTGCTTGAGCTGGTCCTGGAGCAGCACGTCGCCCGGCGTCTCGGCGGTGATCGGCTGCACGATCGTCAGCTGCTGCCCGTTCTTCGTGCGGTACGTCGCGCCGTCCGCGAGGGTCCAGCCCGCCTCGTCGAGGAGCTCTGCGGCGCCTTCCGGGTCGTACGCGAGCGCGTCGTCCTGCGCGCCGAAGAACGGGGTCGTGGAGTCGTAGGCCCCCGCGACCACGGGGTAGTCGTCGCCGTAGATGGTCGTGGCGTAGGTCTCCCGGTCGATGGCCTTCTGCAGCGCCTGACGCACCAGCGGGTCGGAGAGCACCTTGCCGTCCGCGACGTTCGGGAAGAGCGAGTAGGAGACGCCCGGCAGCGGCCGCGAGTGCAGCTGGGCCCCGCTGGAGGTGAGCAGCGCCTGGTCCTCGGGCGTGAAGGGGTTCCGCGGCCAGGCCACGTCGCTCGCCCCGCTGGTCAGGTTGCCTACCCGGACGCTGTCCTCGGCGACGTAGTTGATGTGCACGGCGTCGAGGTACGCCTCGCCCTCGTGGGCGTTGAGCGAGCTCGCCCAGTCGTAGCCGTCGCGGCGCGACAGGTCGATGCCCTCGCCGGGCGTGTAGTCGTCGAGCACGAACGGGCCGGACCCGACGAACTTCCCCAGGCACCGGTCGGCCGGCGTGGCGTCGTAGGAGGCCGGGGAGAGGATGGCGAGGTTGGTCGTGGAGGTGCCCTGCAGGAACGCCGAGTTGGGCGTGGCGAACTGCACCTGGACGGTGTGCTCGTCCAGCGCTGTGGCGGTGTCCAGACCGGCGATGTAGACGCCGCCGTACGCGCCGGGCACTGCGGCGAGGGTCTCCTGGGCGCTGTCGAACGTGCGCACGACCGCGGCCGCGTCCAGCGGCGTGCCGTCGCTGAAGGTCACGTCGTCGCGCAGCTCGAACGTATAGGTGAGCTGGTCGTCGCTCACCGTCCACGACGTCGCGAGCCACGGCACGATCTCGCCCGTCTCGGGGTCCTGATCGGTGAGCGAGTCGGCGACGTTGCGGATGACCTGGCGGCTCTCGATCCAGTACGTCTGGAACGGGTCGACGCACGCGAACGCGGCGTTGTCGGGCCAGAACTCCACGGTCAGCTCGCCGCCGGCGACGGGATCTCCGGCCGCGCCGGTCGGCGACGCGCCGGTCGCCGTGCCGGCGCATCCGCTCAGGGCGAGGAGGGCCAGGGCGCCGGCGATCGCGATCGCGGGCTTTCGTCGGTGCAGGGTGGTCACGGTGTGGGGCCTTTCGAGAGCTGTGCGGAAGCAGGAGCGGGAAGAAGGAGGGCGCGGCCGGCGGCGAGGAGCGCCGCGTCGTCCTGGGGCGGATGCGGACGCGCGCACAGGACGTCGCGCAGGTGCCGCTCGAACGGACGCGCGCGCGTGAGTCCGGGGTTGCCGATCGCGGCGACGATGCCCTGCACCGCGGCGATCGCGGCGCGCGAGGTGAGCAGCTTGGCCACGGCGAGGTCGTCGGCGCGCACCCGGCCGTGGTCGATGTCGGCGGCGAGCGCCGCGAGGGTCAGCTCGGCCGAGCGGACCTGGGCGTGCGCCTCACCGGCGACGGTCTGGATGCGCTCGAGGGTCGCGATCGGGCGGCCGAGCGAGCTCGGCACGCGCTCGCGAGCGAACGCGACGAACGCGGCCGCAGCGGCGCGCGCGACCCCGACGTACAGCGACGGCACCGCGAGGGACAGCGGACCGGTCAGCGGCGGGTTGTTGCGCACGCTGCCGATCGGCGCGCCGGCGAAGTTCTCGAGCGGCACGACGACGTCGTAGATGACGTCGTGGGTGGAGCTCGCCCGCATGCCGAGGTGGTCCCACGTGCGCACCACCTCGACGCCGTCCGCGTCGCCGGGCACGATGACGTGGCCGACGCGCGGCTCCGGCTCGTCGGTGACGACCCACACGAGGTGGTACGCGAGCCCTTCCGAGCCCGTCGCGAACGCCTTGCGTCCCACCACGTGCCAGCCGTCCGCGACGCGATGCGCCGTCGTGGCGGGCAGCCCGCCGCGCGCGGGAGCGCCCAGCTCCGGCTCGGCGCGCACCGCGTTCAGCAGCACCGGACGCTCCTGCGACTCGGCCAGCACCCGCTCGTAGAGCTCGGTCGGCCAGGTGTCCGCCGCATCCTGCAGGGCGTGCTGGAGCTGGGTCATGGCCACCAGGAGCGCGACCGAGGGGTCGCCCTCGCCGAGGGCGAGGAAGACCGCGACGGTCTCCTCCGCGGTGACGCCGCGGCCCCCGAAGCGGCGCCCGACCGACGCGGTGAGCAGGCCCGCGTCGTGCGCCGCCCGCACGCCCGGCCACGGGAAGGACCCGTCCTGATCGTGCTCAGCCGCGTGCGCGGCGAGGGCGGCCGTCACCTCGGTCAGTTCCGCGGCGGTGAGCCGTCCGGGGAAGGCCAGTGCCGACGCTCGGCCGGTCATGCGCGCACGCCCTCCGCGATGGGAGGCTGGGCGACGATCTGGCCGCGCTGGCCGGTGGCCTCACGGTGGGCGAGCTCCTGGCGCACGAGCGGCAGGATGTAGCGGCCGTAGTCGATCGCGTCGTTGAGGTTGTCGTAGCCCCGGATGGAGATGAGGTCGGCGCCCAGGTCGACGTAGTCGAGGATCGCCGCCGCGACGGTCTCGTAGCTGCCGACGAGCGCGGTCGAGGCGCCCGCGGCGTTCGTGACCGCGGCGGGCTTGGTCCACAGCGCGCGATCGTGCACCTCGCCGCGGGCGGCCGCATCCAGCAGACGCTGCGAGCCGACGTTCTGCGGCTGTGCGCGGTCGTGCCGGAACGGGACCAGCCCGCCGTTCGCGTACGTCTCGGCGACACGCCCGACGTGCCGGTGCGCCTTCTCCCATGCGAGCTCGTCGGTCTCGGCGACGATGGGGCGGAAGGTGACCCAGATGCGCGGTCGGTCGCTGCGGCCCGCAGCGCGGGCCTCGGCGTACACCCGCTCGATCTGCTCGCGCGTGTCGGCGAGGGGCTCGCCCCACAGCCCGAAGATGTCGCCGACGGCACCGCCGACGCGATAGGCCGCGGCCGACGATCCGCCCACCGAGATGGGGATGGGGGCGTACGGCCGGAACCCCGGCCCGAAGTCCTCGAAGCGGTAGTAGCGACCCGCGTGGCTGAAGGGCTCGGGCTCCGTCCATGCGCGGCGCACGATGCGGATCCACTCCTCCGAGCGGTCGTATCGCTCGTCCTTCGAGAGGTGGTCGCCCTGCCGCGCCTGCTCGGCGTCGCTGCCGCCCGAGATGATGTGCACGACCGCGCGCCCGTCGGAGACCTGGCTGAGCGTGGCCAGCTGCTGCGCCGCCACCGTCGGGTAGACCGTGTTCGGTCGCACCGCGACGATCGGGGTGAGGCGCTCGGTCTGCGTGGCGACGGCCGTAGCCACGACGAACGAGTCGGCGCCGGCACTGCCGTAGGGAACGAGGGTGTAGTCGAAACCCGCGTCCTCGAGCACGCGTGCGTAGCGTCGCAGGTAGGCAGGATCGAGCGGCCGGCCGCCGCGGACCGGGTTGAGTTCGTCTCCCGGGCGGGTGTTGATGGCGCTGATGAATTCGACGGTCATGATGCGTGCTCCTTTCGAGCGGCGGGCGCGCCGGGCTCCGATCCGACCGCCACGGGGCGGTCGGGGTGGTTCGACCACTGGCTCCACGAGCCGGGGTACAGGTGCGGGCGGTAGCCGGCGAGGACGAGCGCGAGCGCAGCGTGCGACGCGGTCACACCCGACCCGCAGTAGACGCCCACGGTCGCGTCGGGCTGCACGCCCGCCGCGGCGAAGCGGGCGCGCAGGGCGTCGGGATCGAGGAAGCGGCCGTCGGCGTCGACGTTGCCGGTCGTGGGCAGGTTGACGGCTCCGGGGATGTGACCCGCGCGCGGGTCGATCGGCTCCGCGTCGCCGCGGTAGCGCTCCTCGGCGCGCACGTCCAGGAGGATGCCCGACCCGGCGAGCTCAGCGGCGTCGTCGATGTCGAGCACGGGCAGATGGCCCGGATGCAGCGACACCGACCCGGGCTCGACGTGCTCCTCGCCCTGTGCGAGCTCCCGTCCACTCGCCGTCCACGCGCGCAGCGAGCCGTCCAGGATGCGCACGTCGGCGAGTCCGGCGTCGGTGAGCAGCCACCACGCCCGGGCCGCCGAGAGCGACTTGAGGTCGTCGTAGACCACGACGGTGTCGCCGTCATGGATGCCCCACCGGCGCGCGGCGCGCTGCAGCGCCTCGCCGGCCGGCAGCGGGTGGCGCCCCTCGAGCGGCGAGGCGCCGTCGTCGGCGAGCTCGTGATCGAGGTCGACGTAGACGGCGCCGGGGATGTGGCCGTCGAGGTAGGCGGGCAGCCCGTCGGGGCGGTCCAGGCGCCAGCGCACGTCCAGCAGCCGGACGGGCGCGCCGGATGCGATGAGCTCGGCGAGCTCGTCGGCGGAGATCAGGGGGCCGGGCATCGTTCTCCCAGAGGTCGGGGCGAGGGGTGGCCCCCACAGTAGGGACGCGCCGGAGGGCGCCACGACGGTGGCGGCCGAATGTGACGGCACGTTGCATCCGGGCTTCCGCACACGTAGCGAGAGGGGCTCGCCAACGCGCCGAAATCGGGACGCGGCCGGGTGTTTTCCCGCGATGCGGCAGGACACCGGCGCGCTTCGCTCGCATGGCGGGAAGCGTCGGAATGCGTCGAAATGTGAACGCGGATGCCGCAGGGCGCGGGCGCGCGGACCCTCTCAGCGGGCGGGCGCGACGGCGTCGAGCGCCCGGCGCAGGTCGCGCACGATGTCGTCCGCGCGCTCGAGTCCGATGGAGAGCCGGACCAGGCCCGGTGTGATGCCGAGGGACAGTCGCTCGGTCTCCGACAGCTTGCCGTGGATTGTGCTGCCGGTGTGGATCGCGAGCGAGCGCACGTCGCCGATGTGCGTCATCTGGCTGACCAGGCGCAGGCCGTCGAGGAAGGTGCGTGCGGCCTCGCGCCCGCTGACGAGATCGATCGCGACGATCGATCCGGCGCCGTCGGGCAGGTACTTCTGCGCGAGGGAGCGGTAGGGGCTGTCCGCCAGCCCCGGATAGTGCACGGCCGCGACGGCCGGATGCGCGCGCAGCGCCTCGGCGACGCGCTGCGCATTGGCGACGTGGCGCTCCATCCGCAGCGAGAGCGTCTCCATGCCATGAAGCAGCAGGAAGGTGCTCGTGGGCGGCACCGTCGGACCGTACTCCAGCACGATCACCGACCGCACGTACGCGCCGAACGCCTGGGCGCCGAAGCGCTCGACGAACGAGGGCTGCCCGTTCGCACCCGGGTCGGTGAGCTGGGGGTACCGGGCGGCCGCGGCGGTCCAGTCGAATCGCCCGCCGTCCACGATGGCGCCGCCGATCACGGCACCGTGGCCGGCCAGCCACTTCGAGGTCGAGTGGATGACGACGTGCGCGCCCCATTCGAACGGTCGGCACAGGTAGGGCGTGGCGACGGTGTTGTCCACGACCAGCGGGATCCCGGCGCGGTCGGCGACCTGCCCGAGCTTCTCGAGGTCGACGACGTCGCCGAGCGGATTCGGGATCGACTCGGTGTAGATGGCCTTCGTGTTCGGACGCACGCGCGCGAGCCAGTCCGCGATCGGCGCGGCCGCGTCGACCGCCTCGAACTCCAGCCCTTGCCGGCGCAGGGCGCCGCGGAACATCTCCCGCGTGCCCTCGTAGAGGCTGCGCGTCGTGAGGATGTGGTCGCCCGCCGACGCGAGGGCGAAGAGCGCCGCGGCGATCGCGGCCTGGCCGCTCGCGACGAGGATGCCGTCGACGCCGCCCTCCAGGTCGGCGAGACGTCGACCGGCGACGATGTTCGTCGGGTTGTCGTTGCGCGAGTAGGCCCGGCGGCCGCTGCGGCCCGCGAATCGCTCCACGCCGTCGTCGAAGTCCTCGAAGACGTAGCCGGCCGTCTGATAGATCGGGGTGACCCGTGCGAACGCCTCGGCGTCGACGAATGCCCCGGCGTGGATCTGCCGGGTCTCGAAGCCGTGGCGCTCGTCCGGCTGGTCGCTCATGACGTCCCCCTCTGACGCACGGCATCCCCGAGGCGCTCGATCGCGGCGCGCAGGATCGGCCGCGGCGTGGCGAACACGAGCCGCACGTGGCGGTCGTAGCCCCGCCCGAGGAGGCGCCCGTCGGTCAGCACGACCCCCGCCCGTTCGCGGAAGAACTCCGCCGGCGACCCGGGGATGCCGAGCGCCGACGTGTCGATCCACGCGATGTACGTCGCGTCCGGGACCCGGTACCCGGCCGCCGGCAGGTGTTCGGCGAGGAGGCGGCCCACATCGTGGCGCTCCCCGTCGAGGTAGCGCAGCACCTCCTCCAGCCACGGTCCGCCCTCGCGGTAGGCGGCGGTGGATGCGACCACGCCAAGGGTCGACGCACCGTGCTGCACTGCGAAGCCGAACCGGCGGTAGACGCGCTGGTCGGCGTCGTTGGAGGTGATGAGCTGCGCGGTCTTCAGTCCCGGAAGGTTCCACGCCTTCGAGGCGCTCGTCCCCGTGATGGTGTGCGCCGCCGTCGCGTCGGAGAGCGACGCGTACGGCACGTGCGGTCGCCCGTCGTAGCGCAGCGGCGCGTGGATCTCGTCGGCGAACACGCGCCCGCTGTGGCGCTCCACGACGGCGGCGATGGCGAGGAGCTCCTCGCGCTCGAACACGGTGCCGGTCGGATTGTGCGGATTGCACAGCACGAGCGCGCGCGCGCCGGCCGCGAACGCGTCGTCGATGCGCTCGAGGTCGTGGTGCCAGCGACCGTCCGTCTCGATGCCCGGCACTTCGACGACCGGGTGGCCGAGCGTCGGCAAGTAGGTCAGGAACGGCATGTACGCCGGGGTGGGGACGATGACGGGCGAGCCGGGCGGCGCGTATTCGGTGACGGCGACGCCGAGCGCCGCCATGACGTCCGACACGGGATGCACCCGCTCGGGGTCGATCCCCCAGCCGTACGCGTCGCGCATCCACTCCGCGGTCGCCTCCCCGAGCCGGGCCGCCAGCGCCGGGGAGAGATAGCCGAGGGTCTCCTCGTCGATCGCGCGATGGAGCGCGTCCGCCACGGGCGGCGCGATGCCGAAGTCCATCTCCGCCACCCAGGCTCCGATCGCACCGGGATGCAGACTCCACTTGCGGCTCTCGGGGCGGTCGAGGCGCGCGCGCTCACGGAGGTCGAACGGATGCGCCGACACGGCGCCGTGCGCGCTGGGCATCGAGCTCATCCCTCTCCTGTCGCCGGCGGAGTGCGCATACCTGCACACGGTACTGCAGCCCCCTCCGGGCGGGTCGGGCGCGCGTCATCCGCCGACGGGTCTCGTCACGCGGCGTAACGCGTGCGGGCGCGCGGTTAGGCTCGCTCGCGCCGCGGGACCGCGCCGCTGCATCCGGAGAGGAACACATGAGCGAGCACTTCTACGACCCCGCCGACCGCGCCTACACCCGTGTCTACAAGGAGCACACGGCGGATGTGCTGGCCGCGTTCGCGGCGTTCGACGGCGCGGTCTTCGCCGCGGAGGGGCGCACCATCCCGCTGAAGTACCGCGAGCTGATCGCGCTCGCCGTGGCGATCTCGACGCAGTGCGTCTACTGCATCGACACGCATTCGCAGAAGGCGGTCGCCGCCGGCGCGACCGAGGCCGAACTGGCGGAAGCGGCATGGGTCACGACCGCGTTGAAGGCGGGCGGAGCTTACGCGCACGGCCGCCTCGGCTTCAAGCTCGCCGGCGCCCACACCCACTGAGCTGCGCCGCGTCGTCGGTGCGACCCGCTCGTCGGGTGTCGCTCATCCGTCGGCGTCCGCGATGGCGAACTTCATCGATTCCTGGGGGGCGTGGAGGCGCTCCACCTGGCGGGCGTCGGGCTCAGGGACGACGTAGAGGCCGTGCGGGCCGTTGGCGGTGTAGGTCAACGCCTGCAACCACGCCGGACTGATCGCCGGCGTGCGGCCGCCGTGGAACTTGAACACCAGGTTCGCGCCACGGTGGACCCACACCGACGTGCGCTTGCCGCCGACGCTGATGTCCTCCTTCCACGTGAACAGGAAGCACTCGTCGCGCCGGAGCTTGGACGTGATGACCTGCTGCAGGTGCGCGAGCAGACGATCCTCGAACTCGGCTTTGATCGTGTTCTCGAAGGTGAACTTGCCCATGATGGGCTCCTCCCGTGCGCGCGCGGGCCACCGGAATGTCCGAAGGGTCGGAAGGCGAGGGCTCCGGGGGGACCGCGCGTGCTGGTGACCTCCGACGCTCCTCCCCCTCCCGCCTGCCCGCAAGGGGGAAGCACGTTCCCGACCCTCCCCGATGCGCGCCCGGGCGTGTCGCATGCGCGTGCAGGCGTGTGGCATGCACGACCTGATGTACGCATCGTCATCGATCACGACGACCGATGCCGTGGCTGATGCGCTGCTCGGATATGCCGCACAACTGGCCGGACTCAATCGCGTCGACGTCGTGACGGTGCCCGTCATCCACGAGGGCCGCCCCGCGATGTGCCGCATCCTCATCGGCGCGGCCATCCCCTTAGCAGCGACACAGACCAGTGGGCACGAGGCCGACCTGCCCGGAGCGATGGAGGCCATGCTCGATCTCTCCCGGCGCCGCAACGCCAACTCCGTCGATTCGTGATCGGGCGTCGCGCTCTCGCTCGCCGGCTCAACTCCCGGTGGGACGGGGCCGCTGCGCCCAGATCCGTCGGCGCAATAGGACCGCGCTCGCGCGCTGGGAACCGGAGCGGTCGGAGGAGTTTTTCGCCGACGCGGCGCCGCAGGAGGCGCTCGTGCGTCGGCTGCAAGCGCGCGAGCGGGATGCCGCGTATCCCTATCTCATCGACCGTGCGGGCGTCGTCGCCGGCCTGATCAATATCGGCGCCGTCGAACGAGGAGCCTTCCAGAACGGCCGGCTCGGCTATTGGATCGACGAAGGCGAACGGGGTCGAGGGTTGGCGACTCGGGCAGTCGGCGCGGTCGTCATCGAGGGCCGTGACACCCACAGGCTGCGACGAATGGAAGCGGCGACATTGCTCGAGAATGAGCCCTCTCAGCGGCTGCTCCGACGGCTGGGCTTCGAGGAGATCGGTGTCGCGCGCCCGTACCTCGAGATCGCCGGGCGACGACAGGACCACATGCTCTTCCAGCGCCTACTGGGGCCCGAGCCAGCTGGCGGCGAGGTGGGATGTGACGTCGCGGCGGCGCAGCCGGACGCACACCCGCCGTGCGACGTCCGCCTGCCACGTCATAAACTTTAGCGGCTAAAGTGAGGGCATGACTCTCGCACTCTTCGGCGCGACCGGCAGGACGGGTCGCCGCGTCCTGGATCGCGCCCTCGCCGCCGGCTACCACGTCCGCGCGCTCGTGCGCGATCCCGCCGGCCTCGGAGTCTCGTCCGATCACCTCACGGTGATCACCGGCGATGTGCAGGACCCCGCTACCGTCGCCGCCACTGTCGCGGGGACGGACGCCGTCTTGAGCCTCTTCGGCCAGGTGAAAGGATCACCGCCGACGCTCCAGACCGACGGCACGCGTGTCATCGTCGACGCCATGCGCACGGCCGGTGTCCGGCGGATCGTCACCCTCTCGGGCGGGGGGCTCCGAGACGACGCCCACGACCGCCCGAAGGCCGCGGACCGGATCATCCGTTTCCTTCTGAGAACCCTGTCCGGCCAGGTTCTCGCAGACGCCGAAGGTCATCTCGAGGTACTCCGCTCCTCCCACACCGACTGGACCGTCGTGCGTGGACCTCGTCTCACCGAGAAGCCGGGAGTCGGCGGCTATCGAGTGGGATGGGTGGGAGTCAACGCGAGCACGCAGATCAGCCGCGACGATCTCGCCGATTTCATCCTCACGCAGGTCGACGATCGGCGATTCCTCCACGCGATGCCCTTCGTGAGCGCATGACCGCGCCCGCGCGCGACGAGGCGCTCCGGCGCGTGCTCGAGGGCGTGATCGCCGCCGGGCGTCTTCTCGGCGAGGCCCGCCGCCGCCCCTTCGCGGCAGCGGCGCTCACATCGTCACAGCTCGAGGCCCTCTTCGTCGTCTCGCACGCGACGGCGCCCGTCACCCCGGGGGCACTCGCCTCCCGCCTCGGGCTGACCGCGGGTGCCATCACACAGCTCGTCGACGGGCTGAAGCGCGCTGGGCTCGTCGAGCAGACTCCACACCCCGACGACGCTCGCTCGAGGGTCATCCGCTTGAGTGATTCCGCCCGGCGAGAGGTCGATGCCTTCGAGGCCGAGGTCGTGGCCGACATGCGACGACACGTCTCACGACTGACCGACGACGAGCTCGACCAGCTCGGACGGCTCCTCTCAAAGGTGGGAGCGGAAGATGAGTGAGTCCATCGGCGCAGTCCTGGTCACCGGTGCGACCGGCACAGTCGGCAGGTCCGTGGTCGCTGAACTGCGCGGCCGCGGAGCGCCAGTGATCGCCGCGGTCCGCGATCGCGACGACCCCGCCGCGGAAGCGCTCGGCGTGCCGCTCCGGGAGTTCTCCTTCGACGGCTCGATCGCCACCGCGCGGGCCACGCTCGCGGACGTCGATCGGGTCTTCCTCCTGCGACCGCCGCAGATCGCGGATGTCTCGGCCTTCCTCTTCCCCGTCATCGACGCGTGTCGCGACGCGGGCGTCCGTCAGGTGGTCTTCCTGTCCCTGCAGGGGGTCCAGGTCAACCGCGGGACGCCCCACCACGCGGTCGAGGCGTATCTCCGCGCTGTCGGCGCACCGTCGACGATGCTCCGCCCGAACTTCTTCATGCAGAACCTGACCGGCGTCCACGCCGCGGACATCCGCGATCGTGATGAGGTCTTCGTACCCGCGGGGCGTTCCTTGACGGCCCTCATCGACGCCCGCGACATCGGCCGAGTCGCCGCTCGGGTCTTCACGGAACCGGGTCATGTGGGCAAGGCGTACACGCTCTCGGGCGAACAGCCGCTCACCTACCGCGCGGTCGCGGAGACGTTGAGCGACGTGCTCGGCCGCCCCATCCGCTACAACCGGCCGTCGGAGGGGGCCTATCTCGACCGGATTCGCGCAGAAGGTGCGCCGCAGGACTATATCGACGTGCAACGGATGATCTATCGCATCGTGCGCGCCAACGTGTCGGCCCTTCCCAACCGCACGGTTCGGCGCCTGACCGGTCGCCCCGCGACCACCTTCCATCAGTTCGCCCTCGACCACCGCGACATCTGGACTCCGAGCTGAGTCGCCGCCGCTGAGCTCACGCCGTCGACCACGTGGCGTCCGATCCCACCGACAGAGCGTTCCCATACGAGTCCTGCTCGCGGTCTCCGTCGACGAGCGGGGGCGATCCGCCCACCTTCAGCGCGCGCGTCTGCGGACGCAGCGTCACGGTCGATGTCTGCGAGACAGGTGATGACGGCGTGCTTGTCGTGTTCCCGGAGTAGGAGAACGTGCAGCGGGCCTCGACGACGATGGCGCGCCTGTCGCTCGTGAAGACCGATGTCGTCGTCTCGCTGATCGTGCCCGCCGACCAGGCGCCCGTGGAACCGGTCACCGGGGTGGTGCCGGGTGTCGCAGACACGTCGCCGGCACGCGCGACCGACGCCATCAGCGACCCACGAGGAGTCCGGCGACCCGGCTCTTGGCGACGACGTCGCGCAGAATGTCGTTGCTCACGTCGGCCCCGACGCTGCCGAGCGCGACGGCCAGCTGCGCGGTCGTCGTCTTGGCGAGGCCGCCCACCGTCGCGTCGATGCCCGCGCCCTCGAGCGCACCGCGGATCGCGGGATTGAGGCCGAGCACTTCCGCCGACGACCTGCCGAGCTTCACCGCGGTCGCTCCTCGCGCTGCGTCGTCGACGATGACGGTCTCCTTCATCGCGGCGGCGGTCGCGTCGGGGAGCTCCGACACCAGATGCTTTGCGATCACGTCGATCGTCCCTTCCGCCCCCTTGAGCTCGACGTCGGCGGGCAGGGTCGCCAAGACCGACGCCGCGCTCACGCCCGACGACAGCGTCGCTCCCGCGACGACGGTGCGCAAGTCCGCCACCGTCGCTCCCGGCTGCTCGATAACGGTACGGACCTCGGGAATGGCCACCAAGTCCTCCAGGTCGCGCACGACCTCGATGACCTCCTCAGGACGGACGTTCTCGGCGCGATAGGCGAGACCGGACGGGTTGACCTTGGGTCCGATTCCAGACCCGCCGATGGTCGCGCCGGCGAACTCGATCAGCTGGAAGTCGTCCCCGAGCTTCGCGACCCACGCGTTCTTCTCGCCCACCTTGACCGTGCCGAGCACGCCCAGGTTGCCGGGGGACGACGTCGCCGGCTTCAGCTGCTCCTTGATGTCGAAGAGGTCGTTCTGCATCGCGGTGATCTTGCTCTCGAGCTCGCGCACCACACCGAAGAGGTCGGCGCGCACATCGACGAGACCCGCGGCGAGGCGGAGGAACTGCGCCCGGATGGCGTCGAACTCGTTCTCGATCGCGTGGAAGCGCGCATTGAACCCCAGCTCTTCGGGAGTCGCGGATGCCTGCACCCGATCCTCCCCGTCGACCCAGTCCTGATGCGCGAACGCGCGCTGATACGTCACGACGTCGTCGGTTCGTGTGGCCTGCACGTCGGTGGCGATGTCGAACGGAAGCGGTCGCGAGTTGCCGACCGCGCCGACGTACCACCAGCCGAGGATCTCGCCGATCTTGGCCTCGGTCAGCCCCGAGCCCTTCAGCACGCCCGCGACCTGCTTCGTCGACGTGCCGTTGATGAGGATGTCGTCGTCGCTCATCGAGATGCCCATGATGTGCTCCTTGTCACGAGAGGTCCGCCACGTCGTCCCGGGCATCCCGGGTGAGCGGCCGGCGGCGCCGGTAGCGGGTGTAGCTGCGCGAGACGCGCCCGGAGAGGAGTCCCGGCGCGGCGCCGTCGACCGACACGTGGTCGCGCCGGATGTCGAACGTGTTGATCTCCACGCCGAGCGGGCACAGCTGCTCGAGGAGGTTCATGAGGTACCCGTACTGCTCCACGTCGAGCACCTCGTCCCCGGGCAGCTCGATGCGCACCTCGTACGGGTCGGCGCCGCCGCGTCGCACGTACGCCACGCACACGACGAGCAGGATGCCGGGGCGACGCGTGCGGAAGGACAGCTGACCGCCGATCCCCCGCGTGACCGTCACATTGGGTGCCGTGGCTCCGAGCTCGACGGGCTCCGGGTCTTCGGTCAGATCGATGACCGCCCACCTGTACATCGCCGGCGCCGGCTGCCCGGGGCGGTTGCTGCCTCCGGGGAGAGAAGAGACGGCGGCGAGCACCAGCATCCCGCTCCCCTGCGGGTCCGGCAGGAGCCGGACCGAGTGGAAGCCGGCGGCGGTCAGGTCGGCGAGGCGGTCGACGACGGCGTCGCGCCTGTCGCGCGCCTCCGCGCTGTCGGGTGCGAGACCGACGAGGCCGGGATCGAAGCGGTAGAGCAGCAGGAGGTCGAGGTCGTACTCCGACGCGACGCGCGCGGCGAACTCCTCGGGAGCGGCGGGGGCGAGCCCGATGCCGGCGAGCGGCGCGACCGCCGGGTCGAGCGGCACGGGCGGACGGGCGCCCAGCGCGGTGAGGGTCGTACGCAGCTGCGCCGGCGAGACGGGGTCGGGAACGGCGGCGCCGGCCGCCTGAAAGCGTTCGCCGGCGGCCGTCCACGCCTCGTCGACGAGGATGTGCCGGCCGCCGGTCTGCGCGCCGCGCAGCTTCGCGTCGAAGCGGACGTCGGCGGCTGCGGGGCTCTCGCCCGGCCCTTCGATCACGAGTCCCTCAGCGGAGAGCGGGGTCAGGTGCAGCTCGCCGCCCGAGAGCCGCGCGACATGAAGACCGGCCGACTCGAACAGCCACGCCCCCATCGGGTCGGATGCTCGGTCGCGCACGGGCGCCGCCGCGATCGCCGCTCGCACCTCGGGGTCGAGGTCGGCTCCGCCGCCCGGGTCGTCCTGCAGGTCGCGAGCCCGCGCGATCGCGCGATCGATCCTCGCGGCGGTGAGCGGCTTGAGAGTGAAGCCGAGGCCGAGGTCCAGGCGCGGGTCGGCCGTCACCGTCATGGCGGAGAGGAGGGTGAGCTCGCCCGATCCGGTCAGCGCGGAGAGCAGGCGCACCGCGCGGTCGAGCGATACGGCGGCGAGGATCGACAAGTACCGCCGGTCATCGTGCGGTTCGGCACGCGCGACCGCCTCGTCGAGGCGTTTGCGCAGCTCGATGCGCCGTGCGCGCACAGCGCGCGGAAGCCGCGCGGAAGGGTCGGCATCGAGGTCGAAGAGGAGCCCGCCCGCGGCGAGTCCGGCGAACCGCGCTCGCCACTCCCCCGCGGCTCCGCCGACCTGCACGATCCGGGCGGCGACGGCCAGCTCGGGCGTGGCGTCGACGATCCGGAAGCGGGATCGGATGCCCGCGGTGGACGGCAGGCCGGCGTTGCGGCCGGGGTCCGCCGCGCTCTCGGGCGCGCCGTTGAGCGCGGCCGCAAGGCCGGACGGCGTGGCGAGCGCCCACTGCGTGAAGATGCGGAGCCGAGAACGGTACGTCTCGTCGTCTTCGCCGTCGAGTCGTGGCACGCCGTGATCGGCGCCGATCGCGTCGAGGCCGGCCATGCGCGCGAGCCCGACGTGGCGGCTCACCGCGATCTCGCGGAGCATCGTCATGGTGCGCTGCCCCTCGAACGACAGGAGGTACGCGAGCCTCGCCAGGTCGCCGTCGACGAGCACGCCTTCGAGGAGATCGGATGCCGCGACCGCCGAGAGGGGTGCCCCCGTTGCGCGCGCGATCGCGACCGCGGGGTCGCTCGCCGCATCCCGATCGCTCACGCGCCACGCGCGCACGGTCACCCGGATGCGCCCGAACCCGGGAGCGGCGGGATCGGGCGTCGGCACATACAGGGGCAGCAGCGACCCGCCTTCGGTCCACGCGGTGAACACCGTCGGACGCAGGTCGACGGCTCCCACGGCGGCGCGCACGACCACGGCCTCCCGAGCGAGCCCGCGCCGCACGCGCACGAAGATCGCCGGCGCCCGCGTCGGCCGGAGCGTGTCGATCGTGCCGTCCAGGAGCGGCAGGGGGGTGGTCGTCGAGGTGGGCTCGAGGGGCCCGCTGAGCAGGTCGAGCATGGCGGTCAGCCCCGAGGCGCCCGCGGGTCTCTCTTCGACGCGGCGCATCACACCACCCGCAGATCCGTCGTGGAGGCCACCAGCACCGGCACTTCGGATGCGCCGATCCTGATGTCGGCGCCGGGATCGACGACCTCCGCAACCCACTGCTCGTTACCGCCGACGTGCCCGCGGCCGAGCCGAGGCGGGTAGCGGACGAGGCGCAGGTCCTTCACGTCGACGATGCCGGGCTCGTTCATGACGGACCACATGATCTCGCTGAACAGCACCGGTTCACCGATGCGGAGGCGCCCGACGTAGCGTCGAACACGATCCTCGATGCGACCGACGAGCGCCGCGACAGCGCCGGGCGACGGCCCGTCGGGCGTCACCGGCAGCCCATCGACGACGATCCGGCCGCGGTACCCGACCCCCACCTGGTCGGCCTGTTCGATCGCAGGGGCGATGCCGACGGGTCGCACCTGGTCGACCGCCGCGCGGACTCGTTCGGCGAGCTGCCCCGGACCGTCCCAGATGGCGGCTTCCTCGCCAGCGACGAGCACGGTCACGAAGTAGGGGTTCGCGATGCTCCGCTGCTCGGTGAACAGCCGCTCCGCGAAGGCGAAGTTGCCGAAGATCGCGTGGTTGATGTCGAGACCGCCGTAGAGGTCCTTCACGATCACCTGCCGCACGCCGGGCACCAGCGACACCGCGACGCGAAGAGCATCCGGCGTCCACACGTTGCGCGGGTACGACAGGAGCAGATCGCGGTAGTCCTCGTCCGACCATGCCAGCGTTCCCCCCGTGAGCGGCGCGGTGTGGGTGATGGTGACGACGCCGGAGGCGACGAGCTCCGCCTCCGCGGCGACGGCCGTGTCGTCCGGGTCGACCGCGTCGATGAGTCCCGGACGGTCGCCCGCCACCTCCGCGGTGGGGTCGAGGTCTCCGGCCGGCCCGGGCTCGAAGGCGACCACGGCGGCCTGCGCCTCCGTGCGGTCCGCGTCAACGACAGCCCCGTCTCGCAGGAAGACCCCGACGCCTCCACGAGCCCGCAGCCGTGTGCCGCGCCACAGCCGCACCTGCGGCATCGAGGCAGGAAGGTCGCCCGCGAGCGTGAACGTCACGGCGCCGGTCGCGCGGTGGAATGGACGCGGGATGCCGAGCTCTGCCCCGAGCCGCGACAGCGCCTCGCCGCGCGCGGTCGCCACATGGCTCGATTCGTAGAGCAATCCGAGGTGCGACCAGACCCGCGCATCCTCGACGGATTGCAGCTCGAGAAGGGTCCGCAAGACGCTGCCGCTCGTGAGGTCGACGTCCGCGCCGAACAGCTCGCGCGCGAGGGCGATCTTCTCGGACAGCAGGCGCGCGACCGGCTTCGGCACGAACCCCCCGGCGGTGACGCCGAACTCGGCGCCCGACGCGGTCGTGCGGCTCAGCGCGGTGAGATCCCGATCGGTCATGTCAGCGACATCCCTTCTACGGACACGCTCGCGTCCCGCGAGATCACGGTGCGGACGCCGGCGCGGACCACGCGTCGGCGATCCGAGGGGTCGTCAGCCTTCACGCGCTCGAGCGCGACATCCGTGACCTCTCGCACGCGGGCGTCGGCGACGAGGGTCGCCTGGATCGACAACCTGAGAAGCTCTTCCGCCAGGGCCGGGGGCACATCGAGGGTCAAAACGCTGAGACCGGCGAACCCGAAGCCGGTGTCGAACGGGTCGGCCCCGAGCGGCGTGAGGAGCGCCACGGCGAGGTCCTGGGCGAGGTTGCTCACGCCCTCGACGAGTGCGAGCCGGCGAGCGCCGCCGGCCGCGGCATCCCACGACAGATCCCACCCGAGCCCCGACTCGGTGACGGGCACGAGGCCCAGTCCCCACCCCAGAGCCGCGCGCTCGGAAGCCGCGACCGTGTCGCCGTCGGTCATGTGACATCCACCCCCTGCTGTGTCTGCATGGTGATCTTCTTCGCTTCGATGCGCAGATCCTGGTCGGTGCGGATCGTGATCGCACCGTTGGCGGCGATCGTGATGGCGGCGTTGCCCCCGGCGCCGCGGATCGTGAGCTCGTCGTCGGAGGCGCCCGTGAGCCGTTCGCCGACGTTGGGCAGGTTCGACTGCCCGACCGTGATCTCGAATCCGCGCACGCGGATCGATCGGTGGCCTTGCGCATCGGTGAGGTCGCTCGTCACCTTCCCGCTCGGGCGGGGCGTATCGACCCGGCCCTCGCCGGTCGGCGACACGCCGATGGGGAGGGTGAGCCACCAGTCTCCTGCCTGACTGCGCGGCTCCTCCCCTTCCGACCACAGGGCCCCCGCCACGACGGCGTTGTGCACGTCCCCCTCGTGGTTGAGGTGCAGGACACGGGTTCCGGGATAGTGCGGGATGACCAGGCCCGTGCCGCCGAACGCGAACGGAGTCAGATACGGCTTGTCCGACAGGATCGTCGCGTCGCGCCCGACGGCGGCGCGCACGGGGAGGTTCGGCGGCTCGGTGCGAGCCAGTCCGCTGCGCACCTCGAGGCGCTGCGCATGCCGCGACCCGCCGGAATCCACGCTCTGCCCGGATACCCGCCCCACATCGATCACCCGGCGGTTGCGGGCGAGCGCGTGGATGCGCTCGTCGATCTCCTGGGCGGTGCGGTGCGCCTCCCCCGTGGACCCGGGACGCGCGGGGCCCGACCCGACCGCGACCACTGTGAGCCGCGTGATGAAGCCCGTCGCGGGGGCGAGCTGATGCGCGACTCCGGTGACCCGGAAGTCGGTCGGGGTCGTCGTCGCTCCGATGACGGCGCTCACGATGGGAGCCGCCATGACCCCGAGCGCCCCGAAGCCGCCGAGGACCGATGCCGCGGTGTCGGCCGCCGCCGGCGCCGTTGCAGGCAGAGATGCCTGCACGAGGTCGCCCGGTTTGATGTCGGCGCGACCGATGAGCGTGAGGCGGTACGAGTCGGCGAGCGCCGGCGCGTACGGGTTGTCGGCCTGCGTGGTCTCGTGGTGGAAGGGGGCGGGCGTCGCTTCGACGAGCCCGGTCGCCTCGGTGAGTCGATGCGTCGTTCCGCCGCGCACCGCCCGCTCCCATGTCCCCACGTGCACCGCGCCGTCGCGCACGAGGAGCGGTGAGCGAGCGGTCGCCTCGGGGTAACCCGCGCGTGCGACCATGTCGATCGCATCGATCACGTGCGAGGTTCGCGACGGCTCCGGTGTCGCCGACAGGGTGACGGGGTCGCCCTCCTGCTCGGTGCGGATGCCGGGGTCCGCGGCACGGCACAGGGCGGCGATCATGTCGGTCACCGAGCCGCGCGCAGGGAGCGTTGTCTCGCCGACGACGGCGCCGGCGAGCTTCGCCCACGTGAGGTCCACACCCGTGAACGTCGTGCGGTACCGGTCGTCGCCGACCGTCCGCTCGTATCCGCGTACCCTCCCGGTGAGGACCGGGACGAGCGCTGATCCTCCGACCTGACCGAGCCCCACGGCGTTCAGCGCGGGAAGGAAGCCGCCGCCGAACGAGCCTGGATGATCGCGCCATCCCAGGCGGATGGTCATGATGGGAAGCGGACCGGTCGTGATCCTCGCCACGTCGGCGTCGCGCAGGCCGTCGATCGTCACGCTGAAGGTGGGCGCGCGGAACGCCGCGTCGAACTCGATGCGGATGTCGGCGTCGTACCCCGAACGGTCGGCCGTGAAGTCCGCCGGCGCCTCGAGCGCACCCGGGGCAGCGGTACGGAACTCGACCGCCCAGCCCGCGTCGAACCCGACGCTAGGTGAGGCTGACATACGGATCCTCCTCACGCGCGGGCGGAGTGGCGACGACGGGGGAACCCGACTGCCACGCGATCGCGAGCCGGGCACCCGTCGCGCCGGTCGCGACCAGCGAGCCGGCGCTGATGACGACGTCCTCGACCCACAGGGTCCCGCGCAGGCCCGCCGCATCCCGCACCGGAAGCGGGCGCCCGGGGATCGCGGGCCACACGGTGATCACGCGGCGGCTCTCGTGCACGATGAGCGACACGAGGATGCGCTCGGGATCGAGCGTGTCGCCGGGGTTCGCCGCGAGCGCCGCGCGCGCTGCCGCATCGGCGGCGCGCCACGGGTCCGCGGGTGCCCGGACGCCCGTTCTGCGCTCACGCGCTGTCGCCGAGGCCCACAGCCGTCGATCGCGCTCGCTGGACAGGAGCGCGGCGAGGTCGGACGCGGCCGCGACGACCGACAGGCGCAGGGGCGCCGAGCGGCCCGGGCCGAGCGTCGCCGTCTGCGGGATGCCGGCGGCGGCGTCGAGCGCGACCGGTGCGAACCCGTCCGGGAGGGTCATGTCAGGAACTCCAGGGTCGACAGGGCCGCCGTCGACCCGAGATCCACGAGCGCATCGACGGGCCCCGGGCGCGGGACGTGGCGCATCGTGATCCCCACCTCGATCGTGTCGAGTCGCTGTGCGGACGCGGCGAACGTGAGCTCGCTGATCTGCATGTTGATGCGGGTGATCAGCGTGCTGACGAGCGTGACGCCGTTGACGTAGCCGCTCGTCCACGCGCCGAGCGAGCCGCCGGATCGGCTGGAGGCGGCGATGAGCTCGAGATCCTTCTTCCAGAGCAGCCGCTGAGGACCGACGAGGAGCGCGGACAGCGACACTGACTCCCCGGACGGCGACGCCGCAGTGCGGAAGGCCGATGCGCCGACGGGCGGCAGCGGGAACGATTCGGTCACCGTCATGCGGCTCACCGCGAAGAGCGGGATCGCGAGCGGAAGATCCACGAGCACCGCGGACGGGAGGTGGAGGAACTCCTCGAGGTGCGACCGCTCGCTCATCGCGCACCTGCCAGAGCGACGTCGGCGCCGGGGAGCCCCGGAGGGATGTCATGGGTGACGCTCCACGATCCGTCCGGGTGCACGGTGATCTCGAACGTGACCTTTGCGGGGCGGCCGGACGTCGTCACCTCGTAGCGGATCGACGACAGGACGTCGACGGCCTCGGGACTGCCGCTGGCCAGCGGTACGGCGAGCCGGCGCACCTTTGCGGTGATCGTGGCGTGCGGGTCCGCCCCCGTGTCACGCAGATGCCGGATGAGAAGCTCGATGCCCTGACGCTGCGCGATCTGGTTGACGCCCTCCGGGGCGAGTGCGAGCCCCGCGAAGAGCTCCGATCCGAAGCCCGGGCCGACCAGGTGCGCGCGCTGCCACCCGAAGAGGAAGGACGCGAGCCGCGCGGCGAGGCCCGGGGGCTCGGTGCGCAGCCGGCCGACCTCCCCGGCGCTGATCATGTAGCCCTCGAGGCCCACCCCCGGTACCTCGCCGCGGGCGAGGCCCTCGCGCATCGTCCCCTCCGCGCGGAACTCGGGGCTCCCGGACTGGAGCGCGTCGAACAGCTCGGCAGCGGGCGCCGACGTGACGAGATCGGGTCGGGCCCGGAGCGTCTCGCGAGCGGCCTGTGCCGCCTCGTGCGCTTCGTGCACGGCGCCGGGCGCGTCGGCACGCGGTGGGCGAGAAGGAGGGAGGACATCGTCGAGTGACGAGACCTCGAAGCCGCTGGCGTTGGCGCGCAGATGCTCGCCGGCGTAGTTCGTCATGCGGGCGAGCTCGGATGCCGCGGCTTCGGCGGCGGCGGCATCCGTCCCAGGATTCGCACGATAGCGATCGATGGCCGCCCGGAGTCGCTGCATCGTGCGCGTAAGTGCCGGATCGCGCGGGTTCGTGAGCGGGAGGCCGAGACCTGCTGCCTCGACTGTTCGGCCCTCGGCGTACGCCCGTGCGATCGCCTCCGCGCGCTCGAGCGCGTCGGCCCCTCGGCTGAGCGCGCGGTTGCGCGCCGAGATCGGGTCGGGCGGAAGGAGGTCGTCGAGGGCGTGGGCGAGATCGGAATCGGCGTTCTGCGCCTGCCGGCGAACGTAATCATCGAACGTCTCGAGCATCTCGATCGTCTGCGCGATGCGTTCGAGATCGGCGTGCCGCAGCGCCTCCGCGCGCGGGGCGACACCGGGTCGATTGCCGCGAGCGAGCTCGAGGTCGTCGAGGATGCGCATCAGTGCCTCGCGAAGGGAGTCGGTCACACGCTCCATCTCGCGCCCATGACCCCGTGCGGCCGTCATCAGCACACGCACCAGGATGTCGTCGAGCGAGTCTGTCCCGAGACGGAGTCCGCCCGCCTGCTCGATCGCGCGCCGCAACGATTGCATCTGGGCGGGCTCGTCGTGCGCCGCCGCCCGCAGAGCCGACCGCAGCCCTTCCGACGTCACCGTCATCGTCATCGCGCCGCACCCGTCGCCAGCGCGCCGAGAGCGGCATCCGTCTGCGGCAGCGTCCCGTGCTCCTGCGCCTGCCGCCGGATCCACGGCACGAGCGCCGGCGCGACGACGCGCGGCAGCACCGCGGTGATCGCGGCCATGACGACGGCCTCGGTCATCGCGTGTCTCGCCGCATTCGCCAGGAACTCCTCCGTCATCCGACGTGCCACCGCGGCGCGCGTCTCGGCGGCGGCCAGCCGGGCGGCCTCGCGAAGGCCGGTGCGCTCCGCCACGCGCAGCGCGGCGGCGGCCTCGCGCGCGATCAGGCGCGCCCCTCTGCCGACAGCGAGCACGTCGAAGATCGAGAAGGCGATCCCGATGCCGGCCATGAGCTGGGCCAGCTGCACGTCCTGCCAGCTCTGCAGCAGCTCGGGGTCATCGAGCGCGCGGTACAGGTCCGTGCGGGTGCGCGCGTCCAGAACATCGTGGATCGTGAAGGCCAGACCCGCGGCGCCGGTGATCGCCGCGGCCGCCACCGCGCCCAGCGGCGCGCACAGGAGCCCCAGCACGATGATCCCCGCCGTCGACGCGATGGTGAGGAGCACATCCCGGCTCTCCCGATGTGCGAGCGCGTCGTTCACGCCGTTGGCGTAGCGCCACACCGACCCGACCGCGGAAGAGAGCTCGCGATCGGCGAGCGCGTGGATGCCCTGGAGCTCGTAGCGCAGACCGCGCCAGTCGCGACCGCCCTCGCGCCGGATGTACTGGGATGCCTCGACCGCGAACTGCGCGCCGTCGTCGAGGTCCGCCGTGTCCTCGAGCATCCGCCGGTTCGCCGAGTGCATGTCCGCGAGCAGGTCGCGCACGAATCTCTCCAGGTAGCCGGGGTCGCGCGCCGAGTTGGCGGCGACCGCGGACAGGTTCTCGATCTGCAGGAACAGCGGATCGGTCATGTTGAGCAGCCGGCGCCGGTCGTTGATCGTCGACCTCAACTGCTCCTCCGTCCACTCCCGGCCGTTGTGCACCGCGACACGTCTGCCGTCGCGTCGCTCGATGCGGGAGTCGCCGACGATCGCGAGGATCGGCTCGGGCACGGACCCGAGAGGCGGCGGGAACGTCGTGACGTGACCCTCCAGGTCGGAGATGCTCTCGGGCTCCGAGAGCACGTCGCGGACGGTCCCGGTGACGAAGACGCTCGCGCTGTGCTCGATCGCCTGCAGGAGGACCGTCGGCCACAGGACGACGCGCCCGATCGTCTCGAGCTTGTCGCGCAGGTCGTCGACCGTGGCTGCGAAGTGCTGAGCACTCTGACGCGCTTCGATGGCGGCTCTCGAGCTCCGCAGCTGCTGCAAGAGCAGACAGCGGCAGGCCTCGGAGAAGACCGTCTCGAAGCCGTAGCGCAGTGCCGGCTCGAACTGGCGCGAGAAGTACATGAGCCAGAACCCGTAGTTGGGCCCGCTGTCCTCGCTCGTGCCGACGAGAGCGCGATTGCCGGGTCGGTCGTATTCGCTCACCACGTCGTCCACGAACCCGCCCACCTGGACGGCGAGGCGTGCGAGGTGGAGCAGGTCGTCCATGGCACGGCTGGCGCCCGGCTGCACGTCCACATACCCGTGGTTTCCGGAGCACTCCGGAGTGACAGTGACCCGCGAGCGCTCGTCGGACGCGATCGCGACCGCCGCGAGTCCGCGCGCCCTCCCCGCGATGGCCCGCGCGCAGTGCAGTGCGAAGGTGGCGAGATACGCGCACTCCGGGATGTCGAGGTCGGCCGCGAGGTGGCGCATGCGCGACTCCAAACCGCGGCCGTTGATAAGGCGATCGGACGTCGGCTCCATGAGGAAGGGCTCGCACACGAGGGGCGCGGTCGTGGCGCCCGGGGCGGACGGCCACCGCGCGTGCGGCAGCGCGCCCTCGGTGCGGCGCTCCGCAGCCCGCTCCGCTCCCTCCGAGACCGGATCGGCGACCCCGGTGCCGCCCGTGCCGGCGGGCCCCGCCGAGCCGTCGCCCCGCGGAGTCGGGGGGACGATCGACCCGCCGCGTCCGGCGACCGAGCGTCCGCCGGCGCCGTGGCCGCCCGCCCGAGACGGGGCGGCCTGGACGACGAACGCAATGCCGACCTGGGCGTCGGGATGGCCCCACGAGCCGTAGGCGTAGCCCACCCAGCCCCCGGGGAGGTCGGGGTGCGGGCGTAGATCGTGCCGATGGTCATGGCGTCGTCGCCTGTGTCCAGATACTCGTCCAGCAGGTAGGTGAAGGCGCCCCGGACGAGCTCACCGTTCCCGCCGAGCGCGCGCACATCGAGGATCACGACGTACCCCCAGAGCACGCGATCGGTCGTGCGGATGAAGCCCCAGTACCCGGGCTTCTCGCGGTCGATGTCGGGCCCGCGGCGCCGGTGAAGATGCCATTGCCAGGCCAGATCCAGCGCCTCCTGCACCGTGAGCACCTCGTCGGGGCCGGGGATGCGGGGGTGCACGCGGACCGTCTCGTCCCGCAGCGGCACCTCGGTCGTGCCGCCGTCGAAGAACGGCACCACGTAGGTCATGCCCGTCGGGTGCCAGCGCACACGCCCCGGGTCGAACGCCTCGACGGGCTCGCCCCGGGGTTGCGCAGCCGGCGGAGCAGGAGCCGGCCGGATGCCCGCGCGCTCGGCGCCCTCGCGCACGCCGGCCAGCGCCGCCTCCTCGAGCGCGGAGGGATGGGTCATCCGCGCCCCGTCGTTGAACGTCGCCGACGCGAGGGACGCGGCATCCATTCCCCACGTATCCCACGGCAGCGCGCGGCACGTGCGCTCCACCGCATCCGCCACCGATCTCCGCACCGTCGAGATGGGGAGGCGTCCGCCGGCCGAAGGCGTGACGCGCACCCGGAGCGGCACCCGCACGCGGTCGATCCCGACGCGTTCCCCTGCCACCGCGATCACCCCAGCGCCCGCGCCGACAGTGCCTCGCGGAGCCGGCGCAGCGCCACGTCGGCCGCCGCCTCGGCGATCTCGTCGGTCGAGGGCCCCACCTCGATCGTCACAGCGAACTCGAGCGTGAGCGCGGCGCCCTGCGCAGGAGTCGGACGGATGTCCGCCCCGCCATCGCCGGCGGGTACCACGACCTCGCCGCGCCGCACGAGCCCGAGACCGGTGCGCTCGACACGCCCGCCGAGCGGACGGGCAGCGGCGTCATCGCGCGCGAGGGCGTCGGGATCGGTCCGCCCGAACTCCACCATGACCGTCGCCCGGTCACGTGGTGAAGGTCGGACGCACGAGGGCGCCGAGGTCGTCTTGTGCCTGCGCCTCCCGGCTGACGCCCGAGAACGTCGCCACGGGCGCCCCCGTCGGGCTCGCATTGGACGGCGCGGCGGAGGTGATGATGCACTTGCGCAGCACGACGTTGACGAAGTCCCACTCGCCGGTGCTGCCGGACTGCTCGTACAGCGCGATCTCGAACTCGGTGCCCTCCAGCGCGAGTCGCGTGAGCTGTGCGGCCGCGCCCCCGATCGCCTTGACGGAGATCGAGAAGGTGAAGCTCGAGGGGTTCGCGATGTAGCCGATGTGGGTCGCCTCGATCGAGTGGATCACCTCGGTGTTGAGCGCGAAGTTCGGTGAGAACGAGTCGACGGGGGTCAGCGGATTCGCGGTGTTGCTGTTCACCACGACCGCGAGCCTCGTGGAGGTCCAGGTGGCCATCTTGTGCCTTTCGTGGCTCAGGCCCGCAGGGCCAGGTTGATGTCGAGGAAATGGATGGCGCCGGCGTAGGTCACGGTCAGCAGAATCTCGACGATGCGGCTCGTCCGTGCGTTCGTGAGCGTCTGAGCCGACCCGGGCGACCGGTCGGCCTCTTCGGTCTCCAGGATCGGGAGGAGCGGCACGTCCACCGTGTAGCCGTCGAGCACGCGGGAGGCGACGAGAGGACCGAGGATCGCATCGATCCGCCCGACGAGGCCCTGCAGGCCGAGCCGGTCGATGCGGACGTTGCCGATGACGCCGATCAAGCCGGCCTTCAGCCGGTACTCGATGTCGTCGAGAACCCGCACGACGTCGACGTACAGACGCCCGGGGTCCGCAGTGTTGTAGCTGCGGCCCGACCCGATGAAGATGCCGTCGCCGGCGACCAGCTCGGGGTCGATGAGCGGGATGATGGCCGCCTCCGCGAGTTGCGTGACCTCCGACCCGGTGAACTGCCGCGCGAGCGGCACGCGCACCCCGCGCACCTGCTTGAGCAGCACGCTCACGTGCGGCGGATAGCCCGCGATCGCCGCCATGGTCGCCGCGGCGAGGTCGGAGGAAGGATCCCCGGCGGTCGTGGCGACACGCGCCGCGACGAGGATCATGCGCCCCTCGTCGTCGGCGAGGTCGCCGTACGCGTCGTCCGCGGCCTCGGCGAAGGTGTCGCCCGCGGCCACCGCGAGATCGGGGTTGACCATGGCGACGCCCATGCGCTTGTTGCCGGCCGAGCTGGCGTCGGCGACGTGCGTGGCGAGGGCCGCCAGTGCGTCGGGCGCGGTGACGCGAGCGAGCGAGACGAACTGCACCGGTGCGGCCGCGACGGCGGCGAGGCCGCCGGCGTAGTCGGGGTCGCCGCCCGCAGTGTCGCCGGTGGCGACCGCGTAGATGCGCGAGGGTCCGGGCGACTGGGCGAGGATGTCGCGCAGCGAGTGGTAGAGCGGTCCGGCGTCGGCGCCGTCGTTGGAGATCGCCCCGGAGGCGTCGACGTCGGCGAACAGACGCCGCGCGTCCGCCTCGCTGCCGATCATCTCCGGCTCGCCGGCGGTCGCGGTGCCGAAGCCGCCGGCGTCTCCGACGATCGCGACGTTGCCGAACGCGCGTGTGGCCACGGGCGTGAGGCCGCGCGTGTCGATGGTCACCCTGATATACGGGTACTCCGCCACGGGGATGGACATGGGACTCCTCTCGAGTCAGACGGCCAGCGGGACGATCCCGGCGGCGCGGAGGCGCGTGGTGAGCTCGGCGAGCCGGCTCGCGCGCCGCTGGGTGTCGTTCGCTGGGTTCTGCCCGGCGACGAGCGGGAGGTCGACGTCGTCGAGGGCGGCGACCGGGAAGAGCAAGAGCGCGGGGAAGTCGACGCGCAGCCGGGCGCCGCGGGGCTCCAGAGGCGGGTCGAGGAGGTGCCCGACGCCGCGCCGACCGTGCGCGAAGGCGGCCACGGCGTCGACGAGTCCCGTCGCGAGCTCGTCGATGGCGCGGGCGAGCACGGTCATGCGGAACGCGCGAGGACTCGGGGCCGTCGTGGCGTCGCTCACGAGCGTCACGACCAGCCGGGAGGGCTCGCGCGGCGAGGCGAAGCTCGCGCGCAGCGAGTCGAGGTCGGTGACTCCGCGGCGCCGCAGCGCTTCGGCCAGTCCAGCGGATTCCGACTGCGGCATGCGCGCGCTCACGGCCGCGAGCGCGGCGTCGAAGTCGGCCGCCGCGGCGAGCGCCGACCGAAGTCCTGCGAGGTCCTCGACCTCGACGTCGGTCACCTCCGTGACCACCCCGCGTGACGCCGCCGTCACCGTGACATCGAGCAGCGCGTGGACGCCGGCATCCGTCCGTTCGCCGAGCTCACCCGTCCACTGCCACTCCCGAGCGCTCGTCGCCTCACGCGCGACGATCGACACCTGGCGCGCCCCGACGACCTCCGGCGTCACTATCGACACTCGGGCCTGGACGTCGGAGACATCGCCCACCGCGAGATTGTCGAAGACGTAGGCGGCATCCAGCAGCGCGCGACCGACGGCGTCGGTGAGCAGCGCGTCGAGCTCTTCGGCCCCGAGCAGGCGCAGCACAGCGCGATCGACGAATCTCATGCGACGGCCCCCGTCATGAGCGAAGCGTGCACCCGGCCGCGTCACCGAAACGCCACTGCGGCGTCACCGGCCGCGCGCGCGAGCACGACGCGCCGTCAGTTCGCGGCGAGCACCCGTCCCGCGACGTGCGGCCGCAGCAGGTCGGCGAATCGAGCGGACGGCTCGGCACCGAGCTCGCGGCGCACTCTGCCGCGGTAGTCGCGGAACACCCGGACCGCCTCGAACACGTTCCCCTCCTCCAGGTGTACGGAAGCGAGCGTCCGGTGCGCACTCTCGCGGAGCGGCTCGATGCGGACCGCGGCCATGGCCGCCTCGATCGCATCGGCCGGCCGGCCGTAGCCGGCGAGACCCGCCGCGAGGGACTCGAGGGCGTGCAGCATGCGCTGACGGATCGCCTCGCGCTCGAACGCGACCCAATCCTCGTACCACCCCGGGAGCAGGTCCACCGCGGTCACGAGCTGCGGCGGCACGGCGAGGTCGGGCGGGCTCGAGGACCCGAGGATCACGCGGTCGGCCCATGCACAGAGCACCGCGACGTCCACCACCGCATCCTCGCTCAGCCGGACGCTGTGCGCTTCGGATTCGACCACCGTGATGCCGGCTCCGCGCAGCCGCCACAGCGCCGTGCGGAGATTGCCGGACGCACGCTCATCCGAACCGTCCGGCCACAGGCTGCAGGCGACGAACATGCGATCGACCGGCCCGGAATGCAGCGCGAGGAACGCGACGAGGCGCTTGCTCCCCTCGGGCACGGCGATGCGCAGGCCGCCCTGCGTGACGCTCGGACCGTCCAGCAGCGACACGTGCGGGGCCGGATGGATCCCTATCGAGGTCGTCTCCACCGCGAGCATGGGGCATCCTCACTCCTGCTCCCCGGGCGGGAGAGAGTCACCCCGCAGCCCCCGGTGCGGACGTGCGCGACGCAGCGATCGATCTCGTTCGATCCCCGCGTCCTCGCCGGCTCGCGCGAGGGCTCGTGATCCCGAACGCACGATGCTCACCCCCTGCGCTACCGGTGGTCGCGACCTTTACGTGGACAACTATGGACCCGCGACGCGTGGCTCCGCTGTCGCCCATTCGGGGGACACGTCGAGGGCGCTCCGTCCCGTCCCTGTTCTCGCACGCGCCGGACGACCGCGAGTGGAACTCGGACGCTCCGAGCGCAGGCGCGCCTTGTCCACGTTCAGCCTGCGCTCTTCGCGACCCAAAACAGAAGCCCCGCGATCCCAGTGTTTCCAGGGGGTCGCGGGGCTTCTCAGCTGGCGGTGACGGTGGGATTTGAACCCACGGTAGGGGGTTACCCTACACAACTTTTCGAGAGTTGCACCTTCGGCCGCTCGGACACGTCACCGCCGACCAGTTTACGACACGCCGCGCGCACGCGCGAACCGGCGACCGCAGCCCGCGATGCTTCGGCGTCGAGACACCGCGGTGCGCACGCACGGGCCGACGCGGGAGGATGACGGCATGAGCGTGATCGAGAACTCGAAGGTGACCGTCGTGGGTGCGGGGAGCGTCGGATCGAGCACGGCCTACGCCGCACTCATCCGCGGGTCCGCGCGCCACGTCGCGCTGTACGACATCGCGACGGAGAAGGTCGAGGCCGAAGTGCTCGACCTCGCGCACGGCACGCAGTTCACGGGCACGAGCGATATCGTCGGCGGGAGCGACATCGCCGTCGCCGCCGGGTCGCACGTCGTCGTCATCACGGCGGGCGCGAAGCAGAACCCCGGCCAGACGCGCATCGAGCTCGCCGAGACCAATGCCCGCATCATCCGCACGATGATGCCCGAACTGCTCGAAGTCGCCCCCGACGCGATCTACGTCATCGTGACGAACCCGTGCGACGTGCTGACGGTGCTCGCGCAGGAGGCGACGAACCTGCCCGTCGAGCGCATCTTCGCCTCCGGCACGGTCCTCGACACGTCCCGGCTGCGCTGGCAGCTGGCCCGGCGGGCGGGCGTCGCCACGGCGAGCGTGCACGCGCACATCGTCGGCGAGCACGGTGACACCGAGTTCCCGCTGTGGTCGCGCGCGACGATCGGCACCGTCCCGATCCTGGAATGGGAGGCACCTGGGCACCCGCGGATGACCCGCGAGGAGCTGGATGCGATCGCCGTCGAGGTGCGGAACGCGGCGTACCGCGTCATCCGCGGGAAGGGCGCCACGAACTACGCGATCGGCCTGTCGAGCGCCCGGATCGTGGAGGCGATCCTGCGCGACGAGCACGCCGTCATGCCGGTGTCGACCGTGCTCCACGACTTCCACGGCATCGAGGGGGTCGCGCTGTCGGTGCCGTCGCTCGTGAGCGCGTCGGGGGCGGTGCCGATCCGCGGCACGACGTTCTCCGACGACGAGCTCATGCTGCTGCGCCGCTCCGCCGACGCGCTGAGCACGGTCGCCGCGAGCCTGCGGGGCTGATCCGGGATGCTGGAACTCGCCCACGCGACCTGGACAGACGTCGCCGCGTTCCTTGAGGCCGGCCCCCGTGTCGCGGTGCTTCCGTTCGGCGCGCTCGAGCAGCACGGCCCGCACCTGCCGCTGTCGACGGATACCCTGCAGGCCGGCGAGCTCGCGCGACGCCTCGCCGCCGACCTCGACGCCGCGCTGCTCCCGGCGATCCCACTCGGCAACACGTGGAGCAACGAGGCGCTGCCCGGCACGGTGTCGCTGGCCGCCGACACGGTGGCGTCCGTGTGCGCGGATGCGGCGGCATCCGTCGAGCGCATGGGCTTCGCGCTGCTCGTGGTCGTCAACGGCGACTTCGGCAATCGCGTGCCCCTGCAGCGGGCGGCGGAGGCGAGTGCGGCGCGGGGCGGCATGCCGGTCGTCGTGCTCGACTATCCGGGCCTCGTCGAGATCGGTGACGAGGTCAAGGAGACGCCGTGGGCGGCGCCGGGCCTCTGCCACGCCGACGAGATCGAGACGTCGATGGTGCTCGCAATCGCGCCGGGCCTCGTGCGCGGCGACCGGCTGGCACCCGAGTATCCCGAGATGCCCGCCGACTTCGGGCTGCGGCAGATGGCGCTCGCCCCGCTGTCGCGCAGCGGCGTGTTCGGCGACCCGCGGCCGGCGACCGCGGACAAGGGCGAGCGGATCCTGGCGCACGTCGCCGCCGAGAGCGCGGCGATCGTCCGCCGCATCCTGTCCGCCCTCCGCTGACGCGCGGGTCCGCGCGCAGAAACAGGCGAATCGGCCGAATGCAGTACGTTCGGCGCTGATTCGTACTGATTCCGGCCGATTCGCCCGCTCTCGAGCGCGGATGGAGCCTGGATCGAGCCTGGATCGAGCCTGGATCGAGCCCGGATGGAGCCCGGATCTAGCCCGGTCTCGTGCGCCGGGTCAGCGGGCGCGCGTGCCGGGGATCGCGCCCAGGAGCTCCTGCGTGTAGGCGTGGGCGGGGCTGCCGAAGATCTGCGCGACCGGGCCCTGCTCGACGATCCGGCCGCGCCGCATGACGGCGACGTGGTCGGAGATCTGGCGGATGACGCCGAGGTCGTGCGAGATGAAGAGGTACGTCAGCCCGTGCTCGGCCTGCAGGTCGACGAGCAGCTGGAGCACCTGCTCCTGCACAGACACGTCGAGCGCCGACACCGGCTCGTCCAGCACGATGAGCTCGGGTCGCAGGGCGATCGCCCGCGCGATCGCGACGCGCTGCCGCTGACCGCCCGACAGCTCTGCCGGCCGGCGGCGCAGCAGCTCGGGGGCGAGCCCGACGTCCGCGAGCAGCTCGCGCGCGCTCGCGCGACGCTGCGCCCGCGGCACGCCGAACGCCTGCAGCGGCTCGGCGATGATGCGCTCGACGCTCATGCGCGGGTCGAGCGAGCCGAACGGATTCTGGTAGACGACCTGGATGCGGCGGCGCAGCTCGCGCAGCGCTCCCCCGCGCACGGGCAGGATGTCGCGGCCGTCGAACACGACGGATCCCGCGTCGGCCTCGACGATGCGCGCGATCATTCGCGCGGTGGTGCTCTTGCCCGACCCGGACTCGCCGACCAGGGAGAACGTCGACCCGCGCGGCACGGCGAACTCGACCGCGTCGACGGCGGCGATCTCCGCGCCGCCGGAGCGGTATGTCTTCGACAGGCCGGTCACCTCGAGGAGCGGCGCGTCGGTCGCCGGGATCTCGCGCGCCACGACGTCGGCACGGGGGCGCAATCGCTCGCTGTGCAGGCCGGGCGCGGCGGCGACGAGGCGCTGCGTGTACGGATGCTGCGGCGCGGCCAGCACGTCGGCGGCGCGTCCGGTCTCGACGATCTCGCCGCGGTTCACCACGACGATGCGGTCGGCGCGGTCCGACGCGACCGCGAGGTCGTGTGTGACCAGCAGCACGGCCGTGCCGTGGGAGGCGGCGAGCGCCTGCATCCGGTCGAGCACGTGACGCTGGACGGTGGCGTCGAGGGCGCTTGTGGGCTCGTCCGCGATCACGAGCTCGGGTTCGCACGACCACGCGATGCCGATGAGGATGCGCTGACGCAGACCCCCCGACAGCTCGTGCGGGTACTGCCGGGCACGCACGGCGGCGTCGGGCACCCCGACCTCGTCGATGATCTCGACCGCGCGCGCGTGCGCGTCGGCGCGCGTGAGCCCCCGATGCCGCTGGAGGGTCTCGGCGATCTGCTCGCCCACCCGCATGAGCGGGTTGAGGCTGTGCGAGGGATCCTGCGGCACGAAGCCGATCCGCTTGCCTCGGATGCGGCGGAGCGCGACCGTGGCGGTGCGCACCAGGTCGCTGCCGCCGAAGCGGATCTCCCCGCCGCGCAGGCGTGCCGCATCCGGCAGCAGCCGCACGATCGCGTGCGCGAGGGTGCTCTTGCCCGAGCCGGACTCGCCGACGATCGCGACGATCTCGCCGGGGGCGACGTCGAGGTCGACGCCGCGGAGGGCAGGGTGGGCGCGCGCGCCGCGGCCGTAGTCGACGCGCAGGCCGCGCACCTCCAGCAGAGCGCTCATCGCTCCCCTCCCACCGATCGGGCGACGCGGTTGACGGCGAGCACGACCGCGAGGATCACGGCGCCGGGAAGGATGCTCAGCCATGGCGCGATCGCGACGTAGTCGCGGCCCGCCGACACGAGGGCACCCCACTCCGGCGCGGGCGGCTGCGCGCCGAAGCCGAGGAAGCTCAGCGCCGACACCGACAGGATCGCGAGGGCCAGCTCGAGCGAGGCCATCGCGACGACCGGGCGCGCCGCGTTGGGCAGGACATGTCGGACCAGCACGGCCGGCCCCCGCGCTCCCAGGGTGCGCGCGGCTTCGACGTACTCCTCGCCGCGCACGCGCAGCACCTGCGCACGCATGACGCGGGCGAACGACCCCGCGGCCCCGAGACCCACACCGAGCGCGATCGACAGCGGCCCGAACCCGAGCGAGGCGACGACGATGAGGGCGAGCAGGATGCCGGGGATCGCGATGAGCACATCGACGAAGCGCATGACGACGAAGTCGACCGGGCCGCCGACGTAGCCCGTGACCAGTCCCACGATCGAGCCGATGAGCGCGCCGGCGACGACCGCGAGGACGGCGGCCGAGACCGACAGCTGCGCGCCGTAGACGACGCGCGAGAAGACGTCGCGGGCGAGGTGGTCGGTGCCGAAGAGGTGCTCGGCGCTCGGCGGTGCGAGACGCGCCGAGCCGACCGAGTCGTAGGGGTCGTACGGCGCCAGCAGCGGCGGCGCGAGGATCGCCGCGACGACGAGCGCGAGGAACAGCGCCGAGACGATGAGCCCGGGCTTGCGGAGGAGGCTCATCCGGCGACCTCCGCGACGGCCGCGCGCGGGCGGCGGCGGCCGTCGGTCAGGCGTGTGCGCGTGCGCGGGTCGATGACGCCGTACAGGCCGTCGACCACGAGCGTGACGACGGCGTAGACGACCGAGACGACGACCACGACGCCCATGACGACGTTGATGTCGCGCGCGAGAACGGCGTCCACCGTGAGGCGGCCGATGCCGTCGCGCGAGAAGACGGTCTCCACGACCGCGGTGCCTCCAGCGAGGTAGCCGATCTGCAGGCCGATGATCGTGATCGAGGGGAGCAGGGCGTTGCGCAGCACGTGCCGCACGACGACCGTGCGCTGCGCGAGGCCCTTCGCATTCGCGGTGAAGACGAACGGGCTCGCGCCGGCGTCGAACACGGCCGCGGAGAACACCTGGAAGAAGATCGCACCGGTCGGGAGGGCGAGCGTGATGCCCGGCAGCACGATGCTCGCGAAGCCGGTGCTGCCGGATGCGGGGAACCAGCCGAGTCCGAACGAGAACACGCTGATCAGCACGAGCCCGGTGAGGAAGGCGGGGGTCGCGATGCCGAGCGGCGGAATCTGCGTGACGACGCCGCGCAGCCATGCCAAGCGGGCGACGTACGCCCACACCGTGAAGGCCAGCGCGCCCACGAAGCCGAGGATGAGGGCGAAGACGGCGACGGCGGCGGTGTTGGGGAACGCGCGACCGACCATGTCCACGACGGGCTGGCCGGTCGCGATGGAGATGCCGAGGTCGCCGCGCACGAGGGCCACGAGCCCAGTCAGGTACTGCTGCCACGGCGGGCCGTCCAGGCCGTAGCGCTCGCGCAGCGCCTGCAGCTCGGCCGGGTCGGTGGAGGTGGCGTCCCCACCGCGCAGCGACAGCGCGGCGAGGACGGGGTCGCCGGGCAGCGCGTGGATCAGCACGAACGCGACGGTGTACGTCGCCCACACCACGAAGACGCACTGAGCGATCTTCGGGAGGAGGAAGCGGGCGACCGCGGCCGCCCCTCCCGTTCGCGCGGATGCCGCGCGCTGCTCCGGCTGGGCCATCAGTCCGAGACCACCCGCGCGTCGTAGAGGTGCAGACGCGAGGCGGAATCGAACGTGACGCCGTCGACGCCGACGCGCGAGGCGTGCAGCTGTACGGTCTCGAGCGTCGGGATGACGTACGCCTTCTCGGCCACGATGCTCTGGATCTCGTCGACGAGCTTCTGACGCGCCGCCGCATCCGCCGTCTGCGACTGCTCCTGCAGGAGCGACTCCAGCTCGGGGTCGTCGACGATGCCCCAGCGCGACGGCGACGCCGTCGACAGGAGCGTGCGGAGGGCGTCGGGGTCGGTGCGCGTGAGGCCCGCGCCGAGCGCGTCGTAGTCGCCCGAGGCGATCGCACCGAAGAAGTCGCCCGAAGAGACCATCTTCAGCTGCAGGTCGATGCCGACGTCCTTCAGCTGGATCTGCGCGGCCTCGAGCACGTCCTGCGCGTAGAACGCGGTGACCGTGAAGCTCAGCCGCTGCCCGTCCTTGGCGTAGATGCCGTCGGAGCCGAGCGTCCAGCCGTCGTCCTCGAGCAGGTCCTTCGCGCCGTCCGGGTCGTACGCGAGCACGTCGCCGAGGTCGGTGTAGCCGGGCGTCGACGAGGTGAGCACGCTCGTGGGGGCCTTCCCGCTCTGCGAGCCGGCGAGCACGTTGATCTTGTCGCGGTCCAGGCCCTGGGTCACGGCCTGGCGCACCTTCTCGTCGGCGAGCACGCCGCGGCTCGTGTTCACGACGAACGAGTTGGGAACGCCCGGGTTGGCCTTGGCGTACAGGCGGTAGTCGGGGGTGCTGAAGCGCGGCTCGTCGACGTAGGGCAGGTCCTGGATGACGTCGTACTCGCCCGACTCGAGGCCGCCGGTGCGCACGCTCGGCTCGGTGATGATCGGGAAGCTCACCTTCTCGAGGTAGGCCTCGCCCTCGTGCTCGCGGAGCTCGGACGCCCAGTCGTAGCCGTCGCGGCGCACGATCTCGACGGAGTCGTTGGGCGTGTAGGAGTCGAGTGTGAAAGGACCGGTGCCCACGATCGAGGCGCAGCGCGCCTCCGCGGGCTGCGCGACGGTGTCGGCCGACAGGATGCCCAGCGACATGGTCGTGGCGCCCTGCTGGAACTGCACGTTCGGCGCGGAGAAGTTCACGGTGAAGTGCGCGTCGTCGGTCACCTCGGTGCCGGCGTAGCCCGCGAGGTAGCCGTTGGCCAGCGACGCGGCCGCGCCGAGCCCCTTGATGGCGTCGAAGTTCGCGGCGACGACCTCAGAGGTCAGCGGCGTGCCGTCGCTGAAGGTCACGCCGTCGCGCAGCGTGAAGGTGTACGACGTGAGGTCGTCGCTCACCTCCCACTCGCTCGCGAGCCACGGCACGATCTCACCGGTGTCGGGGTTCTGATCCAGGAGCGAGTCGGTGAGCTGCCGGCCGACGATGAGCGACGTCGTGACCGACGTCTGCTGCGGGTCGATGCAGGCCGGGTCCTCCTTGAGCGCGAAGACGATGTCCTGCGGCTGGTCGGCGGCAGGGGTGGACGACTGCTCGGCGGTGCCGGCGGCACATCCGGCGAGCGCGAGCAGCGCGACGCCGGCGACGGCCGGCACCGCGGCCCGGCGCGCGGCGCGGGAGCGGGTGTGGATCACGGGATCTCCTTACGTGCCCGGGTGGGCTGCTGTGGGGGTGACGTCGTCGGGGAAGGCACCGGCCATGAGCTCGCCACGAGCCACGACGGCGACGATGTTCTCCGGAACGAGGACGTCGATGTCCTCCCACGGCCGGCCGCGCACGACCAGGAAGTCCGCACCCAGGCCCGGACGCAGCCGCCCGGTGGTGCCGCTGAGGCGGATCGCGTCCGCCGCATCCGAGGTGCCCGCGCGCATCGCGCGCTCGCTCGTCCACTCGAACGCGCGCTTCATGAGGCGCAGCTCCTCGAGCTGGTCGCCGAAGCGCACCATGATGCCGTTCGCGTCGGTGCCGAGGACGAAGCGGATGCCGGCGGCACCCGCGCCGGCGAAGTTCGCGTCGCGCTCGGCGACGACCGCGCGCGCCTTCTCGGCCGCGTCGTCGCTGACCGGGATGCGGCGGTCGGCGATTGCGTCGTTGATGAGGAGCGTCGGCGCGACGGGGAGGTTGCGCTCCAGCAGCGTCTCCCAGTGGCGCTCCTCGATGCCCGTGCCGTGCTCGATCGAGTCGACCCCGAACTCGAGAGCGATGTCGACGCCCTCGGCGGTGTGCGTGTGCGCCGCCACGAGCATCCCGAGCGCGTGCGCCTCGTCGACGGTCGCGGCGATCTCCTGCGGCGTCTGGTTGCGCCAGCCGACCTTGTCGCCGATCGAGAGCACGCCGCCGCTCGTGAAGATCTTGATGCCGTCGGCGCCCGAGCGCGCCCACTGCCGGACGAGCTTGCGGCACTCGTCGGGCGAGTCCGCGAGCGGCGCGCGATGCGGGTAGTGCGGCGGCACGAACAGGTCGCCGTGTCCCGCGGTCATGCCCACCGCGCCGTGCACCAGCAGGCGAGGGCCCGGGATGAGACCCTCGTCGAGCGCGCGGGCGGCGGAGAGCTGGACGTCGCTGCCCGACAGGTCGCGGAGGGTCGTGATGCCGGCCGCCGCCGCGTGCCGGGCGTGCGCGACGACGTGCAGCGAGCGCTCAGACGCGGGCGTGATGAGCGGCCACGTCATCCAGTCGCCGGGCCGCGACGAGGCCGACGAGTCGAGGTGCACGTGGGTGTCGATGAGCCCCGGCACGATCGAGTACTCGGCGGACGCGGCGGCCGCGGGCGCGACGTCTGTGATCCGTCCGGCCTGCCACGCGATGGTCGACGGGCCGCGATCGGCGTCGCCATCCCACAGCGGGAGACCGGACAGGGACGCGGGGCGCGCGGACACAGGGACTCCTCGTGAAAGGGGGGAAGAGGGGGCGTCGGGTTCGCCCCCTCTTCACGTTACGGCGACGGGGAGGGCGGATATCGACAAGTTACGGTTTCGGTCGCCACGTTTTACGGGATCGAAACACGACGGTGGCGTTTTTCCGGGCAGCTCCGGCGAAGATGGATCGCCGCTCATGCCCGGATGCGGAATCTTGTCAACATGTAGGAGGTATAACGTGCGGACCGCAGAGATCACCACGGGTCGGCGGCTCCTCGTCGTGCTGGAGCCGGGCGACGACGTGCTCGCCGCACTCGCGACGGCATGCGCCCACCACGGCGTGGTCCAGGCGGTGATCGGAACGTTCAGCGGCGCGTTCCGCCGCGCCCGCCTCATCGCCGCGGAGGGTCCCGTCGCCGATCCCGAAGCGCCGCTCGTCGACGCCGTGGAGGTGACCTACGCCGAGGGGATCGGCTCGGGCACGGTCACGACCTCCCCCGACGGCACGGTCGTCCCCCACGTGCACGTCGCGCTCGGAGACAAGGCGCGCGGCGCCGCGTCGGTCGCCGGTCACCTGCTGGCCGGCGAGACGCACTACGTGGTCGAGGTCGTGATCGACGAGGTGCTCGCGCCGGCGCTCGGGCGGGCTCCGCATCCGGACTCCCGCGGCGTCCCGATTCTCACGATCGACGGCTGAGCGGGCGCGCTCGGCGGCGATGTCGGGGGCGGCGCGTAGCCTGAGAACCATGCCCGCCCGCCGCACCGCCACGACCTCCTACCGGTGCACCGAGTGCGGCTGGACGACCCTGAAGTGGGTGGGCCGCTGCGGCGAGTGCCAGCAGTGGGGCACGGTCGTCGACGCCGGCGAGCAGACCGGCATCACGCGCACCGTCACGCCGGTCGCGCCCGCCGCGTCACGCTCGGCACGCCCGATCACGCAGATCGACACGGCGGATGCTCCGCGCCGCACGAGCGGCGTCGGCGAGTTCGACCGCGTGCTCGGCGGCGGCATCGTGCCCGGCGCGGCGATCCTCCTCAGCGGCGAACCCGGCGTCGGCAAGTCGACGCTGCTCCTCGAGGTCGCCGCCCAGAGCGCGCGAGCCGGGCGACGCGTGCTGTACGCGAGCGGCGAGGAGTCGACCGCACAGGTGCGGCTGCGCGCCGAGCGCACCGGGGCGCTGCACGACGAGCTGTATCTCGCGGCCGAGACCGACCTCGCCACGATCCTCGGGCACATCGACGAGGTGCAGCCGGAGCTGCTCATCGTCGACTCGGTGCAGACGGTCTCCTCCGCGCTCAGCGACGGCGTGGCGGGTCATCCAAGTCAGGTGCGCGAGGTCGCCTCGACCCTCATCCGCGTCGCGAAGGAGCGGGACCTGCCCGTCGTCATCGTGGGGCACGTCACGAAGGACGGCTCGATCGCGGGGCCCCGCATCCTCGAGCACCTCGTCGACGTCGTGTGCCACTTCGAGGGCGACCGGCAGACGTCGCTGCGGTTCGTGCGGGCGCTGAAGAACCGGTTCGGCCCCACCGACGAGGTCGGATGCTTCGACATGACGGGGTCGGGCATCGCCGAGGTGCCCGACCCGAGCGCCCTGTTCCTCGGGCACGGCGACCCCGAGCCGGGCACGTGCGTGACGATCGCCCTCGAGGGCCGACGTGCGATCCCGGTCGAGGTGCAGGCGCTCACGATCGAGACGAAGGCGCCCAACCCCCGTCGCGTGGTCAACGGCGTCGACGCCGCGCGCGTCGCGATGGTGCTGGCGATCCTGGAGCGGCGCGCGCGCGTGAAGGTCTCGGAGATGGACGTCTACGTCTCGACCGTCGGCGGCGTGCGCCTGGTCGAGCCCGCGGCCGACCTCGCGATCGCGATCGCGGTCGCCAACGCCGTGAACCACCGCACGATCTCGCACCGCACGGCCGCCGTCGGCGAGCTGACGCTCACGGGCGAGATCCGGCCCGTGACGCAGGCCGCGCAGCGACTGTCGGAGGCCACGCGACTCGGCTACGACACTGTGCTCGACGCGCGGTCGAAGAAGCTGCGCAACGCGCTCGACGACCTGCAGGTGCACGGCGCGGGCCGGCGCCGCGGCGACGACATCCCCGAGTTCTGACCGGCCCCCGGGCGGACGCGACGGGTCAGCGGCGAGGCGCTCCGGCGCGACGGCGACGCGAGTCGGCGAGGCCGAGGACGACGGGAAGGACCAGTCCGGCGGCGCACACGGCCGCGGTGATGGCGTACTCCATTCGGCCGAGTCTGCCACCGCGCTTCGCCCGTGCCAAACGCACGCGCCGGGGCTCAGGCCTCGAGTGCGGCGAGGACATCGGCGGGCGACGCCTGCATCGGGTGCGGTCCGGCGATGTCGAAGAACACGGTCGTGATGTCGTCTCGGTGCGCCGACACGAACGTGCGCAGCCACGCCGGCGACTGCAGTGCGACATGCGGCGGCAGCGTCTCGGGCTTGAAGGCCGCGTCGCTGAACAGCAGCAGCGCCACGTCCCCGGTGTTCGGGTCGCGGTACGTCCAGATCTCGCCCTTGTCGAGCGGATTGTCGCGGTCGGCCGGACGCATGAGCGGCGCGACGGTGGGCCCGTGGCGGAGGGCGAACGCGACGGCGGCCATGTCCTGCGTCTGCAGCGCATCCGTCAGCGCGGTGTTGCGGAACTCCAGCTCCGGCGCGTTGCGCCCCTTCTTCCCGGCCATCCCTCGACCCTAACGCGGTGCGCGCCCGCGCCTCAGCCGAGGAACCCGCGCAGGAGCGCCTCCGACCCGGCGAGGTGCTCGGCGACCGCCGCGGCCGCCGCATCCTCGCGACCCGACAGGATCGCCGCGACGATCCGCTCGTGCTGCGCGTCGGAGTGCTCGATGTTGCGCGGCAGGAGCGGGAACGTGTCGAGCCACGCGTTGATGCGCGCGCGGTTCTCGACCGCCAGCGGCACGAGCGACGGGACGCCGGCGAGCTCGGCGATCGCGAGGTGCAGGAGGGTGTCGGCGCGCCGATAGTCGTCGGCTGGGGCGGATGCGGCGGCCTCGTACCGCGCGCGGAGCGCGTCGCGGTCGGCGCGCGACAGCGTCCGCGCCGCGGCGAAGCGCGCTGCGCCGGTCTCGATGACCCGGCGCATCCCGAGCACATCGTCGAGCTCGGCGGCGGGCACACGCGGCGGCGCGGCGGGCCGGGGCGGCGGATCGGCGATGAACGTGCCGCCGTACCGGCCGCGGCGCGACTCGAGGTAGCCGGCGTCGGCGAGCTCGCGGATCGCCTCGCGCACGGTATCGCGGCTGACGCCGTACAGCGCGGCGAGCTCGCGCTCGGAGGGCAGCGACTCCCCCGGCGCGACGACGCCGAGCCGCACGGTCTGGATCAGCCGCGCGACGGTGTCCTCGAGCGCGTTGCCCTGCCGCACCGGCCGGTACACGGCCCGGCGGAGGTCGGTGAGGGGCGCCTCGGTCATCGCGTCGCGCCGCTCACAGCGGGGTCACGTACGCGTTGGTGATGCCGCCGTCGACGACGAACGCCGTCGCCGTGATGAACGACGCGTCGTCGGAGGCGAGGAACGCGACGGCCGCGGCGAGCTCCTCCGGCTCGGCGAAGCGCCCCATCGGCACGTGCACGAGCCGGCGCTGTGCGCGCTCGGGGTCCTTCGCGAACAGCTCTTGCAGCAGGGGGGTGTTGACCGGCCCGGGGCACAGCGCGTTGACGCGAATGCCCTGGCGGGCGAACTGCACGCCGAGCTCGCGGGTCATCGCCAGCACGCCGCCCTTCGACGCGGTGTAGCTGATCTGCGAGGTGGCCGAGCCCAGGAGCGCGACGAACGACGCCGTGTTGATGATCGACCCGCGGCCGACGGGCACCATGTGGCGCAGTGCCGCGCGGGAGCACAGGTAGACGCTCTTGAGGTTGACGTCCTGCACGCGATCCCACGCGGGCAGCTCGGTCGTCTCGATCGAGTCGTCGTCGGCCGGGGAGATGCCGGCGTTGTTGAACGCGATGTCAACGGACCCGAGATCGGCGGCCACGCCGTCGAACAGCGCATCCACGGATGCCTCGTCGGCGACGTCGACGCGACGGAAGACGCCGTCCACCTCGGCGGCGGCACGCTCGCCCGCGACCGGGTCGAGGTCGGCGATCACCACGCGCGCACCCTCGGCCGCGAAACGGCGAGCCGTGGCGAGCCCGATCCCGCTCGCCCCGCCGGTGATGATGGCGACGCGGCCGCCGAGGCGCTGAGTGAGGTCGATGGTCATGCGGTGTCCTGTCCTTCGGTGGCGTAGAAGACGTTCTTGGTCTCAGTGAAGTGCTCGGCGGCGTCGGGGCCGAGCTCCCGGCCGAGTCCCGAGGCCTTCATGCCGCCGAAGGGCGTGGCGTAGCGCACCGAAGAGTGCGAGTTCACCGACAGCACGCCGCTGCGGACGCCCCGCGACACGCGCACGGCCCGCCCGAGGTTCTCGGTCCAGATGGAGCCGGCCAGCCCGTAGCGCGTGTCGTTCGCGAGGCGCACGGCGTCGGCCTCGTCCTCGAAGGGCATGACCGCGACGACCGGCCCGAACACCTCCTCCTGCGCGATGCGGTCGCCCGGCGACGCGTGCACGACCGTCGGGGCGAGCCAGAAGCCGTCGCCCTCGGGCGCAGCGCCGCGGAAGGCGACGTCGACGCCGTCGAGGAAGCCGGCGACGCGGTCGCGCTGGCCGGCGGAGATGAGCGGGCCCATCTCGGTCGTCTCGAGCGCCGGATCGCCGACGCGCCACGCGTGCACGGCGGGCTCGAGGAGCTCGAGGAACCGGTCGTACACGCTGCGCTGCACGAGGATGCGGCTGCGCGCGCAACAGTCCTGCCCGGCGTTGTCGAACACCGCGGCGGGCGCGCTCGCGGCGGCGCCCTCGAGGTCGGCGTCGGCGAAGACGATGTTGGCGCTCTTGCCGCCGAGCTCGAGCGTGACCGGCTTCAGCATCCGTGCGCACTCGGCCGCGACCTCCGTGCCGACCGCGGTCGATCCCGTGAAGACGACCATGTGCACGTCGGGGTGGGTGGTGAAGCGCCGGCCGACGACGGGCCCGGCGCCCGGGATCACCTGGAACAGGTCGTCGGGGAGGCCGGCTTCGCGGGCCAGCTCGCCGAGCCGCAGCGCGGTGAGGGGCGTCAGCTCGGCGGGCTTGAGCACGACCGCGTTGCCCGCGGCGAGCGCCGGCGCGAAGCCCCATGCGGCGATCGTCATGGGGAAGTTCCACGGCACGATGATCCCCACGACCCCGTACGGCTCGTGGAAGGTGACGTCGATGCCGCCGGCGACGGGGATCTGGCTGCCGAGCAGCCGCTCGGGCGCGCCGGCGTAGTAGTTGAGCACCTGCGCGACGTGACCGGCCTCCCAGCGCGCCGAGCCGATCGGGTGGCCGGAGTTGGCGACCTCGAGCGCGGCCAGCTCGTCGACGTGCGCCTCGACGACCCCCGCGAAGGCGCGGAGCGCGTCGGCGCGGGCGACCGGGGCGAGGGCCGCCCACGCGCGCTGCGCGGCGAGCGCACGCCGCACGGCGTCGTCGACCTGCGCCTCGGTCGCGAGCTCGACGTCGCGGATGGGCCGCCCGGTGGCGGGGTTCACGACCGTGAAGGCGCTCACGCCGGCACCCCCTGACGGCTCTCGGCGAAAGCGGATGCGGCGGCGACGAGCCCCGCGAACAGCCGGCGATCGGCGGAGTTCTCCTCGGGGTGCCACTGCACCGCGACGAGGTACGACGCGTCGGGCGTCTCGAAAGCCTGCACGAGTCCGTCGTCGGTGCGTGCCGTGACGACGAGCCCGTCACCTACGCGGTCGACGCCCTGGTGGTGGTAGCTGTGCACGGCGAGCTCGCCCGCGCCCACCAGCCCGGCCAGGCGCGTGCCGTCCTCGACGCGCACGGTGTTCTCGGCGAAGACGCCGCCGCCGATGCGGTACCGCTCGGTGCCGAGCGCTTCGGGAAGGTGCTGGTGCAGCGTGCCGCCGAGGGCGACGTTGATGAGCTGCAGCCCGCGGCAGATGCCGAAGACCGGCATCCCGCGCTCGCGCGCACCGCGCAGGAGGGCCAGCTCCCACGCGTCGCGGTCGGGGCGCGCCGGATCGGTCAGCGGGTGGCGCTCGGCGCCGTACAGCTCGGGCTGCACGTCAAGGCCGCCCGTCAGCACGAGCCCGTCGAGACCGTCGAGCACGACCTGGGCGGCTGCATCCGGCCGCGCCTGCGGCGGCAGGAGCACCGCGGCGCCGCCCGACGAGGTGACGCCGTCGAGGTACTGCTCGGGCAGGAACGACGCGCGCACGTCCCACACGCCCTGCTTCGCGCGCTCGAGGTAGGTCGTGAGCCCGATGACCGGCGTGCGCACCCCGGTCGCGTCAGAGCCGCTCGAAGCCACGGATCCGCTCCCAGTCGGTCACGGCGGCGTCGAAGGCCTCGACCTCGATGCGCGCCTGGTTCAGATAGTGCGCGACGACCTCGTCTCCGAACGCCTCACGGGCGACGGTCGAGCCGGCGAAGAGCTCCGCCGCTTCGCGCAGGGTGGTCGGGAGGTGCTCGACGTCGTTGTCGTATGCGTTGCCGGTCAGGGGCGCCGGCAGCGGCAGCTCGTTGCGCACGCCGTGCAGTCCGCCGGCGATGATCGCCGACAGCGCGAGGTAGGGGTTGACGTCGCCGCCGGGCACGCGGTTCTCCACGCGCAGCGACGACCCTTGCCCGACGACCCGCAGCGCGCACGTGCGGTTGTCGATGCCCCACGCGACGCCGGTCGGGGCGAAGGAGCCCTTCGCGTAGCGCTTGTAAGAGTTGATCGTGGGCGCGTACAGCAGCGTGAACTCGCGCAGGGTCACCAGCACGCCGGCGATCCAGTGCTCCATGAGCGGGCTGAAGCCGTGCGGACCGTCGCCGGCCATGACGGCGGCGCCGTCCTGCCCCCGCACCGACAGGTGGATGTGGCAGCTGTTGCCCTCGCGCTCGTTGAACTTCGCCATGAACGTGAGCGCCTTGCCGTGCCGGTCGGCGATCTCCTTCGCGCCGTTCTTGTACAGCGTGTGGTTGTCGGCCGTCTCGAGCACCTCGGCGTAGCGGAACGCGATCTCCTGCTGCCCGAAGTTGCACTCGCCCTTCACGCCCTCGCAGTACAGCCCCGCCCCCTCCATGCCGACGCGGATGTCGCGCAGCAGCGGTTCGAGCCGCGTCGTGGCGAGGAGGTTGTAGTCCACGTTGTAGTCGGTCGAGGGTGTCAGCCCTTGGTAGCGCTTGGCCCACGCGTCGCGGTAGGAGTCGTCGAACACGATGAACTCGAGCTCGGTCCCGGCGTACGCGATCAGGCCCTCGGTGGCCAGCCGCTCGCGCTGCGCGTTCAGGATGCTGCGAGGCGAGGGCGCGACGGCGTCGCCCTCGTGTCCCCACGCGAGGTCGGCGAACACGAGCGCGGTCCCCGGCTGCCACGGCAGGCGCCGCAGCGTCGAGAGATCGGGACGCAGCAGCATGTCGCCGTAGCCGGTCTCCCAGCTCGACATCGCATACCCGTCGACCGTGTTCAGGTCCACGTCGACCGATAGCAGGTAGTTGCACGCCTCGGCGCCGTGCGGCAGCACTTCGTCGCGCCAGAAGCGCGCCGACACGCGCTTGCCGACGAGGCGCCCCTGCGCATCGGGGAAGCCGACGATGACGGTGTCGATCTCGCCCGCCTCGATCGCGGCATCCAGTTCGCCCGCCGTGAGATTGCCGGCCATCCGTCGTCCCTCCCTCGCGGCGCCGCGCGCGCGGCCCCTCCATTCGTAACACGGAACTTACACGCAAAGGTAGACAGGTCGACCTTTACGCCGCCACAATCATCCGCAAGGCGCGAGAGCGCGCTACCCGAATCTGCGGAGGTCGCATGTCCGAGTCACAGAGTGCCGCGCAAAAGGTCGCCGGCGCCACCTATACCCGCGCCGGCGCGGGCTACTTCGAGAAGCGCACGCTCAAGCGGTCGGCGGGCGTCTGGGGCCTGTGGGGTCTCGCCGTCGCGGCCGTCATCTCGGGCGACTTCTCCGGCTGGAACTTCGGCATCGGCTTCGCCGGGTTCGGCGGCATGCTCATCGCCTTCGCGATCCTCGTGGCGATGTACTACGGCATGATCTTCTCGATCGGCGAGATGGCCGCCGCGATGCCGCACACCGGCGGGGCGTACTCGTTCGCGCGGTCTGCGATGGGCCCGTGGGGGGGCCTTGTCACCGGCGCCGCCGAGACGATCGAGTACGTCGCGACCACCGCCGTCATCGTGTTCTTCTCCGCCAGCTACGTCAACGGCATCCTCGAGCCGCTGCTGGGGATCACCCTCCCCGGCTGGCTGCTGTACATCATCCTGTACGCCGTCTTCATCGCCCTGAACGCCGCCGGCGCGAACATCTCGTTCCGCTTCGCGATCGTGGTGTCCATCATCTCGATCGGCATCCTCGTCGTCTTCACGGTCATGGCGCTCTTCTCCCCGGCGCTGGACTGGGGGTCGCTGTGGAACATCGCGCCCGACCCGGGCTGGAACGCCTTCCTCCCCCACGGCGTTCTGCCGATCCTGTTCGCCCTCCCGTTCGCGATGTGGTTCTTCCTCGGCATCGAGGAGCTGCCGCTCGCGGCGGAGGAGTCGCACAACCCCGTCCGCGACATCCCGCGCGCCGGGTTCTGGGCGCGCGGCACCCTCATCGTCACGGGCCTGCTCGTGCTGTTCTTCAACACCGCCCTCCTCGGCGCGGAGGACACCGGAGCCGCCGACCAGGGCGAGCCGCTGCTCAACGGCTTCCGCGCCATGGTGGGCGATCAGGCCGCCGCCGTGCTCGCGCTCTTCGCGCTCATCGGCCTGCTCGCGTCGCTGCAGGGCATCATGTTCGCCTACGGCCGGAACATGTACTCGCTCTCGCGCGCCGGCTACTACCCGCGCTTCCTCTCGCTCACCGGCAAGCGTCAGACGCCGTGGGTGGCGCTGGTCGTCGGCGCGGTGATCGGCTTCGTCGCCCTCGTCGTGCTCGATCTGCTCGCGTCGCTCAACGAGGGCGCCGGCGCGCTCGCCGGGGCGATCGTGCTGAACATCGCGGTGTGGGGCGCGGTCGTGGCCTACCTGCTGCAGATGATCGCCTTCATCCTGCTTCGGCGGAAGTTCCCCGACGCCGCGCGCCCCTATCGCAGCCCGTGGGGCGTGCCCGGAGCGGTGATCGCGATCGTCATCGCGGCGCTCATCTTCCTCGGCTTCCTTCTCAACCCGACGTTCCTCCCGGCGATCATCGCGATCGCGATCGTGTACGCGATCCTGCTGGTCGGGTTCGGCGTGTACTTCCGGCACCGCCTCGTGCTCTCGCCCGAGGAGGAGTACGCGCTCTCCGGCGGCACGCACGGCGACCCGCAGGCGGAGGGCTACGACGCGATGGAGGGCGAGGTGTTCGGCGAGACCGAGCGCAGACCCTGACCGGTCCGGACGAAACGGATGCCGCGGTCGCTTCGGCGATCGCGGCATCCGTGTGTTCGGGGCTCCCCGGGAAGGGGGAGGCCCTCTCGAATCCCCCAGTTGGGGGCTGACGGATTCGAGAGGGCCTCGGCATCCTGCGGGCGGCGCGTCTCGCGCTTGGGGAACACGAGACCGGCTGCTGGGGACAGCCTCTGCCACCCGGTGGACCAGGAGCTCTCCCACGATAACGATTCGTCGGCGATTCGTCTGTCGGCCATTCGGGGGACAGACGCGGTCAGTAGAGCTGGAACGCGGCGGTCGTCGATGACGGGATGCCGGCGATCGACACGCTCAGGTGGTAGGTCGCGCCGCCGCCGGGGGCCGCCGGGCGGTCGCCCTGGCACGTGCTGGTCGACGAACGAGTCCGATCCCACGTCAGCGGCGCCGCGCTCGTGACCTGCTGCCCCGCCTTCACCAGCACGATCATGTCGCTCGGCTCGGTCTGGCAGTCGGTCGAGCGCCACCAGATGTCCGAGCCGCTGGAGATCGTGAACGCCTGCGCGCTCGTCCCGACGTTGAGCGTGCAGTCGGCGTCGGCCTTGTTCGTCAGGCGGATCGACAGCTGCGGATTCTGGCCGCTCGCGTACGCCTGGTGGTCGGTGAGCGCCTCCACGGCGATGTCCGCCGGCAGGCACCCCTCGGCCGTCGGCGTCATCTCGGGCGAGGCCGCGGTGTCGTCCGGGGGCGGTGTCTGCTCCGCGGACGGCGGCGCATCCGCCGCATCCGCCGTGTCCGTCGGTATGGGCGCCGGGTCCGTCGCGGAGGCCGAGGGCGACGGCGAGGCCGGCCCGTCGCCGACCGCGGCGACCGAGCGCCACGGCTGGGCGACGAAGAGCCACACGAGCGCGCCGATGACGAGGACGGCGAGCAGGAGCACCGCGAGGCGCCGCCGTCGGTAGACCGCCGGCGAATGCCGGCGACGGGGGGTGCTGCCGCTCATGCCACCAGGGTAGGCGCGGGCCGGCGGCTCCCCCGCGCGGCACGCCTGGGGGGCGTCAGAGCGTCTTGAGCATGCGCGTGTTGCCGAGCGTGTTCGGCTTCACGTGAGCGAGGTCGAGGAACTCCGCGACGCCCTCGTCGGGGCTGCGCACCAGCTGCGAGTAGACGTCGGGATCGACGACCTGCTCCCCGATCGGCGCGAAACCGCGCCGCGTGAAGAACTCGACCTCGAACGTGAGGCAGAACAGGCGACTCACGCCGATCCGCCGCGCGCGCTCCTCGAGCGCCTCGACGAGTCGCCGCCCGACGCCGCGGTGCAGCCAGTCGTCGGAGACGATGAGCGTGCGCACTTCGGCCAGGTCCTCCCAGATGACGTGGAGCGCGCCGCATCCGATGAGCCGCCCGGTCGCGTCCTCCTCCGCGACGACGAACTCCTGCACGGATTCGTACAGCAGCACGAGATCCTTCCCCAGGAGGATCCGCCGGCGTACGTAGGGCTCGAGGAGCTCGTGGATGCCGCGGACATCCGCCGTGCGTGCGTGGCGGACCGTGTACGTGCTCATCCCTCCAGCGTAGGCCGCCGGCCACCGCCCCCTTGCGTGAATCGGCGCCTACCCCGGGTGGGATAGGCGCCGATTCGCGCAACTCGGTGGCGGTGTGTCAGCTGCCCGCGACGATGTCGGGCGTGGCGGAGATCTCCCCGCCGGTGCCGACGCCGATCGCGACCTTCTCGCCGCGCGGACCGTGCTCGAAGACGAACTCGCCGTTCTGGGCGTCGACCTTCACGTGGTCGCCGGACTCCAGCTCGCCGTGCAGGATCTTCTCGCTGAGACGGTCCTCGACCTCGTGCTGCATCGCGCGACGCAGCGGCCGGGCGCCGAGAGCCGGGTCGAATCCGATCTCGATGAGACGCTCCTTCGCCGCCTGCGACAGCTCGATCGTCATGTCGCGGTCGAGCAGACGCTCGGACAGGCGCTTGGTGAACAGATCCACGATCTGCACGAGCTCGTCCTTGCTCAGCTGCGGGAACACGATGATGTCGTCGACGCGGTTGAGGAACTCGGGCTTGAAGTGACGCTTCAGCTCCTCGTTGACCTTGCCCTTCATGCGGTCGTACGACGTGGCGTTGTCACCCTCGACCTGGAACCCGACCGGGCCGCCGGCGATGTCGCGGGCACCCAGGTTGGTCGTCATGATGATGACGGTGTTCTTGAAGTCGACGACGCGGCCCTGACCGTCGGTGAGGCGACCCTCCTCGAGGATCTGCAGCAGCGAGTTGAAGATGTCGGGGTGGGCCTTCTCGATCTCGTCGAACAGCACGACCGAGAAAGGCTTGCGGCGCACCTTCTCCGTCAGCTGGCCGCCCTCTTCGAATCCGACGAATCCGGGAGGGGCGCCGAACAGACGCGACACGGTGTGCTTCTCACCGAACTCCGACATGTCGAGGGAGATCAGCGCGCCCTCGTCGTCGAAGAGGAACTCGGCGAGCGCCTTGGCCAGCTCCGTCTTCCCGACGCCGGTGGGGCCGGCGAAGATGAACGAGCCCGAGGGGCGCTTGGGGTCCTTCAGGCCGGCACGCTGACGACGGATCGTCTTGGAGAGGGCGGCGATCGCCTCCTCCTGACCGATGACGCGCTGGTGCAGCGCCTTCTCCATGAAGACGAGCCGGCTGGACTCCTCCTCCGTGAGCTTGAACACCGGGATGCCGGTGGCCTGCGCGAGCACCTCCGCGATCAGGCCCTCGTCGACGATCGCGTGCGACGCGACGTCGCCCGAGCGCCACTGCTTCTCCAGGCGCAGACGCTCGGCGAGCAGCGACTTCTCCTCGTCGCGCAGCGACGCGGCCTTCTCGAAGTCCTGCTCCTCGGAGGCCTGCTCCTTCTGCTCGCGGACCTTGGCGATCTTCTCGTCGAACTCGCGCAGCTCCGGCGGGCTCGACAGGATCGACAGACGCAGGCGAGCGCCGGCCTCGTCGATCAGGTCGATCGCCTTATCGGGGAGGAACCGGTCGCTGATGTAGCGGTCGGCGAGGTTCGCGGCGGCGACGATCGCGCCGTCGGTGATCTGCACCTTGTGGTGCGCCTCGTAGCGGTCGCGCAGCCCCTTCAGGATGTTGATCGCGTGGGGCAGGCTCGGCTCGGCCACCTGGATCGGCTGGAAGCGGCGCTCGAGCGCGGCATCCTTCTCGAAGTGCTTGCGGTACTCGTCGAGCGTCGTGGCGCCGATCGTCTGGAGCTCGCCGCGGGCGAGGAGGGGCTTGAGGATGCTCGCCGCATCGATCGCGCCCTCGGCGGCACCGGCACCCACGAGGGTGTGGATCTCGTCGATGAAGACGATGATGTCGCCGCGCGTGCGGATCTCCTTGGTGACCTTCTTCAGCCGCTCCTCGAAGTCGCCGCGGTAGCGGGAACCGGCGATGAGCGAGCCGAGGTCGAGCGAGTAGAGCTGCTTGTCCTTGAGCGTCTCGGGCACGTCGCCCTTCACGATCGCCTGCGCGAGGCCCTCGACGACGGCGGTCTTGCCGACGCCGGGCTCGCCGATGAGGACGGGGTTGTTCTTCGAGCGGCGCGAGAGGATCTGCATCACGCGCTCGATCTCCTTCTCGCGCCCGATGACCGGGTCGAGCTTGTTGTCGCGCGCGGCCTGCGTGAGGTTGCGACCGAACTGGTCGAGCACCTGCGAACCGCCCTGCGCGCCGCCGGTCTGCTGCTCGCCGGCGCCGGTGGCGACGCCCGCGGGCTCCTTGCCCTGGTAGCCCGAGAGCAGCTGGATGACCTGCTGACGCACCTTGTTGAGGTCGGCGCCGAGCTTGACGAGCACCTGGGCGGCGACGCCCTCGCCCTCGCGGATGAGGCCGAGCAGGATGTGCTCCGTGCCGATGTAGTTGTGGCCGAGCTGCAGCGCTTCGCGCAGCGACAGCTCGAGCACCTTCTTCGCACGGGGCGTGAAGGGGATGTGGCCGGTCGGCTGCTGCTGGCCCTGGCCGATGATGTCCTGGACCTGCTCGCGGACGGCGTCGAGCGAGATGCCGAGCGACTCCAGCGCCTTCGCGGCGACGCCCTCGCCCTCGTGGATCAGCCCGAGCAGGATGTGCTCGGTGCCGATGTAGTTGTGGTTGAGCATCTTCGCCTCTTCCTGGGCGAGCACAACCACACGACGGGCACGGTCGGTGAATCTCTCGAACATCCTCTAACCCTCCAGATGGGTTCGACGGGCGCGCTTCCGCGCTCGGTACATCGAGAGTAACGAGCGGTCGGATGCAGCGGGCCGGTGTTCGCCGTGGGCATACCGGCGCGCTCAGGCCGCGATGTAGTCGGCTCCGGCGGTGCGGAAATCGCGCGACCCGGGCGCGTTCGTGTGGTGCCGGCCGGGGATCTCGAAGAACTCGCCGTGGGGGGTGAGGCCGGCCAGACGGCGCGACTGCTCGAGGATCGGATCCTCCGAGCCGGTGGCGAAAAGGACCGGCTGCAGCGGCGGGCGGGCGGGGTCGGGGTCGGTCGTGCCGAGACGCATCCCCTCCGCCACGGCGATGAGCGCGCGCAGGTCGTTGCCCGGCACGCGCTCGGCGAGCATGACGTATCGCTGGGTCACCGCATCCTCGACCGGCTCGCCGCGCTCGGCGAACGCGCGCGCCTGATCGACTTTGAGCCGCGACAGCGGGCGGCCGTCGGGGATGCCGCCCAACACCGCGCGCTCGACGTGCTCGGGATGGTCGACGGCGAACTGCCACCCGACCCGCCCGCCGAGCGAGTAGCCGAGGTAGCGCACGCTGTCGAGCAGGTATGTGTCGAGCACCGTGATGAGGTCGTGCACGAGCGCCGACATGACGTAGGACTGCGGGTCGTGCGGCTTGTCGCTCGCGCCGTGCCCGCGCTGGTCGACGGCGAGCACGCGCATCCCGCGGCGCAGGAGCTCCCGCACCCAGCCCGTGTTCACCCAGTTGTCGCGCGTGCTCGAGCCGAACCCGTGCACGGCCAGCACGGGCGGCGCGTCGTCGTCGCCCCACGAGTAGGTGGCGAGGCGCACGCCATCGCCGACCATGACGTACTGGGGCGGGGGGACCTCGGTCAGCGCCGGGATCGCAGCATCCATGGCTCTCATCGTGCCGCACCCGCGGGCCCGCACCCGGCTGCGTCCGCCCCGCAACTTCCCGCCTTCTTATCGTTTCGCCCGCTTCTCCCCCGGTTTGCTCCGCTCGCTCGTCGTATATCGCGCGGAAATCCGCCCGAGAGCCGCGATATACGCCGAGTGAACTCAGCCGCGGGCGGCGGCGAGCGCCCGGCGCACGCGGGCGGCGGCCGATCCGCCGTGCAGGTCCTCGCGCGTGAGGCGGATGACGGTCCACCCGAGGGCGGCGAGCGCCTCGTAGCGGCGGATGTCTCGCGCCCATTGGGCCGGGTCGGTCAGGTGCTGCTCGCCCTCGTACTCGACGGCGACGCGCCGGCGCGGGTACGCGAGGTCCAGGCGCGCGACGAACCGGCCGTCGCCGTCGAAGACCTCGTGCGCCGCGACCGGCTCGGGCAGCCCCGTATCCACGAGGAGAAGCCGCACCCAGGTCTCCGGCCGGGACGAGGCCCCGGTGCGGATGCGCGGCAGAGCGGCGCGCAGCGCGTGCACTCCGACGCGCCGGCCGGCCCTCACCGCCGCTTCGAGAGCCGCGATCGTCGTCAGCGCCGCGGGGTCGTGCGGATGCTGCGGCACGCGCACGATCGCGTCGCCGGCGGCCACGAGATCGTACGGGTGCCACAGCAGCGCGCCCAGCATCGCCCACGTCGTCGCGGGGTCGGCGATGCGCAGGGCGAGCGACGGATGCTCCACCACCGTCACGAGATGCTCGGCGACCGCGTGACCGCGGACTCCGCGGCCGCGGGGGCTGCGCAGCGGCAGAAGCACGCTGATGTCGATGTCGTCGCCGGGAAGCCCGGGCGGCAGCGGCATTCCCCACGCCGCCGCGGCGCTGATGTGACTGACGAATTCCTCTGCGCTCGCGGCGGATGCGAAGGCGACGACGCGGCGGATGTGCGCCTCGAGCGGGCTGAGCGGCTCGTCGCTCGGCACCTGGCGCACGCCATGGAACGGACGCTCGAAGCGCGCCGAGTCGAGCGTCGACGCCGCCCATCCCGCCGCGCGCCCCGCCGACACCGGGAACGCGTCGGGGAGATCGTCGAGCCGGCGCATCCCCCGACGGTGTCACCGCCGCCCGCCTCACGGGCGCGGCGCCCCGATCCCGTGCACCACACCTCGCCGCGCGCGGCTGTGCAGGAGGGGTGCCCACCGCTCGCTCGGCGTATATCCGCGTCGAAACCGTGTCGAGGCGCGGATATACGACGAGCGAACGGAGGGAGGAGTGCGCGGCGGGCGAGCTACGGGGTGCCGGCGACGGCGATGCGGGTCGGGGCGGGGGCGGCGGATGCGGCGCCGCCGGTGAGCACGAGGTCGTAGGCCGTGCCGGGCTCGGCGCCCCCGATCGGCACGACCGTCACGCGCGGCGCCATGTCGGCCGTGCAGATCTGGTCGGCGGGCGGGGTCGCGAGCGTGACGGCGATCTCGCCGGGCGCCGAGACCGCCGCATCCGCGATGGCGGGCGGGCAGCTCGATGAGCCCCACGTGAGGAGCGCGATCGTGTCGGCGCCGGCCCATCCGGCGCTCGGCTGCGCCGCCTCCAGGCCGCCGGCGGGCGTGAGACCGGGCGCCGCGGCGAGCGTCGTCCGGCCGGTGTAGCTGTCGCCGCGGATCTCGATCGGCACGTCGGCGGCGGTGTCGACGCCCTCGGGTGTCGGCACGGCGATACCGCGCAGCACCGCATCGCGCGTGCACGCGCCGTCGCGGTCGACGAGCGACACCTGCACGACACCGTCCTCCACCTCGACCTGCTCGGCGAGCGGCGGACACGTGGAGCTGCCGCGCAGCAGCACACCGATCATGTCGCCGCCGTCCAGCCAGGCCGCCGACACCTCGACCTCCGCCGGTGTCGACGCCCCGGGCCTCGAGGGCGACACGTCGACGGGACCGGCAGGGCCGCCGGTCGCGCAGCCCGCGAGCGCGCCGAGACCGAGGAGCCCCGCGACCAGGGCGGCGGGGAGCATGCGTGCGCGAACGGACATGGAACCTCCGGGGGAAATCGCGGGCTTCCATCCTCGCGAGCCGACCTGGGTGGAGGCGACGGATCCGGTAACGCGCACGTCACGATTCCGGATGCGGCGGCGGCGCCGCATCCGCCGGTCACTGCAGGGCGGAGGTGAGACGCGCCAGGTTGTCGAGCAGCGTCGAGCGCAGCGGCTGGTTGAGCCACTCCTCGAGGGTGAGACGGCGGCTGAGGTCGCGGTACCGGCCCTCGACGACCCGCATGTCGCGCACGAACTCCTCGCCGCGCACGAGCATCGAGATCTCCAGGTTCAGACCGAACGAGCGCATGTCCATGTTGCTCGACCCGATGACGCCCACCTCGTCGTCGATCGTGAGGCTCTTCGAGTGCAGGATGTAGGGCTTCGGATACATCCAGATGTGCACGCCCGCACGCAGCAGCGCCTCGTAGTAGCTGCGCTGCGCGTGGTAGACGAGAGCCTGGTCGCCCTCCTCCGACACGAACAGCTCGACGTGCACACCGCGCTGGCACGCGGTCGTGATGGCGAGCAGCAGAGCCTCGTCGGGCACGAAGTAGGGGCTCACGATGATGATGCGCTCGCGGGCGGCGAAGAGCAGCCCGAGGAACAGCTTGAGGTTGTTCTGGAAGTCGAAGCCGGGGCCGGACGGCACGATCTGGCAGTCGAGGTCGCCGGGGCCGGACCGGACGGAGAACAGGTCGATCTCGTCGGTGAGCACCTCGTCGGTCTCGCTGTACCAGTCCGAGAGGAACACGGCGTTGATGCTCGCGACGACCGGCCCCTCGACCCGCACCATGAGGTCGACCCAGTGCAGGCCGCGGCGGATGTTCTTTCGGAGGTTGTACGTCGAATCCGTGACGTTCTGCGAGCCCATGTACGCGACGACGCCGTCGACGACGAGGAGCTTGCGGTGATTGCGCAGGTCGGGTCGCTGGTATCGGCCGCGGAGCGGTTGCACGGGGAGCAGCAGATGCCAGTGCGCACCCATCGCGCTCAGGCGCCGCAGCGTCTTGCGGTAGTACGGCTTGCCGCGGTTGGCCCAGTGGTCCAGCAGCACGCGCACGACGACGCCGCGGGCGGCGACCTCCTCGAGCGCGCGGAAGAAGTCGTCGGTCGTCGCATCCGACTGCAGGATGTAGAACTCGACGTGCACGTAGCGCTCGGCGCGTCGGATCGCGGCGGCCATCTCGGCGATGCTCCGCTCGTAGTCGGAGATGAGCGTCGCGCCGTTGTCGCCGGCGATCGGCATCGCGCCGAGGTTGCGGTTGAGGTGCACGAGCGAGCGGAACCAGGCCGGCGCGTTCGGGCGCAGCGTGCCGAACTCGAGCGACGCGCTCGTCTCGCGGATGTAGTCGTTGATCGCGCTCTGCTTGCGCCGGAGCTTGCGGGGCAGCCGGGGGTTGCCGATCAGCAGGAACAGCAGCACGCCGACGTACGGGATGAAGTAGATGGCGAGCAGCCACGCCATGGCGGCGGTGGGTCGGCGGTTGCGCGGGACGATGATGAGCGCGGTGATGCGGATCGTCACATCCACGATGAGGAGTACGACGACCCACCATGTGGCGTCGAAGGTGACGTCGACCACCTGCACCCCCGTCCGAAGCTCCCCCAGCGTATCGAACGGGGCGGACGCGGCCGCTCAGACGGGCCGCGCGCGCGGCGTCAGCGCTCGGAGGCGGCGGAATCCACCGGCGGCAGGCCGCGCTTGGCGCGCTCCTCGGCCTCGACCCGCGCGTAAGCCTTGCGCTCGGTGCGGTCCATGCGGAGGATCCCGCGGAGGATGAAGAAGAACAGCACCGACACCGCGACGGTCGGCAGCAGCGACCAGATCACGGCACTCCAGTAGGCATCCACCCCTCCAGGATACGTCCGTCCCGACTCGTCGTCCCCCGCGCGCCCGCGGCCGCGGTTGTCCCCGGATGCGGCGACCCGGCGCCGCTCGATCGCCGTCCCCCGCGCACGCTGGCCGCCATGACCACTGTGATCCGGGCGGCCGGCGCCGCCGACTTCCTGGCCCTCGTGCCGCACCTCATCGGCTACCGCCCGGTGCGCAGCCTCGTGCTGATCCCGTTCGAGGACAGCCGCACGCTCGGCGCGCTGCGCCTGGACCTGCCTCCGGACGACCTGCCCCCGCTCGAGCGCGAGAGCATGAGCGCCACGGCCATCGGCATGGTGTGCAAGGTGCGCCACGCCGACGCCGTCGCCCTCGTCGTCTACACCGACGATCCCGTCGCCGCCGGCGCGGCCGTGCCCGCGTCTGCGCTCGTGGCGGAGGTGCTCCAGCGCGCGGACATGTGCGGCCTGCGGATCACCGACGCGCTGTGCGTCGGCCACGACGCGTGGGTCGCGTACGCCGAGCCGGCGCGCATCCACGCGGCGGCCGAGATCCGCGCCGCCGACGCGGCGACCACGGGCCTTCCGCCGGTCGGCGGCGATCAGGCCTCGGGTGCGGAGCTGCCGCCGGCCGACCTCGCGGCGAAGGAGCGGGTGGCGCGTGCGCTCGACGAGATCGGTCACGCCATGACGGCGCTCTTCGGCGACGAAACGGACACGGCACGGCCGAACGGGGAGACAGCGGGCGGTGGGGAGCGCGAGCGCATCCGACCGCAGGCGCTCGCGACCGTGTGCCGCCTCGACGACGTGCCGCTGCTGTTCGAAGACGCGCTCGCCGAGGCCGCCGACCGCCTCGATCCGTACGACGCGGCCGCGCTCGTGTGGTGCCTCGACCGCCCGGGCCTGCGCGACGTGGCCCTCATGCAGTGGTTCGCCGACCTGGCTGCCGGCGACGCGGCGTTCGACGCGCAGATGCGCTGGAGCGACGGCGCCCCGTACCCCGAAGAGCTCGCCGCTCCGATGTGGGGCGAGGGCCCTCAGCCCGACCCTGTGCGCCTGCTCGGTGCCCTCGCGCTGACCCGCCGGCTCGCCGCCGTCGCCCCCCGCGCCCTCCGCCCCGGCGCCCTGTCGGCGTGCGCGTGGCTCGCGTGGGCGGTGGGCCGCTCGACGCACGCCGCGCAGTACGCGGCATGGGCGCTCGAGATCGACCCGGCGCACGGACTCGCCGCGATCGTGCACGCGATGGTCGACGCCGCACACCTGCCGGAGTGGGTCTACGAGCGGTCGGCTACTTGACGAGCGGGAAGAGGATCGTCTCGCGGATGCCGAGCCCCGTGATGGCCATGAGCAGCCGATCGATCCCCATGCCCATGCCTCCGCTCGGCGGCATGCCGTGCTCGAGGGCCCGCAGGAACTCCTCGTCGATGCGCATCGCCTCGTCGTCGCCGCGCGCGGCGAGCTTGGCCTGCTCGGTGAAGCGCTCGCGCTGGATCACCGGGTCGACGAGCTCGGAGTATCCGGTGGCGAGCTCGAAGCCGCGCACATACAGGTCCCACTTCTCCACGACGCCCGGGATCGACCGGTGCTCGCGGACGAGCGGGCTCGTGTCGAGGGGGAAGTCCATCACGAACGTCGGGCGGGTGAGCCCAGGCTTCACGAAGTGCTCCCACAGCTCCTCGACCCACTTGCCGTGGGTCTCATGCGCGGGTGCGTCGGCGCCGGCCGCCGCGCCGATGGCGCGCAGCTCGTCGAGCCCCGTCTGCGGCGTCACAGGGGCAGTGCCGGGGAGCTCCCGGGCGAGCGCGTCGTTGAGCGAGTCGTACATGGACAGGCGGTCCCACTCGCCGCCGAGGTCGTACTCGGTGCCGTCGGCCCACGTCACCGTCGTCGAGCCGGCCACGGCGATCGCCGCGTCCTGGACGAGGGCCTGCGTGAGGTCGGCGATGCCGTTGTAGTCCGTGTACGCCTGGTAGGCCTCGAGCATCGCGAACTCGGGACTGTGCGTGGAGTCGGCGCCCTCGTTGCGGAAGTTGCGGTTGATCTCGAACACGCGCTCGATGCCGCCGACCACGGCGCGCTTGAGGTACAGCTCGGGGGCGATGCGCAGATACAGCTCCGCGTCGAACGCGTTCGAGTGCGTCACGAACGGCCGCGCGCTCGCGCCGCCGGGCTGCACCTGCAGCATCGGGGTCTCGACCTCGAGGAAGTCACGCTCGGCGAACGTGCGCCGCAGGCTCGCGTTGACCTTCGCGCGCGCGACGACCGTCTCGCGCGCACGGTCGCGCACGATGAGGTCGAGGAACCGGCTGCGCACGCGGCTCTCCTCGCTCAGCTCCGCATACATGTTCGGCAGCGGCAGCACGGCCTTCGCCGCGATCGCCCACTCGCTCACCATGATCGACAGCTCTCCGCGACGGCTGGAGACCACCTCACCCGAGACGAACACGTGGTCGCCGAGGTCGACGAGCTCCTTCCACTGCTGGAGCGACTCCTCGCCGACGTTCGCGAGCGAGACCATCGCCTGGATGCGGCTGCCGTCGCCGGCCTGCAGCGACGCGAAGCACAGCTTGCCGGTGTTCCGGCTGAAGACGACCCGGCCGGCGACCCCGACCGTCACGCCCGTCTCGGCCCCGGCCTCGAGGTCGCCGTAGCGCGCGCGGACGTCGGCGATCGTGTCCGTCACCGGCACCGTCACGGGGTACGGCCCGCCCGCCGCATCCGCCCGCTCCGCGAGCAGCCGCTCGCGCTTGGCCAGGCGTACGGCCTTCTGCTCGAAGACGTCCTCCTCGGAGGGCTCGTCAGCGGCGTCGTTCGCGGGCGCGTCGGTCATCGGAAGTTCTCCTCGGGGTCCTTCCGAGTCTACCGGCGGCCGCGGCGCCGCCCGCGGGCCGTCAGTGCACGTAGATGTCGGTGTTGTCGATGAAGCGGTGCCCACCGACCGTCGCGGCGATGAGGGCGGTCGCCCGCCCGGCATGGCCCTCGTCGACGGGGAGGAAGGTCGCCGGGTCGACCACGGTGAGGTACTCCAGACGGATGCGCGGCTCGCCCATGAGGGCGGACTGCGCGGCCGCGATGCATGCGTCGACACCGCGGTCGGCGGTGGATGCGGCGGCGTCGAGCGCCTGCGTGAGCTTGGCCGCGGCGCGGCGGTCGTCGGCGTCCAGCAGGGCGATGCGCGACGAGATCGGCAGGCCGTCGTCGGCGCGCACGGTCGGCCCCGTGACCACCCGGACGTCGAAGAACAGGTCGCGGATCATCCGCCGCACGAGGAACACGCGCTGCAGGTCGCGTTCTCCGTAGACGGCGACCTGCGGCTGCACGAGATGGAACAGGATCGCCTCGACGGTGAGGAGGCCCTCGAAGTAGTACGGCCGCGCGCGCCCCTCGTGACGCAGGCCCAGATCTCCCGCGCTCACGCGCGTGGTCGCGAACCCGGCGGGCAGGAGCTCGTCCGCGGTCGGCGCGAACACGACGTCCACCTCGAGCGACTCGAGCAGCTCGTCGTCCTCGCGCGGGCTCTGCGGGTACGCCGCGGCGTCGTCGCGGGTGCGGAAGCGCAGCGGATTGACGAAGCGCGACACCACGACGACGTCGGCGCTCTCCTGCGCGAGCCGGACGAGGTCGATGTGCCCGTCGTGCAGGGCGCCGAGGGTCGACAGCAACGCGACCGCGGGTGCGCCGGAGCCGGCGGACCGACCGTCGCGGATCTCGGCGAGCGCGGCGCGCAAGCCCGCGACGGTGCTGATCATCCGTCGATCGTAGCGTCCGGGGGCAGCGCGTCCGGCCCGGCCGGCGTGCTCTCGGCGAGCGCCTGATCGACCGTCGAACGCACGAGCGCCGACAGGTAGCCGCCCGGGTTCGCCACCCCCACGCCCGCGAGCAGCCCCGCCGCCTGCTGCACGATCGACCGCGAGAACTGGGTGGCCGTGGCGATCGCCTCGGCGTACGCGGGACGGTCGGCCTCGGCGATCACGACGGGCTCGCAGCCGAGCTCGACGGCGAGCGCCTGCGCGATGGGCAGCACCGGCGCCGGGGCGGTGACCGCGGCATAGCCCTGCGCGAGCTGGCGCAGATCGATCGACGTGCCGGTGAAGCTGATCGCCGGGTGCACCGCGAGCGGGATCGCGCCGCTGCGCAGCGCCGGCTCCAGCACGCCGTATCCGTATGCGGCGTCGACGTGCATGACGAGCTGCCCCGGCTGCCACGCCCCGACGTCGGCGAGGCCGGCCACGACGTCGGGGAGGATGTCGTGGGGCACGGCGACGACGACGAGCTCCGCGCGGCGCGCCACCTCGTCGGCGGGGAGGACGTCGACTCCCGGCAGCAGCGCGTCCAGGCGGTCGGAGTCGGATGCGGCGGTGATGCCGATGAACGCGTGCCCGGCGCCGCGCAGGGCCGCTCCGACGACGGTGCCCACGCGCCCGCCGCCGATCACGCCGACGCCGAGCCGCCCGTCGCGCACGCGGCTCATCGCGCCCACCGGTGCGTGCGGTCGGATGCGGCGGCGGAGACCGCGGCCTCGGCGGTGCGCGCGAACATCGCGACGGCGTCGTCGCGGTCGAGGGCGCCGAGCGAGGTGGTGGCGCTGCCGGCGACGACGTGCGCCGTGAGGCTCGCGAGCCGCAGCGCGCGTGCGAGCGGACCCTGCTCGAGGCCGATGCTCTGCATCCGCGCGAGGGGGACCACGGTCAGCGTGCGCCACACGACGCCGCGGCGCATCACGAGGACGTCGTCGGCGAGCGCGATGCCGTTGCGGCGCCACGACAGCGGCCGCAGCACACGGCCGCGCCGGGGCGTCGTCGTGAAGGGGTCGTCGGCGCGCGGGCCGCCGATGCCGACGTCGATGCCGCTGTCGAGCACGAGGCGCCGCTCGTCGTCGTTCACGTCGGGCAGCAGCAGCCCGAGCACGCGCTCGACGTCGGCGCGGGTGCCGACGGGCAGCACGGTGGTCAGCTGCTCGGTGGAGGTGTCGCTCGACGCGCGGCCGGAGATGCGGTTGACGGTGATCGTCCACCAGCCGAACGGGCGCCACAACAGCGACTGGCGCACCTCGAGCGCGTGGACACGGCCGGGCGGGAGGATCTCGGTGACGGTCGTGAACAGCCCGAAGGTCACCCGGACGCCGCTGGACGTGGGGGCGATCGAGTACCGCAGCGCCTTCACGAACGAGCGGACCGCGTAGGCGAGGAAGCCGAGGAGGGCCGGGATGAACGTGAAGAGCAGCCACGGCACCTGCCAGATCGCGCCGGCGGCCACGACCGCGACGATGACGGCGAGCCCGAGCACCGAGCCGCTGAGCACGCGCGAGGCGGCGAGCCGCGCCGGCGGGATCCGCACCACCGACTCGGGCGCGACGTCGGTGTCCTCGCCGTCGATGAGGCCGGCGATGCCGGCGCCGACCACGCCCGCGGCCTGCTGCACACGGCCGCGGGGTGCCGCCGCATCCGCCGACGCCGACCGCGCCTCGGCGAGGCGCCGCCCCGACGCGAGCCGCAGGATGTCGGCGCGCACCGTGTCGGCGTGCGTGGTGGAGAGGTACTCGAGCTTGACGTTGCCGTCGGTGCCGGCGCCGACCACCTCGAGCTTGGCCAGGCCCAGCAGCCGCGCGACGAGCGGTCGGACGAGGTTGACGCCCTGCACGCGATCGAGCGGCGCACGCCGGTGCGTGCGGAAGAGCACGCCCGAGCGCACCTCGACGTCGTCGCCGGTGATCCGGAAGGTGTGGAAGCGCCACGAGAGCCAGAAGATGCCCAGCAGCACGAGCAGCGCGCCGAGCACCACGAGACCCGCGACCAGCAGCAGGCCGTGGTCGAGGACGTAGTCGACCGGATCGGGCGGCGCCTCCCCGCCGCCGTCGGGCAGGAGCGCCGGCAGGAACCACTCGACGAGGCGCTCGCGCAGGTTCGCCACGACGAGGCCGATCACGACGAGGAGGAACAGGCCGCCGCGCAGGAGCGGTGACAGCGGATGCAGCCGATGCCACTCGCCGTCGCTGAGCGGCGAGCGCACATCCTCGGCGGGCGGCGCGGCAGGAGAGCTCGGCAGCGCGGCAGGCGAGCTCGGCGGCGCGTCGGGGAGCGGGACGTCGCTCACAGGCCGGTCCGACGGGTCTCGGCCACGTCGATGAGGGTGTCGCGCAGGCGCTCGGCCGCCTCCTGCGTGAGCCCGGGGATCACGACACCGGTCGTCGCGGCGGCGGTGACGAGCTTCACCTGCGCGATGCCGAAGCCGCGGTCGAGCGGTCCGTGGGTGATGTCGATCAGCTGCATCCGCCCGTAGGGCACCGCCACCATGCGCTGCCACAGGATGCCGCGGCGGAACACGAGGTCGTCGCGGCGCAGCTGGTAGCCGTACGACCGCGCCTGGCGCGGCGTGATCGCGAGGGTCCACACGCAGCCGGCGGCGATGACTCCTGCCGGGATCCACGGCCACGGCGTGCCGGACCACGTCTGCGCGGCGAAGCCGGCCGCGATCACGACCGCGAGCAGCGCGGCGGTGGAGATCAGCCGCACGGTGACATACGCGCGCGCCAGCTGGTGCCACGTGCCGTCGCCGAGCGGCAGCCGCGCGGCACCGCGGGGTTCGCGGATGCGCTCGAACGTCGCGCGGTCCAGGATCGCGTCGTCGTCAGCGGAGGGCGTCGTCGACTCCGGAGGAGGGCCCGCCGGGCTCGTCGTCATCGTCGTCCTTCCGCAGGGTGCACAGCTGTTCGGCGATCAGCCCCGCCGCGACGAGCACCACTGCGCACACCGCGGTCGCGATGACCGTTCCCAACGAGCCTAGCGACGGTGTCGCCGGGCGAGTCAGGACGAACGCGAGCAGCCCCACGGCGAGTCCCCCGGTCACCGCGCCGACGATGGAGGACGCCTTGGCGAGGATCGCGATGCGCAGGGCCCGGAACGGGTTGACCGGCCCCGGTGCCCGGCCGCGGGTGGCGCGGAAGATCGGGATGGCGAGGGCCAGCACGATGCCGCCGAGGAGCAGCAGCAGGATCGGCAGGCTCACCGCGGGCGTGAACGTCGGGCGCCCCATCGCGGTCAGCACGTTGTCGAGCGCGAAGCCGGCCGCGATGCCGAGCGCCGCGACGAGGAGGAGGACACCGGCGCCGGTGCGCTTCATCCGTCCTCCCGGAGGCGCGCGACGAGGTCGGCGACGCGGCCGGCGCGGGGCAGCACCGCGTCGGGGTCGAGCTCGAGCCACGGTGCGAGCACGAAGAGGCGCTCGGCGGCACGCGGATGCGGCAGCACGAGCCGTGCGTCGTCGGAGCGCACGTCGCCCCACGCGACGAGGTCGAGGTCGAGCGTGCGGTCGCCCCACCGCTCGCGCCGCTCCCGGCCGTGCCGCGCCTCGATGCGGTGCAGCTCGAGCAGGAGCACGCTCGGCGCGAGGCGCGTCCGCACGAGCGCGACGGCGTTGAGGTAGCGGGGCGCGTCGGCGTCCTCGCCGTCGGGGCGCACTGCGACGGTCTCCAGCGCGCGCGAGACGCGCACGTGGTCGACGAGCGGGAGCGCGGCGAGCTCGCGGAACGCCGACTCGAGCGTCTCGACGCGATCGCCGAGGTTCGACCCCGCCGCGACCACGGCCACGGGGGCGCTCATCGCGGTCCCGCGGCGAATCCGGCCGGCCGGGAGAGCGGCCGCGATCGCCGGATCGTGACGGACACGTCGTCGAAGGGCACCGTGATCGGCGCGGACGGCTTGTGCACGGTGACGGTGACGATCTGCACGCGCTCGTCGCTCAGCGCGGCGTCGGCGATCCGCTGCGCGAGCGTCTCGATGAGGTTCACGGGCTCGCCCGCGACGACCGCGGCGACCCGCTCGGCGAGCTCGCCGTAGTGGACGGTGTCGGCCACGTCGTCGGATGCGGCGGCGGCGGTGGTCGCGACGCCCAAGGTGAGGTCGATCACGAACTCCTGGCCGTCGCGGCGCTCGTGGTCGAACACGCCGTGGCGGCCGAACACGCGCAGCCCCGTCATGGTGATCTCGTCTACGACGTCCACGGCGACTCCCACAGTTCGGCGACGCGCAGGGCGTCGCGGGTGGCGGCGACATCGTGCACACGCACGCCCCAGACGCCGGCGCGCGCGGCGAGCACGCTCGTCACCGCCGTCGCGAGGTCTCGTCGCTCGATGGACGGGTCGTCGCCGAGCGCGTCGGCGAGGAAGCGCTTGCGGCTCGTGCCGATCAGCACGCGCGGTCCGAGACTCGTCAGCTGCGGCAGGGCGCGCAGCGTCTGCCAGTTCTGCGCACCGCGCTTGCCGAAGCCGATGCCGGGGTCGAGCACGATGCGCGCCGGGGGGATGCCCGCGGCGGCGGCCGCCTCGACGCGGCCGGTCAGCTCGGCGGCGACCTCGCGGGCGACGTCGTCGTAGACGGCGGTCGCGTACATGTCGCCGGAGGGGCCGCGCCAGTGGCCGAGCACGATGTCGGCGTCGGTGCCCGCGACGGCGGCGAGAATCTCGGGGTCGGCGAGCCCGCCGGAGACGTCGTTGACGTAGCGCGCGCCGGCGGCCGCGGCGGCCACGGCGGTCTCGGCGTTCATCGTGTCGATGCTGACGACGATGCCGTCGCCCGCGAGCGCGGTGACCACGGGGAGCACCCGCTCGCGTTCGAGGCGCGGGTCGACGCGCTCCGCGCCGGGGCGCGTGGACTCGCCGCCGACGTCGACGATGCCGGCGCCCTCCGCGCGCAGGCGGCGGCCGTGCGCGATCGCGTCGTCGGGGTCGAGATAGCGTCCGCCGTCGCTGAAGGAGTCGGGCGTGGCGTTGACGATGCCCATGATCACGCTCATGCCCGCGCCCCCAGGAGCGCGACGAGCTCGGCACGTGCGAACGGCTCTGCCAGCTCGCCGCGGGCGGCGATCGTCACGGTCGACGACTCGGTCTGTCGCGGCCCGCGCATCGTGACGCACTCGTGGACGGCGTCGAGCACGACGAGCACGCCGCGGCAGTCCAGGGAGTCGTCGATCACGTCGGCGATCTGCTCGCCGAGCCGCTCCTGCACCTGCGGCCGCGACGAGAGGATCTCCGTCACTCGCGCGAGCGCGCCGAGCCCCACGACCTCCTCGCCCGGCAGGTACGCGATGTGCGCGCGACCGCGGAAGGGCAGCAGATGGTGCTCGCAGATCGAGCGGAACGCGATGTCGCGCACCATCACCGCGCCCGACGGGAGGGTGTCGGGGGCGGGACCGCGCGTGACCGAGATCGTCTGCGCGAGCGGGGCCGCCGCATCCGCGCCGACACCCGCGAAGAACTCCTCGTAGGCCGCGGCGACGCGCTCGGGCGTCTGGCGGAGGCCCGGACGGTCCGGGTCCTCCCCGATCGCCTCGAGCAGCTCGTGGACGATCGCGGCGACGCGGGCGCGGTCGACGGCCACGCCTACGCGGTCGCCGGCCGCGCCTGTCCGCTCGGGCGGCGGCGCGGGGCCTTCTCGGTGCGCTGCTCCGCCTCGACGGATGCGGCGACGCCGGCGGGCTCGGACCGACGCGGCACCTCCACCGGCGGCAGCGGCGACACGGGACGATCGCTCGAGGAGAGCCACTGCGGACGCGGCGGGAGGCGCTTGACGTCCTTGAAGATCTCGGCGAGCTCGAGGTGGTCGAGCGTCTCCTTCTCCAGCAGCGCGAGCGCGAGCTTGTCGAGGATGTCGCGGTTGTCGTTGATGACCTGGTACGCCTCGTTGTGCGCCTGCTCGATGAGCGCGCGCACCTGGGCGTCGACGCGCTCGGCGATGCGCTCGCTGAAGTCGCGGCCGTGGCCCATGTCGCGGCCCATGAACACCTCGCCCGAGGACGACCCGAGCTTGACCGGGCCGACGTCGGTGGTCATGCCGTACTCGGTGACCATCTTGCGGGCGATGCTCGTGGCCTTCTCGATGTCGTTCGAGGCGCCGGTGGTGGGGTCGTGGAAGACGATCTCCTCGGCCACGCGGCCGCCCATGGCGTACGTGAGCTGGTCCTGCAGCTCGTTGCGCGTCACGGAGTACTTGTCGTCGAGCGGCAGCACCATCGTGTAGCCGAGCGCCTTGCCGCGCGGCAGGATCGTGACCTTCGTGACGGGGTCGGTGTGGTTCATCGCGGCCGCGGCGAGGGCGTGGCCGCCCTCGTGATACGCCGTGATGAGCTTCTCCTTCTCCTTCATCACGCGCGTACGACGCTGCGGACCCGCGATGACGCGGTCGATCGCCTCGTCGAGGGCGCGGTTGTCGATGAGCTGCGCGTTCGAGCGCGCCGTGAGGAGAGCGGCCTCGTTGAGCACGTTCGCGAGGTCGGCACCCGTGAAGCCGGGGGTCTTCCGCGCGACGACCTCGAGGTCGACGCTGTCGGCGAGCGGCTTGCCGCGCCCGTGCACCTCGAGGATGCGCTGGCGGCCCTTGAGGTCGGGTGCGTCGACGCCGATCTGGCGGTCGAAGCGGCCGGGGCGCAGCAGCGCCGGGTCGAGGATGTCGGGGCGGTTGGTCGCCGCGATGACGATGACGTTCGCCTTGGGGTCGAAGCCGTCCATCTCCACGAGCATCTGGTTCAGCGTCTGCTCGCGCTCGTCGTGGCCGCCGCCCATGCCGGCGCCGCGGTGACGGCCGACGGCGTCGATCTCGTCGATGAAGATGATGGCCGGGGCGTTCTCCTTGGCCTGGTTGAACAGGTCGCGCACGCGGCTCGCGCCGACGCCGACGAACATCTCGACGAAGTCGGAGCCGGAGATCGAGTAGAACGGCACGCCCGCCTCGCCCGCGACGGCGCGCGCGAGGAGCGTCTTTCCGGTTCCGGGAGGGCCGTACAGGAGCACGCCCTTCGGGATGCGGGCGCCGACGGCCTGGAACTTCGCCGGGTCCTTCAGGAAGTCCTTGATCTCCTGGAGCTCCTCGATCGCCTCGTCGGAGCCGGCGACGTCCTGGAAGGTGACCGTCGGGCTCTCCTTCGTCACGAGCTTCGCGCGCGACTTGCCGAACTGCATCACGCGGCTGCCGCCGCCCTGGGCGCTGGAGAGGAGGAACCAGAAGAGCACGCCGAGCAGCAGCAGCGGGAGCAGGAGGGAGAGGAAGCCGTCGAACCACGAGGGCTTCGGGACGAGGTCGTTGTAGCCGTCGGAGGGGGCCGCGGTGTCGATAGCCTGCACGACCTCGTCGGCGCGCGCGCTCACGTAGTAGAACTGCACCTGCGTCGCACCCTCGAACGGCGACGACAGCGTCATGTCCACGCGCTGGTCGCCGTCGGTGTTCGTGACCTCCGTCACCGTGCCGCCCTGGAGCAGCTCGAGGCCCTGCTGGGTCGAGATCTGCTTGGCCCCGTTGAGGTTCGTGATCAGCGAGAACCCGACGATGAGGAGGATCCCGATGAGCACGACATACAGGATCGGGTTGCGCGTCAGCTTCTTGAAGTCCATGGTTCGGGCGTCGCCCAAGACCCTTCCATCCGAGAGTCCGCCGCTCAGGCGGTCGTCTCAGAGTAACGCGGGCCGACTATGCCGGGCCTGTGCGTTCGTCGTGGGCGTACGTCAGCTGTAGACGTGGGGGGCGAGCACCGCGACGTCGCGGAGGTTGCGGTAGCGCTCGGCGTAGTCCAGGCCGTAGCCGATGACGAAGTCGTTGGGGATGTCGAAGCCGACGTACCGGCAGTCGAGCTCCACCTTCATGGCGTCGGGCTTGCGCAGGAGCGCGAGGATCTCGATCGACTCGGCGCCGCGTGAGGCGAAGTTCTCCAGCAGCCAGCTGAGCGTCAGGCCGGAGTCGATGATGTCCTCGACGATCAGCACGTGGCGGCCGTGGAGGTCGGTGTCGAGGTCTTTGCGGATCTGCACGACACCGCTCGACCGGGTGCCGGTGCCGTAGGACGACACCGCCATCCAGTCCATCTCCATGTGCATGGGCAGGTGCCGCGCGAAGTCGGCCATCACCATGACGGCGCCCTTGAGCACGCCGACCAGCAGCAGGTCCTTGCCGGCGTAGTCGGCGGCGACCCGGGCGGCGAGCTCCGCGAGCTTGTCCTGGATCTGCTCTTCGGTGAGGAGCACCTGCGAGATGTCGTCGGGGATGTCGGCCGCACGCATGCGTTCGATCCTACGCATCGAGGCGGGCGGCGCCCGCGGGATCAGCCGGCGGCGGTGAAGACGAGGCGCGCGCCGACGCGGCGGGCGCTGCATCCGGGCAGGTCGATCGGCCCCTGCCCCGCCCAGTCCGTCACGAGCCGGGCGACTTCGAGCGTCTGCCGGCGGGTCAGGCTCTCGCCGAACTCGCTCGCGACCACGTGGCGGATGATGCGGTGCCGCAGCGCCGCGGGATTCGCGGCGAGCGCGGGCACCGAGACCGAGATGCCCGCCTCGGCGTGCTCGACGATGTCCTCGATGGTCTCGTCGATCATGTCGGCGAACGCGGACGCGTCCTCCCGCAGCTGCTCGGCCGTGCGGGCGAGGGCCTCGGCGATGCCGGGGCCGAGCTCGGCCTCGAGCACCGGCAGGACGCGCTCCCGCACGCGCACCCGGGCGAAGCGCTCGTCGGCGTTGTGCGGGTCGTCCCACGGCGCGAGCCCCTCCGCTGCGCACGCGGCGCGCGTGGTCGCGCGGCGGACGTCGAGGAGCGGACGCACGAGCGGCACGCCCTCGATCTCCGCGACGGCCGCCATGCCCTGCAGGCTCGTCGCCCCCGAACCGCGCGCGAGTCCGAGGAGCACCGTCTCGGCCTGATCGTCGAGCGTGTGCCCGGTGAGGATCGCCGCCGCCCGCTCGGCGCGTGCCGCGTCCACCAGCGCCGCGTAACGCGCGGTGCGGGCCGCCGCCTCCGGCCCACCCTCGCCGTCGACCGCGACGCGCACGACCCGGGCGGCGAGACCGAGGGCGGATGCGGCGGCGGCCGCTGCATCCGCGACCGCGTCCGATCCCGCCTGCAGGCCGTGGTCGACGACGAGCGCCACGGGACGGAAGCCGAGCTTGGGCGCCTCGAACGCGGTCGCCGCGGCGAGGGCGAGGGAGTCGGCCCCGCCCGAGAGCGCCACGATCACGGCGGGGTCGCCGTCGACGGGGAGCAGCTCGAGGGCGGCGCGGACCGCGCGGCGCACTTCGGCGACGGCGGGGTCGAGGCTCGGGCGGCGGTACACGCGCCCACGCTACCGGGCGCCCGTGCCGCCCCTCCCAGCTCGCTTCTCAGGAGATTTCGTTGTCGCTCGGGGAGGGATCCGCGTCTTTCCGCCGCACGGCTTACCCCCGGCGGTGAAATCTCCTGAGAAACGGACAGCAGCGGGAGGGCCGACCCCGACACGGAGGAGAGCGAGCGGCCCCACTAGGCTGGGCGCGGCATTTCCCTGATCGAAGGAGCACACGTATGGGCGCGTACGACGCCGTCATCGAGATCCCGCGCGGCAGCCGCGTGAAGTACGAGGTCGACCACGGCACCGGCCGGGTCTTCCTCGACCGCATCCTCTACACGGTGTTCGGCTACCCCGCCAACTACGGCTTCTTCGAGAACACGCTCGGCGAGGACGGCGACCCGCTCGACGTGCTCGTGCTGCTCGACCGCGACCTCTACCCCGGCATCCTCGCCAAGGTGCGTCCCGTCGCGGTGCTGAAGATGAGCGATGAGGCCGGCGGCGACGACAAGGTCGTCGCGGTGCTCGCGAAGGACCCGCGCTGGGACCACATCCAGGACGTCGACGACATCGACGAGTGGACCAAGAAGGAGATCGCGCACTTCTTCGAGCACTACAAGGACCTCGAGCCCGGCAAGTGGGTCAAGGTGGACGAGTGGGCCGGCGCCGCCGAGGCGGAGCGCCTGGTCGGCGAGGCGTTCGAGCGCTTCGACGAGCACGAGGGCCAGACCAAGACGCAGGGTGAGGGCGAAGCGCCCAACACGCTCTGACACCGGATGCAGCGAAGCCCGGCTCCCGCGAGGGCCGGGCTTCGTCGTTGCGTGAGGCGCGACTCAGACGCCGACGCCGCGCGCGCGCAGGAACGGCGCCGGGTCGACGGTCTTGCCGTTCTGGTACACCTCGAAGTGCAGGTGGCAGCCGAACACGTTGCCGGTGAGACCCACGACACCCACCTGCTGCCCCGCGCCGACTCGCTGGCCGACGCTGACGACGACCCGGCTGTTGTGGGCGTAGCCGGTCGCGATGCCGCCGCCGTGGTCGATGCGCACGTAGTTGCCGTAGCCGCCATTCCAGCCGGCGTAGGTGACGGTGCCCGCGGCTGCGGCGTAATTGCCGGCGCCGCATCCGGCACCGAAGTCGATGCCCAGGTGGAAGCTGCTCGCGCAGTAGCTCGGCGTGCACTGGCTCGACCGCGGGCCGTACCACGAGCTCACGCCCGCGTAGGAGGGGCGCACCCACCCGGAGCCGCCGCCACCGCCGCCACCGCCACCGCCACCGCCGCCACCGCCACCGCCCTGGTTGGCAGCGGCCGCCGCCGCAGCCGCCGCAGCGGCCTCACGGGCACGGCGATCGGCCTCTTCGCGCTCGCGACGCTCGCGCTCCTCGCGGCGGCGCCGCTCCTCCTCGACGCCCGCCTGGTAGTCGGCGACCGTCTTGGCGGTGGTGTCCTTGAGGGCGGCGAGCTGAGCCTCGAGCGTCACCTGGTTCGCCTGCTGCGCGGTGAGCGCGTCCTGCGCCGCCTGCGCCGCCGCCTGAGCCGCGGCGAGCTTGGCCTCGGCCTCCTGCTGCAGACGGTCGCGCTCGGCGCGCTTGACGGCGGCCTGATCGCTGAGACTCTGCGCCGAGTTGCGGGCCTGCACGGCCTGGTCGTACACGGTTCGGTTGCGCTCGATGACCTTGTCCATCGTGCCGAGCTTGGCCAGCAGGTCGTCGGCGGATGCGGCGGACCCCGCGAAGAACAGTTCGAGCGGAGTGTCGTCACCGCCGCTCCGGTACAGCTGCGCCGCGATCCGGCCGGCTTTCTGCGCCGCATCCGCCGCCTCGGCCTGCTTCGCGTCGGCCTGGGCCTGCAGCTGGTCGGCTTCGTACGCGGCCTCGAGGAAGGCCTGCTGGGCGTTGTAGTACTCGTTCGAACGCGCCACGACCTCGGCCTGCGTGCGCTGCACGTCGGCCGCCAGGGCCTGGATGAGGCCCTGGATGCGCGTGATCTCGGCGGCCTTCGCGGCCTCGTTCGCCCGCGCGTTCTGCACGTCCTGCCACGAGGGGTAGCCCTCGATCGCGCGGGCGGGCGAGAGGATCGGGCCGCCGGCCGCGCCGATGACGCCGAGCGAGACGGCGCCGATCGCGCCGAGGGCGAGCGCGCTGCGGCGGTCCATCGAGGGCCACAGCGCGCGACGCTCACGGGGACTGGGTGCGCAATCGCACTCCTCGTCCAGTCGTTCCAGCGTCACGCGTGCACCCTTCGCTTCACGGCAGAAACTCGATCCACAGTAACAACACCAGTCACAGAAGCAACAGCCCCTGTGCGCAGGGAGCCGTCGTCCATGCTGAGCGGCGAACACCCCGGTGGCGGGCAGGCGCGCCCTCGATTGGCGGATCCGTCGGGGATTGCGTATGCTTGGGCGTCGGCAAGTGAGCGCCGAGCCGCGTGGCGAAGGGGCTCATCCGGCCCCATCGTTTAGCGGCCTAGGACGCCGCCCTTTCACGGCGGTAGCACGGGTTCGAATCCCGTTGGGGTCACTTCCACCGACACACAATTCAAAAAGCATGGCCCTGTAGCGCAGTTGGTTAGCGTGCCGCCCTGTCACGGCGGAGGTCGCGGGTTCAAGTCCCGTCAGGGTCGCTCCGAGCGACGGGCCTTCTTTCGAGGAGGCCTTTCGTCTAGGACGTGGCATCGCGTCGCTTCGCGATACGGATGCTGCGCGGCTCTGTAGCTCAGTTGGTAGAGCGTTCGACTGAAAATCGAAAGGTCACCGGATCGATGCCGGTCGGAGCCACAAGGGTGATCGTTACAATCACCCCAGAAACCCTCGCGTAGCTTCTACATCGCGGGGGTTTTGCCTTTGCCTGGCGAGAGGGCGGTGTCGAGGTCTCGACCGGCCTGTGCGGGTCCGATGATGAAGCAATCTGCGCGCGACAGTGGGCGTCACTGTGACGGCTGACGGCGGCGAACGCCGCGTACGCCGAACGTCACCGACCGGTGCGGGCGGCGAGGAGTCGACGCTCGGCGAGGTTCGCTGTCAGCTCCACCGCGCGCACCTCCGCGGCGAGCGCTTCATCGTCGTGTCCGAGCCGGCGCAGCAGATGCGCCCGCACGGCATGCCAGAGGTGCGACCCGGAGAGCCGGGCCGCCAGGGCGTCCACCTCGGCGAGCGCTGCGACGGGCGCACCGACCCGATCCAAGGCGACGGCGCGATTGAGTCGCACCACAGGGGACGCGTCGTAGCCGAGCAGCATGTCGTACAGGACGAGCACCTGCGGCCAGTCGGTCGCGGCCGCGGTCTCTGCATCCGCGTGGCATGCGGCGATGGCCGCCTGCAGCTGCCACCGGCCGGGGCGGCGCAGCCGCGCGGCTCGCTCCAGCTCCACACGTGCCCGAGAAATGAGCCCAGCGTCCCATCGGGAGCGGTCCTGGTCGACGAGCAGGACGAGGTCGCCGCCCGCGGACCGCGCCGACTCGCGCGCCCGGTGGAACAGCAGCAGCGCGAGCAGTCCGTGGGCCTCAGGTTCACGCGGCAGCGCGGCCGCGATGACACCTGCGAGCCAGATCGCGTCGTCGGCGAGATCGCGGTCCGCAGCGGCGTCGCCGCCGGGGACGAAGTGCGCCTCGGTGTACATGACCGAGACGATCGTCAGGACGATATCGAGTCGTCCCGCCCGGTCGATCCCGTCCGGGATCCGGAGGGGGATGCCGGTCGCGCCGATCTTCCGCTTGGCGCGCACGATCCGCTGCGCCGTGGCCGACTCGGTGCTGAACGTGGCGCGCGCGATCTGCGCCGTGGTGAGGCCGCACACAGCTCGCAACGTGAGCGCGAGCTGCGCCTCCGGCGCCAGTGCGGGGTGGCAGCACCCGAACAGCAGCGGAAGCCGGTCATCAGCGTCGCCGGACGAAGCGGACCCGTGGTCTCCGGCCGCCGCGGACGTCGCGTCGCTGCCGGGCACCATGCCCGCCAGCTTCTCGCGGTACCTCTTCTCGCGGCGCAGGCGATCGAGCGCATCGTGGCGGGCGGCCTGCGTGAGCCAGGCGCCGGGGTTGGGCGGGATTCCGCCCTTCCGCCATGCGCGGAGTGCCTCCTCGACGGCGTCGGCCACCGCCTCTTCGGCGACGTCCAGACTGCCGAGGGACCGTGCCAGTGCCGCCACGATCCGTCCCGACTCCTCGCGCACGACTTTCGAGAGGAGGAGATCGGATGCCGCGACCCCGCCGCCGGTTCCCGGCCGCGTGCCCGCGTCGGGGCGGGCCGCGGCATCCGAACCGCTCACGCCCCCGACTCGCCCGAGACGGTCAGGATCGGGCGGATCTCCACGCCCCAGCCGGGGAGTTCGAGGTACGGCCATGTGCGGACCAGCGCGATCGCCGCGTCCATGTCGGGCACATCGATGATGCTGAAGCCGCCGACGACCTCCTTGGCCTCCGAGAACGGCCCGTCGGCCACGACCGTGCCGCTCTCGCCGTACTTCACCGTGGTGGCCGTCTCGACGGGCTGCAGTTGCGCTCCCCCGTCGGCGATCTGCGCCGCGTTATCCCCGTACCACTGGTACGCGCGCCCGTAGAGCTCCTGCATCCGCTCCTCCGGTACCTGCGCGTCGAGCTCGGGGTCGAAGGTGAACATGATGACGTACTTCACGGTCGTGTCCTTTCGTCAATGGAACCGTTTCACCCCCACAGCGAACGGACAAGCGCGTTTTCGACACCTCGATCATCGATCAGGAAAGTGCACGCCCACCGTCCGTCTGCTCGGCGACGAGTCATCGGTGGGACGAGCGGACGTGGTCGGCGGCGAGCCACTGCTCGAAGGTCGTCGTCGCCGTGGTCCGCGACACGTCGCCACGCAGCTCGCCGGAGGCGAGACCCCGGCCGTAGGCACCCGGGAACCGCACCTGGACCACCGCACGCCGGATGCCGTCGTGCCGGTACATCCGTCGGATCATGTCGGCGAGCACCTCGTCGCGCGGGCCGACCAGATCGGCGACCCGACCGGCCGGCGCACCCTCGGCGATCCGGACGAGGTGCTCGCCGACCTCGCGCGCGGCGACGGGGCGCGTGAGCGTCGTCGGCGCGAGGGTGACCGGGCCGATCGTCGTCTGGGCCGCGATCTGCTCCGCGAACTCGTGGAACTGCCCGACCCGGGCGATCGTGTGCGGGACGCCCGACGCGCGCACGGCGCGCTCCTGCGCGAGCTTTCCGGCGTAGTACGACGTGTCGATGTCGTCGATGCCGACGATGGAGAGCGCGACGTGGTGCGGCGTGCCCGCCCGCGCCTCGGCGTCGAGGAGGTTCCGCGACGCCGTCTCGAAGAACGCCACGGCCCGGCGCGTCGACAGCGTCGTGGCGTTCACGACGTCGATCACCGCGTCGGCGCCCGCGATCGCCGCATCGATCCCCCGGCCCTGCACGACGTCCACACCGTTGCCGCGCGACAGGACGACGGGCTCATGGCCCCGTCGACGCGCGGCGGCGACGACGTGACGACCGACCGTTCCGCTGCCGCCGGCTATCGCAATGCGCATGACGCACTCCCTCTCCGGGCCGCCGGGGTCCGTCCCCGGCATCGCGCCCTCATCTCACCGACGACGCAGCGGCACGGAATGTGAGGCGCGTCACGGAATCGCGCGCCACTCGGTCAGCTTGCCGGGATCGAGCACGAGCCACACATCGGTGATGCGCGCGTCCTCGACATGGAAGGTCGCCATCGCGAACAGCCGGCCGTCGAGCGTGAGGGCGAAGCCGAGGCCGTCGGCAGTCCGACGCTCCTCGAAGGCGAGATCGGGCCGCTTCTGCAGGATGCCGAGGAGGAAGCGCGCGACGCGGTCGGCGCCCACGACGGCGTTCGGCGCGGCGCTGACGACGCCGCCGCCATCCGACCGCAGCTCCACCGAGGGCGCGAGCGTCCGCACGAGCTGCTGCAGGTCGCCACCGCGTGCCGCGTCGAGGAACGCGCGGACGACGCCGTCGTGCTCACCCGGCGGCACGACGGCCCTCCGGCGTTCGCGCACGCGGCGCCGCGCCGACGACGCGAGCTGGCGCACGGCCTCAGGCGACCGGCCGACGAGGCCGGCGATCTCATCGAACGGCGTCGCGAAGACGTCGTGGAGCACGAAAGCCACCCGCTCGGCCGGCGTCATCGACTCCAACACGACCAGCAGCGCCATGCTCACCGCGTCGTCCAGGGTCACGCGCTCGAGCGGATCCTCCGTCGGCGCACCCGCCGACGCGGGCGGCAGCGCCGTCCCGGCGAACAGATCGGCCGGCACCGGCTCGGGAAGCCACTGCCCGGCGTGCTGCTCACGGCGGACCCGGGCCGAGCCGAGGACGTCGAGCGCGACGCGGCTCGCGACCCGTGTCAGCCACGCCGCGGGATTGCGGATCTCGGCGCGCTCGGCCTCATCGAGGCGGTACCAGCGGATGTAGGTCTCCTGCACGATGTCCTCGGCGTCGGCGAGGGTGCCGGTCATCCGGTAGGCGAGCGCCACGAGGCGTCGTCGCTCGCCGATGACGTCCGCGAGCGCGTCGTCGGCACCCGGCACGATCGGCACCTGGGTCATGCGCGGTTCTCCCCCTTCGACGTCGGCGGCGGACGGCGACCGCTTCCCACCCTCACACATTCGACGACGCGCTGTGCCGATTCGTGAGGCGACGCAGTGGGAATGCGGCGGACGTCGGGAGGGTTGTGCGGCATACCCCCCAGGGGTATTTGCGATCGACCGGAGGCCATCATGAGCGATCACCACGCCCTCGCGCAGCCCGAGGTGCATGCCGACCACGCCGGCCACACCGGCCACGGCGGCCACGGCGACCACGTGGCGCGGTTCCGCCGGCTGTTCTGGATCATGCTCGTCCTCGCGGCCCCCGTCGTCGGGTTCTCCGCGATGTTCGCGATGCTGCTCGGCTTTCCGCTGCCGGATGCGGCGTGGGTGGCGTGGGTGTCCCCCGTCCTGGGCACGGTCATGTTCGCGTGGGGCGGGGCTCCGTTCCTGACCGGCGCCGTGGCGGAGCTGCGGTCCCGCGCGCCCGGCATGATGCTCCTCATCGCCCTCGCGATCACGGTCGCGTTCGTCGCCTCGTGGGGCGCCGGCCTCGGCCTCGTGCACCACCAGCTCGACTTCTGGTGGGAGCTGGCGCTCTTGATCGTCATCATGCTGCTCGGCCACTGGATCGAGATGCGCTCGCTCGCGCAGACCACCTCGGCCCTCGACTCGCTCGCGGCGCTGCTCCCCGACGAAACCGAGAAGGTCGTCGGCGACGCGACCGTGACGGTCGATCCGGCCGACCTCGCCGTCGGCGACGTCGTGGTCGTGCGCCCCGGCGGGCGCATCCCCGCCGACGGCCGCGTCGTGCAGGGGTCGGCGAGCATGGACGAGTCCATGATCACGGGCGAATCGCGCCCGGTGCGTCGCGGTACGGGCGACCCGGTCGTCGCCGGCACCGTCGCGACCGACTCCGGGGTGCGCGTCGAGGTCACCGCGGTCGGCGCCGACACGGCGCTCGCGGGCATCCAGAGGCTCGTCGCCGACGCGCAGAACTCCTCGTCTCGGGCGCAGCGCCTCGCCGATCGCGCCGCGGGGTGGCTGTTCTGGTTCGCGCTCGGCGCCGGCATCCTCACCGCGCTCGCGTGGACCCTGGTCGGACTGCCCGACGATGCGGTCGTGCGCACCATCACGGTCCTCGTCATCGCGTGCCCGCACGCGCTGGGCCTCGCGATCCCGCTCGTCGTGTCGATCGCGACCGAACGCGCCGCGCGCGGCGGCGTGCTCGTGAAGGACCGCCTGGCCCTGGAGAGCATGCGGACGGTCGATACCGTGCTCTTCGACAAGACCGGCACACTGACCGAGGGCGCTCCCACCGTGACCGCGATCGAGTCGATGGGCGGATTCGACGCCGACCGCGTGCTCGCGCTCGCCGCCGCGGCGGAGGCCGATTCGGAGCATCCGCTCGCCCGCGCCGTCGTCCGCGCGGCGCAGGAGCGCGGACTGGACGTGCCGCGCGCGGCCGATTTCTCGTCGTCGCCTGCGGTCGGCGTGCGCGCGCGGGTGCGCGAGAGCGCGGTGCAGGTCGGTGGGCCGCACCTCCTCGCGCAGGAGCAGCTCGACGAGCTCGCCGCTGCCCGCCCGTGGCGAGCGGAGGGCGCGATCGTGCTGCACGTCATCGTGGACGGCGCCGTCGCGGGCGCGCTGCGGCTCGCCGACGGCATCCGTCCGGAGTCGCGTCGCGCCGTCGATGCTCTGCGCGCCCGCGGCGTGGACGTCGTCATGATCACCGGCGACGCGCGTGAGGTCGCCGCATCCGTCGCCGACGAGCTGGGAATCGACCGGTTCTTCGCCGGCGTGCGCCCGGAGGACAAGGCGGCGAAGGTCGCCGAGCTGCAGGCGGAAGGACGGCAGGTCGCCATGGTCGGCGACGGCGTGAACGACGCTCCCGCTCTCGCGCGCGCCGACGTCGGCATCGCGATCGGCGCCGGCACCGACGTCGCCATCGCGTCGGCCGGGGTGATCCTCGCCAGCGACGACCCGCGCTCGGTCGTGTCGGTCATCGAGCTCTCGCGTGCCAGCTATCGCAAGATGACGCAGAACCTGTGGTGGGCGGCCGGGTACAACCTCCTCTCGGTGCCGCTCGCGGCCGGCGTCCTCGCGCCGATCGGGTTCGTCCTGCCGATGTCGGTTGGCGCGATCCTGATGTCGGCGTCGACCGTGGTGGTGGCGCTGAACGCGCAGCTGCTGCGGCGCCTCGACCTCTCCCCCGACGCCGTCGTCCCCGCCTGACGGCGGCGGCTATCCGGGCGACCGCTCGAGCGTGCCGATCGCGGCACCGTCCGCGTCGACGAACTCGACGTACCGCGGATACGCCGTGGCGCCGCGGGCGACGAGGAGCCAGCCGTCGGGGGCCGCGCACGGCGAGACGGGGAGCACGAGGTCGACGAGCAGCATGCTCCCGTCCGGCTGCGTGACCCAGCGGCCGGATGCGGCGTTGCAGCCGTCGTTCATCGCGAACGTGCCCTCCGCGGCGAACCGGATGAAGGGCTCGCCCGCCACGGCCGCACCCCACTGCCCGACCGGGTCGGGAAGCGGCGTCCGGAGGGGATCGCTGGGCGGGTCGGCGCTGAGGCCCGTGCCGGGAGGCGGCGGGTCGCCGTTCGCGATCGCCTCGTTGCGCGCGAACATCGGCGCGAAACCCGCATCGATCGCGACGCTGGACGCGGCGACCGAGGCGACCACGAGCACGACGGCGGTCGCGGCCGCCCACGCCCGTGTGCGACCGGTGATGTGCAGCACGGCCGCGAAGATCACGGCGAGCGAGATCGACACGGTGGCGGCGATGGGCAGACCTCCCGCCCCCAGCTCGACGAGGCCCATGATGCAGTCGCCCTCGCAGCCGGCGACGTTGAGCAGCCGGGGGATGTTCCACGCCCACGCCACCACGCCGATGATCGGCGCGAGCGCCCACAGCACCGGCTCCGCCGATCGCACCCACTCGGTGACCGGGTGGCGTCGCGCGCGCGTGGGTACCGCGTCGGCGCTCGCGGCGGAGCGGCGCCGCAGCACTGTCGACGGCGCGGCGCGCTGACCGGCGGCCACGAGGCATCCGGCCGCCGGCATCGTGACCAGCGCGAGGCCCGGCTGCACGACGGTGGCGAGCGCGAGGAGCCCGGCGCCGGCGACGAAGCCGGCACGCCCGACGGTCGGGAGGGTCGCCGCGACCGCGGCCGCGGCCGTCGCGAGGCCCGCGACGACGGCCGCAGGCCCGAGCGCTGCGAACCAGTAGTCGGTGGAGACGACACCCTCCGGCGCGTTGTGCACGGACTGCGCCGAGCCGTACCACGTGAGCGCCAGCAGCGCGGCGACCGCGAGGCCCGCGATGGCCGTGAGCACCCCGGATGCGACGGCCGCACGCCGCACGAGGCCGGCGACGAGCGCGCCCGCGACGGTCGTGGTCAGCGCGAGGGCGCCGAAGGCGAGGGCGGGCAGGAGATACGAGATGCCGTCGGCGCACACCCAGCCGCCCGGCTCGTCGCCCGTGGCGAGGAAGGCGCAGGAGATGTGAAGCTGCTCGCGGATCAGGAGCACGGCGAAGGCCCCCAGGACGAACCCGAGGAGCCCGCCGATCACCGGCCACACGGCGCTGGTCGTGGCGCTGATGTCTCGCGCGGCCGGCGCGCCGACGCGCGAGGCCCGACGCTCGGCCCATGCCGCGCACGCAAGGGCGACCACGGCAGCGGCGATGCCGGCCCAGGGCACCCCCTCCGACAGCGGCGACCACAACGCGGCGAGCGCGACCCGGAGGCCCGCCGCGACGACCAGTCCGACGGACAGCGCCACGGCGGCCATGCGCACCGCGGGGCGCGGGGCGATCGCGTGGGCGACGAGCAGCGCGAGAAGACCCGCGCCGCCGGCAGCCGCCGCGATGAGCACGCCGACGACGCCGTACTCGACGGCGATTACGACGGGCGCGGGCGAGCCGCTCGCCCCGCCCGCGATCGTGCCGGCGAGCACCCCGATGACGACGCCGACCGGGATCTGGCGGCCGTACGCCGACCGCAGCGCGGCGGCGTGCGGATCGACGTCGTCGTCGATGTCGGTGGGGGCGGCCACGCTCGTCACGCTAGCGGATGCTCCGGACGGGCCGTCCAGAGGAGTGGTGAGTTTCGAAGCTATGTTCTACGCTGAACGAATGGCGATGGAAGCGGTGCGGGACGGCGAGCGCGCCGGGCACGACCTGGCGCTGTGGCTCGCAGACGGGGTGTCGGCGCGGATGTTCTACGCCGGGCGCCGCTGGACGGTGAGCGACATGCCCACGGTGCTGCTGCGGGACGGACGCGCGCACGGCGCCCACACCCCCGCGGATGCGGCGATCGGCTGGCGCTTCCAGGCGACCGACCCGAGCGGCGACAGCATCGTCTTCGACGTCTACGCCGACGCCGGCCATTGGCACGTCCACCGCACGTACGCGTGACACGATCGGCGGCGCCGCCCGCGCCGCATCCGGCTTCCGCGGCACGAATTCAGGCTGGCCGCCGAGCGGGCGCGGATCCGCCCGCGGAATCACGGTGCTGCCGCCGTCGGCCCCGCATCCCAGCCTGAATTCGTGCAGCGGGACCGGGGAGCCGGCCGAGCGACGGGTCGCGAGCTGCGTCACCGCATCCGGCTTCCGCGGTACGAATTCAGGCTGGCGGCCGAGCGGGCGAAGATCCGCCCGCGGAATCACGGTGTCGGCGGCGTCGGCCCCGCATCCCAGCCTGAATTCGTGCAGCGGGACCGGGACGAGCCGGCCGAGCGACGGGTCGCGAGCTGCGTCACCGCATGCGGCTTCCGCGGTACGAACTCAGGCCGGCGGCCGAGCGGGCGCGGCTCCGCCCGCGGAATCACGGTGTCGGCGGCGTCGACTCTGCATCCCAGCCTGAATTCGTGCAGCGGGACCGGGACGAGCCGGCCGAGCGTCGGCTAGCGACGGATCGCAGCGGGGTCAGCGGGTGCGGAGGATCTCGACCGAGCCGGGCCGCAGCTGGGCGGCGAGTACGAGCGCGAGGATGCCGAGCCCGAGGGTTCCCGCGAGGGAACCGATCGCGCCGAGCACGGAGAAGAGCGGCACAAGCTCGACACCGGCGCTGGGCGCCCCGACGGCGACCAACTGCGGGACCACCGCGCACACAACGAAGACGCCGAGCGCCCACAGCGGCGCCCACGCCCACGGCCGCGGAATTACGCCGGTGCGGCCGATCCGGACCGCGGCGATCAGCGCCGCGCCGAGCGATACGACGAGGTCGACCGCCCAAAACGCGCGCGCCGCGACGGACGGGCCCGGGCCGCCCGCGCTGAGCGCTTCCCCGACGGGCCGCGCGACGAGCGGCCACACAGCGACGACCACCATCGCGGTCAGGCCGAGCGGGCGGCGCAGGACGACGCTCGCCGCCCGGCTGAACCCGATCGCGAACACGAGCACGGCCGCCGCGTACAGCACGGCGCCCGCCCCCGCGACACCCACGCCGAGACCGGGGCCGAGCGCGCCCGGCGTGACGAGGGCGAAGACGCCGCACAGCACGAGGAGGATCCCGCCCGTGTTCCAGGTCGCCCGCATCCGCCGCACCGGCTCAGACTACTCACGGCGCGCGATGGATCACCCCAGCACCGCCGGTCGCGACGCCTCTTCACCACGCACGTGCTCCGCGAGGAACGCGAACACCGTCTCGTACCAGACGACGGCGTGCTGCGGCTTCAGCACCCAGTGATTCTCGTCGGGGAAGTAGAGGAACCGGTGCACGATCGCCCCGTCCTCCGCCGCGAAGTGCTCGTTGAGCTCCGACCAGAGGCGCAGCCCCTCCCCGATCGGCACGCGATAGTCCCGATCACCGTGGATCACGAGCATCGGTGTGCGGATGTCGCGCACGAACCGGTGCGGGGAGTTCTCCAGAGCGGCTTCGGGCGTGAAGATGCTCTGCCAGTACGGCGAGTGGTCGGTCGTGCCGGCGAACTGGTCCATCGCCCACAGGCTTGCGTGCGTCACGATCGCGCGAAAGCGGTCGGTGTGCCCCGCGACCCAGTTCGCCATGTACCCGCCGAACGACCCGCCCATCGCGGCCGTGCGGGTCTCGTCGATGTCGTCGCGCGCCACCACGGCGTCGGTGATCGAGAGGAGGTCGGTGTAGGGCTTGCCGCCCCAGCTGTTCCACCCGCGGGCGATGAAGTCCAGGCCGTACCCGGTGGACAGGGCCGGGTCGGGCAGCAGCACCGCGTGCCCGCGGGCTACGGCGAGCTGCGGGTTCCAGCGCCAGCTCCACGCGTTCCAGCTGTTCAGGGGGCCGCCGTGGATCCACAGCAGCAGGGGGGCCGGATGCTCCGCCTCGGCGCCGGCCGGCAGCAGCAGCCACGCGCGCACGCGGCTGCCGTCCTCGGCGGTCGTGTCGACCTCGACCATGCGCGCGGGCACGTCGGGGACCGCCGCGGGGGAGGCGAGCGGGGTGACGGCGCCGTCGCGTGCGACCCGCACCGCATGCGGCGGCTGCATCCATGACGAGCGGAGCGCGACGAGATCCCCGGTGCGCCGGTCGACGTCGACGTGCGTGTAGGTGAAGTCGTCGTGCGTGAGCTTCTCGACCGCGCCGCCGTCGAGCGGTACCCGGAAGATCGGCCCGCGCCCGTCGTCGTCGGCGGTGACGAGCAGCGCCGCATCGTCGCGGTCGAAGCGCACCGAGCCCGGCCAGCGGTCCCACCCCTCGGCCAGGCGCCGCGGCGCGGAGCCGTCGATGCCCGCGACCCACAGCTCCTGGTCGGCGGGGCCCGCGGGCGTCGCGAACGCCGAGCGCACGAACGCGATGCGCGAGCCGTCGTGGCTGACGGCCGGCGACTCGAAGTACGTGCTCGGCTCGTCGAAGAGGGTGCGGCGCTCGCCCGAATCGGTGTCGATCGCGACGATCGCGTAGCGGGCGTCGCGGCCCTGAGGGACGCGCAGCGACGCCACGAGCGTCCGCCCGTCGGGTGTCAGCGCGACACCCGCGGTGTCGGCGGTGCGGCCGGGGCGCGGAGTGAGATCGCGCGGCCTGGGCAGAGTGGCCGGGTAGGGCGTGGGGGCGTCCGCGTCGGCTGCCGCCGCATCCGGTTCCGCCTCGTCGGCGGCCGCCGCATCCGGTTCCGCGGCGAGCGCGGGCAGCGTGTCGGCGAGGCCCGCGAGATCGATCGCGAGCAGGTGCGGCTCACCCGGCCCGAGGTCGTGGTCCCAATAGCGCACCGGATAGCGGTCGTGCAGGAGCGCGGAGACCTTCCGCGTGGTGCGCTCGGCGCGCAGCTGGGCGTCGCGCTCCAGCGTGTCGGCCGAGGGCAGGAGGTCGGCGGTGATGACGACGCGCTCGGATGCGGCGGCCGCCGCCGCGACCCCCGAGGCCCCGCCCGCGAGCCGCGTGACCGGACGCGCCTCGCCGCCGGCGGCGGGGAGCAGCCACAGCTGGCCGGCCTCCTCGTCGGCCTCGGGATCGGGCCGCGCACTGACGAAGAGCACATCCCCGGTCGAGGTGAACGCGGCGCCCGACTCGCCCTTCGCCGAGCGCGTGAGCCGGCGCGGCGCTCCGCTGCCGTCGACAGCCACCTCCCACAGCGACCTCTCGTACCCGGTCGCGTCCTTCGTCAGGGTCGCGACGGTCAGCACGACGCGCGCGCCGTCGGGCGAGAGGGCGAGCGCCTCGATGCGGGGAAGGGCGATGTAGTCGTCGAGCGAATCGAATGCGGTAGGGGGCATGCCTCCACGCTAAGCCCGGCGGGCGCGCCGCCTCATCCGCCCGTGAGCGCGTCAGATCCATGGGGGACGCTTACGCGCCGCCTGTGTGGTCCTGAGGGGGCCACCCGCCACCCCTTCATCCGAGGCGCCCGACCTGATAGTCAGGAAGCACCCCCGCCCACCCGGAAGGAGCACGCATGAGCGCGACCGACATCCGCCCCGAGGTGCCGCCGTCGGGCACCGGATGCGTCGAGTGCGACGCGATGGGGTCGTGGTGGTTCCATCTGCGCCGCTGCGCCACATGCGGGCACATCGGATGCTGCGACAGCTCGCTGAACCGCCACGCGACCGCGCACGCCCGCGCCACGGGCCACGACGTCATCCAGAGCTTCGAACCGGGCGAGGACTGGTTCTACAGCTACCGCGACGACGAGATGCTCGCCGGGCCCGAGCTCGCACCGCCGCGGAGTCATCCGGCCGATCAGCCGGTGCCGGGGCCGGCGGGCCGTGTGCCCGCGGACTGGGAGCGGGAGCTGGAGCGGGCCGCGGATGCCGGCTGATCATGAGGGGGCGGGCGCCGTCCAGCGCCCGACCGCCGCGCTGACCTCGCACGCGACGTTCCTCGTCGTGGAGCTCGCAGCCGGTGCCGACGCGGTCGACACCGTGCGCGACGTGCTCACGAGCCTGTCGGAATCGATCAAGGCGGTCGCCTTCCGCGACCCCGACGGCACCCTCACGTGCACGGTCGGCATCGGCGCGGCCGCATGGCCACGCCTGACCTCGGCGTCGCTCCCCCGCGAACTGCGCCCGTTCTCGCCCGTCGTCGGCGCGGCCCACACCGCGCCGGCCACCGCCGGCGACCTCCTCTTCCACATCCGCGCCGAACGGGCGGACATCGTCTTCGAGTTCGAACGTCAGTTGCTCGACGCGCTCGGGCCGGCGGTGCGCGTCGTCGACGAGACGATCGGCTTCCGCTCGTTCGACCGCCGCGACCTCCTCGGCTTCGTCGACGGCACAGCGAACCCCGTCGGGCCGGCGGTGCCCGAGGCCGTGCTCGTCGGGGACGAGGACGCCGACCACGCGGGCGGCAGCTACGTCGTCGTGCAGAAGTACGTGCATCCGCTGTCGGCGTGGCGCGCGCTGCCGACCGAGGTGCAGGAGGCGATCCTCGGGCGGACCAAGGCCGAGAACATCGAGCTGCCCGACGCCGACAGCGGGCAGCGCTCGCACAAGACCCTCACCACGATCGTCGACGACGACGGCGTGGAGCATTCGATCCTGCGCGACAACATGCCCTTCGGAAGCCCGGGTCGCGGCGAGTTCGGCACATACTTCGCCGGCTACTCGCGGCACCTGTGGGTCATCCAGCGCATGCTCGAGCGCATGTTCATCGGCGATCCGCCGGGTCTGCACGACCGGCTGCTCGACTTCTCGACGGCCCTGACCGGATCGGTGTTCTTCGCGCCGTCGGGCGACGGCCTCGACGACCTGCCCGCGCCCGCCGACGGCGCACCGGCCGCGGCGACCGCGCCCGCCGCATCCGGTGACGGCGCGGCGTCCGCTCCTCCCGATGGGTCGCTGGCCATCGGCGGCCGTCCCGACGCGAAAGGATCGCGATGAACCACCTCCTGCGCCATCTCGCCCCCATCACGGAGCGCACGTGGGCGACGCTCGACCACGAGGCCCGCACGCGCCTCGCACCTGCGCTGGGTGCGCGGGCGCTCGTCGACTTCGCCGGCCCGCTCGGCTGGGAGCATTCCGGGACGAGCCTCGGCCGGGTAGGCCCGACGTTCGACGCCGACGGCGTGCGCGGTCGCAGCCGCCGCGTCCTGCCCCTGGTCGAGGCCCGCGCGGCGTTCTCGCTCTCCCGCGACGAGCTCGACGCCGACGCGCGCGGCGCGGCGGACACCGACCTCGGCCCGCTCGACGACGCGGCCGCGCGTCTCGCGCGCCGGGAGAACACCGCCGTCCTCGACGGATGGGAGGCGGCGGGCATCACGGGGGTCACCGCGGCATCCCCGCACGCACCGCTCGCGCTGCCAGGCGACCTCGGCGCACTCGCGACGGTCGTCGCCTCCGCGGTCGAGACGCTGGCCGGCGCCGGCGTCGGCGGGCCGTACGGCATCGCGCTCGACTCGCCGACGTGGATCGCGGTATCCGGCGGCAGCGACGACGGCGGTGCTCCGCTCCGTCACCACCTCGAGCGCGTGCTCGGCGGACCGGTGGTGTGGGCGCCGGGCCTCCGCGGCGCGGTCGTCGTGAGCCGGCGCGGCGGCGACTTCCTCTTCGAATCCGGCCAAGACATCTCGCTCGGGTACGCGGCGCACACGGCGGATGCGGTGGAGCTGTACCTCGAGGAGTCGTTCAGCTTCCGCGTGGCCACGCCCGAAGCCGCGATCGCGCTCCGCTGACCGAACCCGCACCGACCACGAAAGGACGCCATGTCGCACACCATCGCCGACCAGATCGTCGAGACCCTCGCCCTCGCGGGGGTGGAGCGCGTGTGGGGGCTCCCGGGCGATTCCCTCAACGCCTTCACCGACGCGCTGCGGCGCCACGGCGGCATCCGGTGGATGCACACGCGCCACGAGGAGGCGGCCGCGTTCGCAGCGGCCGGCGAGGCGCAGATCACCGGCGAGCTCGCGGTCGTGGCGGGCAGCTGCGGGCCGGGCAACCTGCACTTCGTCAACGGCCTGTTCGACGCGCAGCGCACCCGCGTGCCGGTGCTCGCGATCGCGTCGCACATCCCGTCGGCGGAGATCGGCTCGAACTACTTCCAGGAGACGCATCCGCAGGAGCTCTTCCGCGAGTGCAGCGTGTACACCGAGCTCGTGGGCGACCCCGCGCAGATGCCGTGGGTGCTGGAGATCGCGATGCGCACCGCGGTCGAGCGTCAGGGCGTCGCGGTCGTGGTGGTGCCGGGCGACGTGTTCTTCGCGGATGCGCCGAAGCGCCGGCCGTCCGCGCCCATCCGCGCCGCGCGCCCGCGCATCGTGCCGTCCGAGCCGGAGCTGGCCCGCGCGGCCGACGTGCTCGACGGCGCGAAGAAGGTGACGATCCTCGCCGGCGCGGGCGTCGCCGGCGCGCACGCCGACGTCATGGCGCTCGCCGAGCGGCTGCGGGCGCCGATCGTGCACGCCTTCCGCGGCAAGGAGCACATCGAGTACGACAACCCGTTCGACGTCGGGATGACCGGGCTCCTCGGGTTCGCGTCGGGGTACCGCGCGATGGAGCACTGCGACGCGCTGCTGGTGCTCGGCAGCGACTTCCCGTATCGGCAGTTCTACCCCGAGAAGGCGAAGATCGTGCAGGTCGACGTGCGCGGCGAGCAGCTCGGCCGCCGCACGCCGATCGACGTCGGCCTCGTCGGCGACGTCGGCGAGACGGCGCGGGCGCTGCTGCCGCTGCTGCGGGCCGACCGTGGCGACGACCACCTGCGCTCGAGCCTCGAGCACTACGCCAAGACCCGCACAGAGCTCGACG